>NZ_CP151407.1:0-318775 GCF_038368255.1 Azonexus hydrophilus
TGTAGATATTGCTCAGGCTACGCGGCAACTTTTCGCCTTCCGGTACGGAAAACGCCAAACCCATCGCATGATGACGGTTCGGATAGGGATCTTGCCCTAAAATCACCACCCGGCATTTCTCCGGTGACACCGTGGTAAATGCGGAAAAACAATTCGCCGGGTTCAACGGCACAATCGGCGTCTGACTCGTTGCGCCACCTAACGCATGGTCAATGTCCACCAACCTCCCCAGCAGCACGGACATGGCCGCGGGGAACGCAACATCAACCGAGCGCAACAAACGAACCCAGGCGCTCGGGATCGCCGGCCGATACCCCGTATCCGGGAGCAGCGCCATAATCGTGTCGTACTCCAGTCGGTCCACAATGCACTGCCCCGTCAACAACCGGGCCTTGTCGCAATCCGAAAGCTCCGAAATTATCTCTGCCACTTCCTCCCGCATCAGCTTGGCCCCCTTCAGCCATCGAGTCATCACCGGCTCCGGAAAATATCCAAGCTCAATCGCCTCTTTCGTATCAATCACACGAACTGAAACGGCACTGGCAGGAGACGGCCCGCGAGGATGGCGTATCTGTTGACCGCAATGCGTATATTCCTCTGCCCTAGCCAACTGGCCAACGGGAAGGATCTGCCGAAGGCCACTAGGAAAATCCATTACCAACAACTGAGTCGGCTTGGATTGCTCACACAGCGCAAGAATTAGTTCCGCCATCCTGATGCGCTCAGTCCCTTCTGATGTAGGCGTTCGGGTGCAGTCATTGCTACACCCACTACATATCTCTTGCGTGTGCTTAATATTCATATTCCCCCCAGGCAAAAAGGCGTGGGTTAGCGAGCAATTTTTTTTGTTCGTCTTTATCCAGTGCAAGGAAGGCTTCAACCAGTCGTTGCTTCTGTTTTAGAGGAACACACTGTTGCCATGAGCGGGACAAAAACGGCGAGTACCCCGCAAGCAATACTTGTTTTGCATCTAACAAAACATGCCCGGAACGCCCAAGCATAATCCTTGGTTCAATTTTAGGTAGTGTGATCGTCTCTTGTGCGCAGCCTCGTACCACTTTGATACGATACGCGCTGGGAATATTCGGCTCAAGGCAGAGACAAACCTGAACGATTTTCCCATCCTTGACTTCGCAGAGGTACTCGTTATGGTCAGCATCAACCTGACGGTTCTGCTCCGCTGATTCACTACACTGAACGGCTCTCATTTTTCATTTCCGTGCAATTTATTGTGCATGGATTCTAGCAGACATTTCCGAAAAATCACCATCACCTTTCCGGGTGCTTTCCTGTCATAAAATTTGACACAAAATCATCACTGCACTGTTTTATATGCCCTATTTAATCATTGTATTACTTTAGTCATACATGCCGTCTGGTAGCCTAAACCCTATGTCATTGCCGAGTGACTCCTAGATTCTTGTTAGGGAATGATGGGGTTTTTACACCGCGCCAAAAATGCCACGGGTATCTAAATATTCATTTAGTCTAACCCGTTGCGTTTCGCCACAATGATGTTCGACTATCCCTGCTCAAACAATAAAAAACCCCAGCTTCGGAAAACAGAAACTGGGGTTGTTTTTTTATTAAGGGAAATGATCATGGCCCCGGTGAGAACGCTCCTCCATATACATCGCTGTAATGAGGTAATCTTCGTGGGCGCTATCATCCATCGATGCTTCATTCTTCTCAGATTGAGCACCGTTATCCGGCTCCTCGTTATCTTCCATTAAATCCTGTTCCCGACGCACTATTTCAGTGTAGGCCCAGAGCAGAAAAACAACAGCGATAGTTATCGCAATGGCCTTGAGTATTGTCATGATTAACTCCAGACTTTCTCGCTTGAAGTTAACCGAGAAAGCTTTTCAGCTACAGAGGTTGCAATAATTCCACGCTGCACTTCCTCCGTCTGACGTTTCGCCGCCGCAAGCGTCTTCACGATGTTGCCGTGACAGGTGCCCCAGGTCGACTTGAACTTCCAGATTGACGACACCTTTTTGCCGTGACAAAACATTTCTTTCTTTAAACGATCATGCGCGCAGGTTCGCCATTCGAATGGAGCAAACACCGGGTCCGCCATGACACGGCTGATCAATGAAAGTGCAGCATTGGCAACTTCGCCACAGAGCACTTTTTCGATCAGCGCCGCATGCTCGCCGAACTCACGGTTGAGCTGCCATTTGCAAGAATCCACGATGATTGCAGTGGCATTGATTGTTTCCCCGGCGATGCCTGGCACTGCCGGACAATGCTCGAAACAAACCATATTCATGCTATCCGTTGCGTGCACCGGCAAAACCACGACGGAAGCAAATGGAGAGTCTTGCACCACACGATGCGTGGCAGGCAATACCTGCTCAAGCATTCTGACCAAAATATCTTGGATGGATTGATTCATAGTACCTCCGATGAAGGATGGAGATACCCCTCTGTGGGATATCCCCACAGGGTTAAGAAATGGCTGACTTTGGACTAAACGCCCCAGGTATGACCAGCTACCTGCCTTGGCTATCGCCGTAAGAGCTTCAAGTATAGGACATATTCCACGGAACAAGTGCGTATTGACCAATTGAATCGCTGGTTTTTGCAAGTCGCCCGACAACTCCCTCTTCGCTAGAGTAGGCAATCAACATTGCTGGGGGCGCTCACTTGGCCTTACTAAACTCCATTCTGGTTATCGACGATAGCAAGACCATCCGTGCCTCCGTCCAGTCAATGATGCGCAAGCATTCCATTGAGGTTCATACCGCTGAAGACGGCTACCTGGCGATGACAGCCATTCTCGCCAATCGCCCAGACCTTGTGCTTGTGGACGCATTGATGCCGCGAATCAACGGATATCAGGTCATTCGTCTGCTCAAAAGCAACCCAAATTACATGGCGCTGCCTGTCGTTATGCTGACGGGCAAGAATCGCATCATCGACAAGGAACGTGCCTTTCTCTGCGGCGCCGACGCCTTTTTGCCAAAGCCATTTACCGAAAGCGACATGCTCTCGACTCTTCGACAATTCGCGCTCCTTCCTACTGCGGGAGACTTCGCATGATCACAGCGCTTGTCGTCGATGATGTGGCTATCGATCGCGCCCACGTCACCCGCATCTTGCGTGACCTCGGTGTTTCGGTAGTTCAAGCAAGCTGCTCGGAGGAAGCTGTACGGACAACCCAAACCTCCATGCCCGACATCATTTTTATGGATGTCGTTATGCCCGGCGCCTCCGGCTTCGATGCTGTACGCAAAATTCGAGGCCTTCCCGACTACAAAGAGCGTCCCATTGTGATGCTATCGAGCAAATCGAGAAAGACAGACGTGCTTTGCGCCGAATTCAGCGGAGCGTCTGCCTACATTGTCAAACCCGCCACCCGCGAAGCGCTCGCTCATGCCCTTGACCGATTCCTCCTACCCCTTTGATCCGGTTGCCTTCCAGGCCTACTTGCTTGAACGATTTGCGGAAACCTCCCCTCCCGCAGAGCAAGGGTCGCTCATGCTATTCCACAAAGGAATCGCAAGGTGGCGTATCGCACGACAGGCTATCTCCCACATCGGCGAAGCCCCTTCGATTACCCCTGCCCCCTTGCCCTATGCGTGGATTGCCGGCTTTTTCGAGTACGACGGGCGCGTGATTCCAGCGATCAACCTGGCCAGTATTCTGCTGCACGAACAACCGACCAAACACGTCAGTCTCCTGCGCCTTTCGTCACACCCCATCGCGATCTTGGCCGAGGTTCAAATGTTCTGCCGTGACGACCCAAAGCTCCCCGAACTCCGCATTGACGATCTGATGAAAGGGTCGCTGTCTCAGATTTTCCGACAAGGATGAAACATGGATACCCAGCCCGTCCCTGAGCAAAATAGCTTGCGCGAAAAAATACTGGCTGTTTTTGCAAGCGCCAAACAAAAAAAACGGACTACTCCCTCGCACCCAGTTCCGGTTCAGCGACGGGGTGACTCCGCACCAGCCCCCTTGCCCGTGATTGGTCATTATCCGCCGTCCACGCAATACGCCTATGTAACCGGGATTTCTGTTTTCCTGTTTATGTCGGCCGCCGCCGCCGCCTATGTCGCTACCGACTTAACAAACTCCCAAACGATTTATCGTGCCAGCACCATTTCAATTTCCGGCACGCTTCAGGAGGGACAAGCGGGCACCCGCCTAATCCTTTCTGGCGACCAAGCCGGCATCCCCTTAACGCGTGAAGCCCTCATCAAGATGAATCGCTCCATCGGCAACATGGAGAAAAACAGCGTCAGCGGCCTGCTGCTCAACACCCAACTCGATATTCTCCCTCTTGCCAGATCCGTTGCTGAATACGTCGCCAAAACCAATGATTTCCTAGAACTGGCGGCTGATATCACTCAACTTCCTGCGCTTGAGCAACAGGCCTTCCAAACACTGATGGTGATTTACAGCGATCGGGCGCAACCAGAACTTGCCCCGCTCTACGCAAACGTTGCCGCTGCCTTGTCACCGAACACCAGCGTCACGGCGCTGAAGAAACACATCGACAGCCTCCAGCAAATCATCAGCCAAGTTACCGATCCGGCCGTCCGCGGAACGAAACCCCTCAATGTTGCAGAGCAGGATCACCTAATTCTTTCCGCGACCGCCCTTCGCGACCTTTTGGAAGAAATTAGCCAATCTCGTGATGCCGTTGAAAAAGGGCATGCTCTCGCCCTGCAGATCAACCAGATCGCAAGCGACCTCGCAACGAAGCTTCGCGTCGACACGCCCATCGCCACGACACTTCCCTCCATCGTTTGGAGCCTTGCCGCCGCATTGATGCTCGCCGGCACGCTCTGCCTCTCTACGCTGCTTATCATCGGCTCGCGGCAACAGAAAATGGAGGCATGGAACGCCCGACGCGAACAAGCCGAGACTGACGAAGCCATCCTCCAGCTCATGAATGATATTCGGCCGATTGCCAACGGCAATCTGACCGTACGCGCCACCGTTACCGAGCACGCTACCAGCGCAATTGCTGACACGTTCAATGTCGCAACCGAAACTCTCGAAAAAACGATTCAAGACGTTAAACGAGCATCCGACGCTGCGGAATCCGCCATCATTGCCATTGATGAAATCTCCGGCCGGGCCAAGGCTGCCACCACCACCACGGCGGAAAAAGCACAGATATCACTCGATGTTTCCCGTGATGGCGCAGTTGCTACAGATGCCGCTGTTCGCAAGATGAATTCCGCTCGCGAAAGCATGCAAGAGGTCGCCAAGCGCGTGAAACACCTTGGTGAAGCCGCCCAATCGATTGGCTCAATCATCCAGTTCATCGACTCGATCACCTCGAAAACTGCAATTCTTGCCCTTAACACCTCCCTCAAAGCCGCCGAGGCCGGCGAACAGGGGCGCCCGTTCGTGGTTATTGCGGAGGAGATCAAGAAGCTATCGCAATCAACCGTGCAGTCGCTCACGAAAATCACATCTTCCATCCAAGCCATCCAAGGCGAAACGCATGCTGTGATTTCCACCGTAGAGCGAGTCACTGCTGAAATGGTTGACGGCTCGCAACTGTGGAATAACGCCGGGAAGGCCCTCAAATCGATTGAGAAAGCATCAGAGGAAATCGTGCTTTCCGCCGAGCAAGTCAAGTCGGTAACCACCGCGCAAGCTCAACGCGCAGAAGAAGCCGCCCAGGTGGTTCGGCGTCTTGCAACTCTAGCCAACCGATTCACCACCTCGAACTGAGGCAAAAGATGCGTTTTAACTCTCTCCCGCTGGCCAGCGTCAAACGATGCGCAAAAGACAATCTGTGCAAATGGACTCCCATTGCCACACTTCTGATCAAGGAGTCCCCGGTTGAAACTGTTCAAGGTGAACTCGGGGAGATTATGGACGCGCTTCGTTCCTTCGGCATCAATGCCGTAGCAGAGGCCGTTGCCATCATCTCGCGCCAGCGCCTGGTCACCCCCAGCATGCGCCCCTTAGTCGAAGCAATCTCCTTCGAACTCGGACGCCTTGGTGCAGGAGAGATCGAGGCAACGCAATACATTGAGGAACTGGCTCGCGCCATTGACCCTGCGCTTAAACCCGGCACCTTTTTTATGCCGGTCATTCCCCTGCTAGGTAGTCGATCTGCCTCTCTGGAACCCCGGTTACGCGCCGCTGCCACATCCTTCCGGCCAGCGTTTCAAAGCAGCATGCTCACTGCCACCAAGGCCAAATCCGTTGCCAAGTGGCGAACCTGCCGCGACGCCATAATCAAGATAGAAAATCGCAACTCCCCCGCCAGAGCCGCCAGCGCTATCTCAATCGCAGCGTCCTTCCTCGATATTGTTGCGAGCAACGCGGTTGAGCCAGACAAGGATCTCCTTCAGATTCTCTCTCGCATCGATTTCATGCTGCGGGACTTCAGCAAGGGGGTCGCCTCGATTGACCTGGGGCTGCTCTCCCGAATGCTTTACTACATTGCTAAAGCGCCGCCTGTTACCCGCCGCATTGCACTCACGCAGGAACGTTACGATTTACCCAATCTGCAATCGAGCGCCGCCCCTGACTTCGCAGTTGCAACGCAATGGCTGAAAACGAAGTCGCTGTTCGCACAGATTGAGGACTGTTGGGAGTCTGTTGCGGAAAACGACGGCGTTTCCCCCGACCTGCTTACCCTCCTGTCCAACGCGGCATCGACGGCAGCCTTTATACCCAACGCCTCTCGCGCCATCACGCTGCTGCTCCGCATTATCAACGCCCCCCGCGACAAGCTTCCGCGCAGCCCCCATCTGTTGAGCTATCTCGGTTCTACAGTGATTGTTTTCCTGGACGCCATTGAAACAAGAAACACCCAATACGCGGCCGAGTGTTTTGCAAAAGAATCCCTTCACCTTGAGCAAACACTCATGCTCAACGAACTTGCTGATACCTGCAGAGACCTCAACTTTGGTGAACGGGAAAGTGTTTTGTTCGCGGCGATGGAAGCATTCGCCTTAGCTGCGAAAGAAGATTCTGCGCAATCGACAGTTCTAGTTCAATCCGCCATCGACGCGCTAAAACTAGCTCAGTACGACTGGATTTCTAGCATCGCCGAAAGAGTTCTATCCCATTCGCACGCTTCCCCAATGAAGAATCATTTGAGCGAAGCCTATGAATTGCTCGCGGCTCTCTGCGAAGTACCTGAACACGAACCCCAACTGATCAAAACGCTGGCGCAATACATCGAAGAACTGTCGATGTCGTCTTCTCCCACCAATGACACCGACCCCATAGCAAAAGTTGACGACACTGAGGTGTTTTCCATCTTCGAGGAAGAGGCCAAACAGATCGTCTCCGACGCGATCGAACTCTGTATCGAGGCGCTTGGGGCAGGAGTCGGTACGCATCACCAGGCCACTGAACTCTGCCGCTTATTCCACACAGCGAAAGGCTCCGCTGCAATTGTCGGCCTGACCCCAATTGCTACCGCCATTGGTCACACAGAAAGGACATTTCGCGGCTGGCTGGCGATTGGCGCCGCATCCTTCCCCTGCGAACTCATGGAATTTGGCAGGGAGAGCGCTCGACAGTTGAACAACTGGGTCATGCGCCTCGCCGCTGCTGGCGAATGCACCATTCCAGTCTCGTCTTTTGAAGTCAGCATGGAGGCGCTGCTTGCGCTGCGCGACATGGCCCCGACGATTGCCGCGCTTGGTGACAAGCCAGAAATGGCCGGGCCGCTCAAAAACTGCCCCCCTGATGTTGTGCACGCTTTCAAAACAGAGCCGC
This sequence comes from Azonexus hydrophilus, assembly GCF_038368255.1. Classification (NCBI taxonomy): domain Bacteria; kingdom Pseudomonadati; phylum Pseudomonadota; class Betaproteobacteria; order Rhodocyclales; family Azonexaceae; genus Azonexus; species Azonexus hydrophilus. The sequence goes on from NZ_CP151407.1 coordinate 7,708, forward strand.
TTGACTTCATTGCGATCATGAAGACAGCCACTGATCGTCTCATGATTGACGGCATCACACCTGAGTTGATACGTGCAGCCCACGCGCTCTCTGGCATTGGAAGAACAACAGCGCTTTCCTGGCTGCGTGACACTGCCCACAACATTGAGGAGTGGGCAGAGCAGAGCCTTTCAAAAAATCGCGCCATCAGCACCCAGCACAAAACGTCCCTTGAGGACGCATGCGCAATGATGGAAAGCTACATTTCAAAGTGCATCGCCGGTGACAACACGATCCTCTCATGGACGACTGCATTGCCGTTCAGTAACACCGATGCCAATAACGACCTGTTCACCCCGCTTCCAGAAGAAGCTACTTCAAGACTTCGCAATGTTGATATCGACCTGTCAGACGACGCCCCGGACTTCACTGAAAGCCGGTGCGAATTGCTCGCGCTGTCACAGGAAACCGACATGCCGGCAGATCCCGGTAGCGCGATCTACAGTCCGACCTCATCCATTCATGGAAGCATGCTTTGGTCGAGCGAGGAGCGCTTTGACCCCTCTCTGACCCAGTTCATCAATGTAAGACCATTCAAGGGCGAAGTCTTCCTTGATCCAACCGAGCCTCTTGGGGATGACTATGTTGCCCCCACGCCGACCAAAGCAAATGAGCGCGAGGCTCCCGCCGCCCGAGTCAATGAAGACCCCCTTTTCTCAGCAAGCCGTTGCGAACAACTGGTGCTCGCCGTAAACAACGATATGCCCGCGGCCCAGGATGGTGACACGGACAATTTCGACACCAGCGCCACCATGTTTTGGGGAAACCTTCACGCGGCCAGCGACACCGCTCATTTCGACCCTACCGTTACCCTCTTAACGGATAGCCTATCGTTCCGAAATGAGGCTATTCTTGACCCCCTGCTCTCTGAGAATGCGCCCCCCAGTACAGCGGGCTACTCGTTTGCAGGCGACTCCGAGAACATCAACTCCCTCGCGGCAGAAGCCCCTGATGAATACGATCCGACGCTGACTGTTTTTGTGGACATGCACCCGTTCAAGGAAGAAGTTTTTCTTGAACCGCTCGACCTTACCCAAGCCCCACAGCCCATCCCGTCGAAAAAGTCCGACAACGACCACTTCATCACCACCATCATCAACCCCCTCGATGCCAGCAACGATCCTGTAGCTGCGAAACCCCCGCTTGTCTTTCCGGCAACCCCCGCCCCCGAACCGCATATCTCCGAATTGACGCCCAGTGTGGACCCGATTGATCGTGAGATTTTGTCGATCTTTTTGGCAGAGGCGGAAGAACTCTTCGAAGAACTTCAGAATGAGATTGAGTCCTTTGGACCAGGGCAGTCGTTTACCAAGATCAACCGCATTTTGCATACGCTCAAAGGCGGCGTACGAATGACCGGGGCAATCGATATCGGCGAGGAATTGCACTACCTCGAAGATTTGACGCAGCACGTCGATATCAACGACTCGAAGAAGATTCTCGATCAGGTCAGGCGAGGCGCTGACGAAGCACGCTTGGCCATCAATGCGCTGGCGACTCACGACACAACGAGATCGACTGACGTGCCGACTGCCGACACCATGATTGCGGCCGAAGGCGACACGGCCGTTCGCATCCATGGGTCGCAATTAGCTCATATCAACGACTTAATGCTGGCGCTTCGCGGCACCCGGAATAACGTTGACGAACTTATCGGCTCGATCGGTGGTTCTATCGAAAACGCCCGCGACCCATTGGAGCGAATCGTCCAGCTCGCCGACAAAATCAAGATCGAGGCCGAGACTCGAATCGAAAGCGGCTGCACCAATCACGCCCCACAATTTGACGCCCTGGAGATGGACCGCTTCGGCCACCTTCACGAATTGACTCGGCGTCTAACAGAGGCAACTAGCGATATTTATGACGCCGTTTCCACATTGGACCGGACACTTCAAACACTGACCGATTCCCAAGATAAAGAAAAGTCCATGTTCTCAACGCTGGGCGAACGGATTGCTTCGTTCACTCAGACCTCACCCGAAAACATTCTCCCGCGCCTGCGAGCCACGATGCGCCTGGCCTGCGACGAGAGCGGCAAACTCGCCAAAATGCAATATTCCGCCAGCGACATCCGCATCGGTCGGGCCATTCTTGATAAAGCCGTCCCAGCAATTGAGCACATCCTGCGCAACGCCATCGCCCACGGGATTGAATCCCCAGAAGAGCGCCGCGCCGAAGGCAAAAACGAAACCGGGGTCATCACCTTCTCTGTCCGCCGTGAGGGGCAATTTGTCGATCTCAACTTGAGCGACGATGGCCGCGGGCTGCATCTCCCCTCCATCCGGGCCAAAGCCATCGCCAGAGGAATTATCAGCAACAACGATAGCGATGAAGACGCAATTCAGGCCATTTTCCACCCAGGCTTTTCAACGGCAGAATCGATTGATCGCCTTGCTGGGCGCGGGGTAGGCCTCGATGTCGTGGCAACCATCGCCAGTGAACTAGGCGGCCGAGTTTCCGTCACCTCGCAAACCGGCCAAGGCGCCCAGTTCTCCCTTCGCCTGCCAATCGACGCCCACACCATTTCAGGCATCCTGATGGAGTCTGGCGATGCCGCCTATATCGTCCCGGCCACCAACATCTCCGCCATGCACACGCTTTCTCGATCCGAGATTGAACGCGCATTGCTTGGGGAACGACTTGGCGAGGCTTATGGCAACACGGCAGTTTATTGGATCGGTAGTCTCCCATACCAGCAGCCCGCAAAGCTGGAGTTAGCCTCTCACAATCCGATCTGCCAAATCGCAAATTCTCGCATCGCCCTCTTTGCTGAACGATCCACTTACATCTCGCAATTACGGATGCGCCCCCTCGCTGACATCGGCGGCATGTCTCTCCCCGGCATCATTGGCTATTCATTGCTACCGAACGGCCGCGTTGCCCTGGTCATTGCCCCCAACAACCTGCTGGCAGACCGGAACGAAGCCGTACGCCCCCCCTCCATGCTGGCCAAGTCGCAGTGCAAACCGAATGTTCTTGTCGTAGACGACTCGCTCACCGTCCGCAAGGTCACCCGTTCGCTGCTGGAAAGAAATGGCTTTGAAGTCCAGACCGCCGAGAACGGCATCGTGGCCTTCAACATGCTGCAACAAACTCGCCCTGACATCATCTTGATGGACATTGAGATGCCGGTCATGGACGGCTATGAGGCAACCCGCTCGATCAAGTCGACAGAGGCATTCAAGGACATCCCCATCATCATTGTGTCCTCCAGGCACGGACAGAAACACATTGATTTTGCCCGCAGTCTTGGCGCCTGTGATTTCGTTGGCAAGCCCTATCAGGATAAGCAATTGCTCGCGCTGATCTCTGCGCATTTGGCAACGAAAGAAGCACGGGCAGCTTAATCACCATGACCCCTGTCGTGAAAGCCCTTCCCCATGGCAAGGAATCGATCTGGATTAACGTCCGGGATCTGATCTGCGCAACCCGCTAATTATTTGGGGCATTCATGCGATCTTCTGTCTTACTTGGAGCAGCACTGTTTCTTCTCTCAACTGCTGCGCACCCCTTCTCGCTGAATCCTTTTACGTGGCTTGTCCCAAAGGACACGGGCAATTACGCCTCAAAAGTGGCGGCATCGATCAAAGACACTCCTGCGTGCCAGAAATTCAAAGCTGAAATTCTTTCTCACAATAAGGGCAATCCACTGAAGGCCAAGGACAACATTCCGATCATAGAGGCCAAACGCAGGGCGAATGAAGCTGGGTGCGCAAAATGAGTCTGGCATCCGCCCTCAAGGGATGGCTAGGGGAAACCGTGCTGACCGTTGCCAAGAAGATCGTCCTCGACGGGAACATCTACCGCGACCTCAACAATGTCACCATCCCAACCACCAACGGCACCACCCAGATAGACCACATTATCGTCTCGCGATACGGGGTCTTCGTGATCGAAACAAAGAACATGGAGGGATGGATATTCGGTGACGAAAAACAACCGCAATGGACGCAATCTCTCTACGGCAAGAAGTTTCGGTTTCAGAATCCGCTGCACCAGAACTACCGTCACACCAAGGCCCTAGAAGAGTTCCTTGGCCTTCCGCCGAGTCACTTTCATTCCGTGGTTTGTTTCGTCGGCGAGTCCTGCAAACTCAAGACTGAGATGCCCGCAAACGTCATCAACGGCAGCCCTTTCGGCTACATCAAGGCGAAAACGGAAGTGCTGATGCTCGATGAACAGGTGGCCACCATCGTCGAGTCCATCAAGTCCGGGATGCGACCCAAGAACTTCCTTGGACTGGCGACTCGCGAGACCAAGCGTGAGCACTTGGCTTCCCTCAATGAGCGTCACGCCAGCACCACGATCTGCCCGAAGTGCGGCAGCGCTCTGGTTCTGCGTACGATCAAGAAGGGAGAAAAGGCCGGGCAAGCATTCCACGGGTGTTCCAAGTATCCCGCCTGCCGGTTTATGCGGGGACTGCACGACACGGCGCAGGAGTAGGGTAAAAAAGCCCCCGACTTTCGATCGGGGGCTTTTGTTTGCCGATTCGGCTAATTGGCTTCCGTGCTGGCGTCGAACAACTCGCCTTCCGGGTCGTACTCCCGCCAGATACCGCCAAAGGCACTCGGCAGGCTTTCGTTACCGTGGATGCCCACCAGCCATTGGCCGTCGTCATCATCAGCCGGTTTGCGGACTTCGCCGCCACAGTGATCACAGACGACTTCGGCGATATTCGTCATGAACGACGAGAACACGCATGGGTCATCGAGTTCGCCCGTGGATTCGGTATCCGTCAGCAAACGGGTGACAATCTCGGCGAGTTCGGCCGCGGTAATTTGCTTGCTCATTTCAGCGCCCTCCCTGGATCAAACGGGCTTGCTCAACAAGATCCATCAGGCAGCAGTGTGAGTCCACATGTCCATCAGATGGATATTCGCATTCCTTGTAGGGCGTGCCATCGTTCTTGCCGTAGTCCCAGATGCTGAGACCAGCGATTTGCTCGACGAATTTGCCTGCTTTTTCAGAATGCTGCATAGCCTGAGAGAGCGCCACTTGAGTTGCTTTGAGCGCGGCATCAAGGCGATTGATCACCTCCACCGCATCCTCTGCCACTTCCGGAATTGCAGCCTCAACAGCATGCTCTTCCGAATCCAGCAGCCGCTTGCAGATGCTTTCGGCCTCGATTTGACCCAGCCCCTCGTTCGACGCCTTCAGGAGACGAACGAATTGCAGCAGTTCCCAGAGTTGTGCGGCCCCCACTACCATCAGATCGGCTTCGCAACCTTCGTTGCTAGAAGACTCATCCAGGTCAGCAGCCAGCACATACAGTTTGTTCAAATAGCTCATGGTGTTTCTCCTTGTGTTGAAACCCCATCGAGTCCATCCCCTGTCGGGAAGGTGAAATCCCGATGGGGTTGGTTGGTTGAATTAGGCTTCTTGGCGTGTTGCAACATGGAAGACGTAAAGCGTGTCCTCATGATCACCAGGAATCCGGCCAGTGACCGCCTAGTAACGCAACGCTTCCGGTGGCATATGGGTTTTCGAATCAATGCCGTACTGGCAAAGTCCAGCCCCCCCGCAATTGCCGCCGCCACATACTTGGGCGCAGTAATCGGTTACGCCAGACTCACGCAAGGCAGCAGCGCTGGTTTCCGTAAACGTGTCATCCGGCTGCTCCAAATACTCAACCTTGATGAAGGACGCCCACTTTTCGCCAGACGTTAAGCTGCGGGCGATGTCCAGCACATTGGATTCGTCAGGGTAATAATCGATGAAGCCACCCTTCATAATCGCCAGTTGCAGGTACATCAGGTCAGCCAAGGTCCGGGAACCATGCTCCTCAGCAATGCTGGTCAGCGTTTCCACGGATTCCAGCAGTTCCTGCATGAACTTGTCAGCCAGGTCGGCATTCTTTGCTTTCTGCTCGACGGTAGTCAAATCATCGACAAGCGGTAAGCCATCCGGACCGAAGAAGCACGTCCCTTTGTTAGCAACTTCTCCATTTTCCAACAGAGTATCAACCAAATAAAAGTCGGTTTTACCTTCGGCCCATTCCGCTGCTTCTACCTCGACTCCACCGCCGAGGTCGTATTTGGATACGCGAATCTCTTTGTTGTCCAACAAATCGTGCAAATCCACTTGGCCTTCAGCTTTCTCCATGGCTTCCGCCATGGTTTCAGCTTGAATGCCGGTGACTTTGACGCGAACTTGCGTGTAGAGATGAACTGCGTACATATTCATGGTGTTTCTCCTTGCGTTGAAACCCCATCGAGACCATCCCCCTGTCGGGATGGTGAAATCCCGATGGGGTTGGTTTGAACTTCAGATTGTGGATTTCGGCAGTTTTTAGCCGCCGCAAACAGAAGGCCCGAATACACGGCCATTCCTGTCCTTTTTGAATACGGCAAGAACCCCCGTATCCCCCAAGCGCCCCACAACCGCGTTGTCGACGACCTTGGCGTACCCCGTATTGTGGTTGGTTTCCACAACACGTTGCCGCGCACACTTCGCCGCTTCTGCTGCATTGCTGAACGTGTCAGCCGTGAGATCGTTGCAGTGATGCTCCGCTGCATCATGGTCATACGCCCAAACAGTGAAAGACATTTGCTGTCCTCCGATCAGGCGGCCAGGCCGTGAAGTGCTTCTGTGACCTGCTTGGCCATCAGTCGGTAAAGATTCCCCGACTCGATGCACTTGGCGACCCATCCCTTTCGCGGCCCTGCCGGGCGAACCAACTCGAAAGTCTGTTTGCCAACGACCAGCTTCAGTCCAGCCTTCGGCTTTGCAGCCTTCAGTGCCGGCGCCGGTGCCTGCATTTCTGCCGGAGAAAGATCCGCTTCACCATTCGGCAAAACGATATGCACCAGGCCTTGCATCAGAAGGCGATCTACTTCGTAGATCAACATCTGACGGTCCTCTGCAGCATCAATCGCGGCCATAAATTCCCCAACGCTGATCGCGAAAGGAAGCGCACGGCCGAGCTTGCTTGCTACCGATGACAAGGTCTTTTCGTCCCAGTCATACTCAGCTTCGCCGCTTTTATGAAACACCAGTTCCGCAGAATCGCGAAGGGCCGGCGCTGATTTCAGCGACTCTCGGTAGGCCTTGATCAAGCGACGGGCATTGCCCGGATACTCGATCACGGTTTCAGCGAGTCCTTCGATGTATTTGGCAATCGCTTGCCAGTCCTGGCCAATGCCTATCCACTGAGAACCACTCTTGGTCAGGAACGACTTGTCCAAAGCGGCAAAGCTTGCAACGACCGGCACTTCCCCAGTGAACTTGCGTTCATCAGGCGCGTACTGGAGACCACGAACATCGATGGAGTCATCCACTCGACATTTCAGATCAACGCGCCAAGCCTGGATACCCAACGCCATAATGGCGCAGACAGTCTTCGACCCGATGCGACGACTGATGGTCCCACCAACAGAAAGAATCGAACACGCTTCGCCGTCGAACTTGATTGCCTCGATAATCTGAGGCTCAAGGTCTTTGGGCAGCGAGTACAATCCTCCCCCGATCTTGATATCTACGATCTGCTCAGGACTGAGCGGCACCGGATCGGCCAGCGCATTGAGCCAGCCATCGATGTAGGACTCCGGCTTGATCCAACCGCCTTTGCCCTGCAGCATCCCCCCTTCGCAGTTGGATGCCCACGCGAAAATCCGTGCCATCACGGCATGAATATCCCCGAAGGTCGACGCCGATTCATGAGGAACATGCGGGTAGCAATTTTTCTCGTAGGTCGATTCGAACAGTACATACATCGTCTGCCCGTCATCGTTCTGAAAAACGCCAACGCGCTTACTACAGGTAACAGTTGCTCCCATTTCATAACTCCTTGGTTTGATGCCCTCGGAGTTCCACCCTGACGGGATAGAACCCGTTGGGCGGATTGAATAGGCTGACTTAGGAAAATACCCGGTAATGTCAGCTACCGTTTCGCGTCAAAGACGCAGAAAATCCTCAACTGAACGCAAATGCGCTCGGGTCAGGACTCTGGAAACGGGATCTGTAGGCGCCTGTCATCGGCACCATAAAAATTGCAACTACTGGCTGGCTTTGTGCATCCGCAACAGGTAACACCAGCTACCTTTTTGAAACTATAGCACGACTATCACCTCAAATCTTTCCCTCTGCTCGCCCCCGCCGGGGGCCAATTCGCAGACAACCACAGCTACGCTTTTTCCCACGGCGCAAACTGCTAAGTGCTGCGTAGCTCTCGCATCCACAATCGCATCTCGTATTAACGTACCGTTGCTTTTGATCTAGCTTTGTCCCTGGAATCACTACCAGTCTTCCAAATCTACGCCCTACCAGCGCCGCATACCCGCCGCATCCGCAATCAGGATATTGTGCCCGGACAATCTTCTCTCTGCCGCGCACAATCTCGTTGCCACAAACGCAACGCATTCGGTAATACCCCTCGTTCTTTTTCATTCCTGCGGGGCGCGGCACCTTTTCCAGCACTGTCAGGTTGCCATACTTGCTGCCCTCTTTAAGCGGTATCTCCGTGTTCTTTCCTCTTCGGCAACCACACGATATTGTTCGCCCAGCCGTTAACTCGGAAACGCTTCTCTCGACGCTCTGGCCGCACCGACACTCGCACAAAGCCTTCTGTCGGCCATTTTTCACTCCCAACATCGTGATGACTGTTAATTGACCATACGTTTCCCCTGTAAGGTCGCCTGCTACCCCAAACCCCTCGCTGTACTTCTGCCGGGGCGAGCGGACCTCCAAAATGACCCCCTCGCCGTCCCAATCCCTCGCGCATAGATAACCATCGCAATAATGGATTACCTCGGTTAGCTGTGTTCCCCACTGCCCCTTACTTGAGGTTCCATAGCGGATATATACCCCGCCATCACCGATGGAGAATCCACGGAACTGCATCGACTCTCCTTCTACCTCTACAAACACTTTGGCGTGCTTCGATTCTGCTTCCGCGACGAGCTTTTCGATCAAGCGCATCAGCCGCATCATGCGCCCGCCGCGACTTCTTTTCTTGCTACGCCCTCGACTTCCGCAAAGAACGCCGGCAGGTTCACCTTATAGGCGTACCCAAGCGGCTTCTTCAAAAGCCTAGCCTTGTTCAATACGCCATCGGTAAGCTTGTGACTGCAGTAATTGGTATGGAAAATAATCAGGTCTGCTGCGGCAATAGCGGCCTCGCCTACCGTAGCTTCGTCAGCATCGTAAAAAAGCCATTCCGGGAACACCTTCCGTACCTTTTGATGAAAGATCAGATGTCCCCCGACCACTAGCACTTTCAACTTTCCCAGATAGCTCATGTCAGCCTTGTTGGTCTGCGCAGTTTCAACTTGGCGAGCCTCTTGTCGGATTGCACTGGAAGCTTCTGGCACCTCACGCACAGCGCGACCCCGTTGAGCAAGCTTTGCTTCGAGCGATGCAATCCGCTGGTCTCGGAGAGCCAACTCGTTGGTCAGCTTCGATAACTCTCTTCGCAAGGCAGCACATTCGTTGTGTGCTGAACTTAATTCTTCATTGGTACTTGCCGCTCGGAGACGTTCAATCGTAGATCGAGCACTAGACAACTCCCTCGACAGATCAGCCTCCCTTTTCCCTGAAAGTTTGGCCTGTTTAAGATTTTGCGCCGCTTCCTCTTCCAGGAATCTTGCCAGCTTTGCGCTTACATCAAGGTGCTCACGCACACTTTCGCTGAATGAATATGCAACATCCGGCCCACCAATTGCTACCGCCGATCCTTCTGCTTGAAATTCCGCAAGCACCTCAGACGCCATCAGTACATCTTCGCAAAACTCAACATTTTCCAAGTCACAGCTTTTGCGAAAGCCATCCAACGACTCACAACCCATCCCCGCGCTTACCAACATAATGTACGAAACGTAATAAGTGTATTGGCACGCTAAGGAGTAATGAATAATCGGCCCAAAACCACCCATCAGATGGTTGGCAGCAATGAGCACAGCAGCGTCCATATCGTGTTCCGCCCCCGATGCGTAAATCTCGCGGCGAATCAACGGAGTGCTTGATTCTAGCTTGCTATAAAACTTCTCCCTGCTTTTATCCTTCTTCTTAGTCCCCGCCTCAACAGGAACACCCAACATGCCGTCTATCCCATATGAGATATACCTTTTGGCAGGCTCTGTTTCGCAGAGGTCCATAACCATCTCAGGGTTTTCAACCATGGCGTAACTCGCCCATTCCGATGCTTCGATCCCTACCTTTTTTTGCATAAGCCCCGGAATGCTTCGGTACTTTTTCCGGTAAGCCGCAAGCAGCGGGTCTCTACTCATGACGGATCGCGGAAATGCCTCGCCAATAGAGGCAAATGCATTAGAAATTTTCGGTGTCAGGAAATTGGATGTCAGTGACGCCATTAGCTTTTGGGAAGCAGTGCCATAACATCCTTGCGCAAGCGCCATTGCTACGGCCCCTGAAACTCTACCCGATAAAAGCGCCTCAATTGCCTCGACTGCGATATCCGGCTGCGCCATGTCATGTTGGTGCATTTCCCCTCCTTAAAATCCGTGAAAACCATACTGCCAGTTTCTCAAATTCAATTCCCAATGCCACCCCTTTTCTCCAATAGTCCGATATTTTGGTGACGGGCAAAATCCTCAACGGAACGTGAAGCGTTCTGGTCAGGACTCTGAGCGCCATGCGATTTTGATAAAAAAGCCGCCGATCCAAAGATCAGCGGCTTCCGGTTGCTACAACGGTTCAGGCAGAGGGGTTTGATTCCCTCCTTGATTGCTACAGCCAACTTCCTAAGAAGTCGGCTAGTAGAGACTCAGCATTGCGTGACCAAGCGCTTCCCGCTGTTCTGCGGTGAGCGTCCCATCAGGGACAAACGCCCAGGCCGCCGGTCGGTCTTCGATGATCTGCGATTCGTGAGGCACCGCAAACTCGACGCCGGGGAAGCGGTCAGTCAGCTTCGCCATCCCCTTCAACAGAATCTTGACGACTTCGTTCTGGGGCGACAGCTTGACATACCAGTCCGGGTCATTGTCCTTGTGCGGCGCTTCGCTTTCCAGCGAACAAAACTCCACTTCGAACAAGACGCCAAACTTCCCGTCCTTCCGAGCTACGAAGGTGATTTCACCCCACATCTGATCGCACAAGCGACCATACAATGGCGCATCGTCCTCCAGCAAGGCCAGCGGCTTATTCGGCCAATCATAGTGGTTGAGGTCACCCCAGCGATCCGTCAGATTCTGGGAGATATTCCAAACACTCCACTCCTCCGGCTTGCCGATGACGCGCACCTGGATTTCCGGGTCGGGAACGTCTGTCGGCACGACGACCTGAAGAACAGAACCGACCTGATAACCGACCTGATCGATGCCCTGGTAGCTGACAACGACGCAGTTTTCGGTTTCGCGATCAACGCCCTCCACACGGGCGTATTCCCAGCCCGCGGACGAATGGCGCTTGAGGTACTGGCACGACGAAAGGTCCACGCGATTTCCGACGACCAAGTTTTCAACTTGTTTTGCAACGGTTTGCATTTACTGCTCCTTGAATAAAAACGGAGCACTCCCCTTCACGGAGAGATGCCCCGCGATGGGTGGTTTGGGTTTTTAAGCTACAGCAAGGTTCTCATGGGAGAACGTGGCGCCCGTGTTTTTAAGCACGGTCAGCCAGTCCTTTACGCGAGACTCGACGTAGAACTTGGCATTGATGCCCTGATCCTTCCAGTCTTGGGCGTAGAAGGCATGGCCATCTGCCCCCGTGATCTGGATTGAATCCTTGGTAGAGCGCATCGTAATCGGCAGCTTGTAGCTCGTTTCACGATGCCATGCGTACTGACGAGGCAGCATCTTCCCAAGATCGACGATCTCAGGGATTTCCCGCCAGATCAGGATGCTCTCCAGCGCATCAGATATCGCTTCGGCAATTGCCCACGACTCTTCCGCGTTTCCGAACGTTTTCATCCAGGTCAGTTCTGCGTGCGTTCCGTCCTGCAACACGAACTGAACATGGATAATTCGGCCCTCGCACGACCCCTGACGGACATAACAAGCGACGTGATGGACGCACTTGTCCTCTCTGCCCGTTTCTGGGATCAACGCGTCCTTCTTGAGCGACGGCGCCTTGGCGTAGCGGTTGTCGTTCCAATACTCGATCCCGTTTTCCGGGAACAGAATGTTGATGTAACTTTCCAGCCATGCGATCAGGGCTTGCGCCGTCCCATTCCCGATTTTGCTACCGCGGGTGACTGCGTAAAAGAATTTGCTCATGACTGCTCCTTGAAAAATGCGGAGCACCCCCGATGCGGGAAATGCCCCGCGATGGGTTGGTTTAGATATTTTGAGGACGGGTATAAAACGCCGGCCGGTAGAGTCCATACGTCTGATCCACACCGTAACTCCAGCGATCCGCAGCCGCGAAACCGATTTCCGTTACCGGAATAATCAGTTCGCCAGCGTAGGTATCCATGTAGCCCGCACCGCAAACCGGCTGGTGAAAGCCCACATGCACTTCTTGCTTACCCTCGGTGGACCACTTCATCGGTTTGCTCGGATCAAGCGAAAGGAGATCCTTCACATTGACCATCGCTTGCGCCATCGGCACCGCCTGAAAGTAGGCGTTTTCGATTGCGCTGATGACTTGGGCTGCCGTCAGAATCTGAGGACGATTCTGGTCTTTCTGAACCTTGAAATTCGCGGCTGCGCATTTCTCGGTGAATTTACGACCGGCATCTCCGTAGATATTGATTGCGGTCCCAATCAGATCAACGCTTCCGCAATTGACCATCTTCAGAAACTCCTCAAGCCACCGGCCTGGAATGACATCTTCGACGTAATTCGACCGATAGTGGTCGGAATTCAAGCCGATCGTGTAGCACATGTCATCCGTGCAGTTCGTCGTCCACCCAGGCACCCAGCAAAGTTCCGCGTACAGGTTTCCAGGGATAAGGTTCAGAACCTCCTGCGAATGAAATGCCTTGTAGGCATCCAGCAACGCGGGATTGAAGTCAGCATCGAGGCCGATGATTTGGCAGCCTTGATCGAAACTTTCTTCGAGGTCTTCGTCGCTCAAGACATTGCTGATGAGCAACTGCCGGAATGCGTCTACCGACAGCGATTCCGTAACGAACTGCCGCTTGGCATTGATCCAAGCATTGACCAGCTTTACCCCCCACTGATCAGAGTAGTGGTAGGTACTGCAGAACTCCGTGGCGGCGCACGGGATGTTCGATACTTCAGCGGTAAGATTCATGGCAAGACTCCTGTTTTAACGGAGAGCTTGCCCCCAAGGGAACAAGTCCCCATTGGGTTAAAAATAAAGGCTGGGTTTAACGAAATGTTCGGTTGAACCAGCTACCGGATTGGCTTACGCCAAAAACCATTTCATTGTAATTGAATTTTCGTGCTCAACAACGTTTGCGTGAGCGCCGTCCTCAACATTCACGTAACCACAAAGTTAACCGTTTTGGTTCCCCCCAACTCGGTTTTCCTTGGGTTGTGCCCTCGGAGTTCCACCCTGACGGGATAGAACCCGTTGGGCGATTGAAAATGCTGGCTTAAACAGATGTTCGGTGCTGCCAGCTACCGTTTCGCGTCATGGACGCAGAAAATCCTCAACGGAACGACAAATCGTTCGGGTCAGAATTCTGGAAACGGAATTTCTAGGGTTGAATCAACCTTGAATAAACTTAAACTCAACGTCGTTTAAGAAAGATAGCCACCGAACCCTTTTGGGGCACGGTGACCATCTTTTGACTAACTATAAACTGCACATCGGGCAAGGCAGGTACGAAAGCTCTTCCTCTTCGGTCATTTCGCGCTCATTTTCATTTGCGCGATACCACTGAGAATTCACCACCGCCCCCAACTCTTCCTTTGCCTGACGCAGCGTTTCAGCCGAGTTGTCACGCCACTCCGCAAGTACCGAAAGCTCCGACCGGACCTTCCTATTTGCAGATTGACGTTCCCCTTCCGCGTGCAGCGCCCTGGTCACCCAGGAAACGATGTGTCGCAACTGCTTGTAGGCCCACCCTTGAGTCCAGGTGAATGCCTGATCTTTCGGCCCTTCCGGGTCGAAAACTGCAGAAGGCAATTCAATCACATAGATGGCGAACCTCGCATTTCTGCGAACGTCATCCGGTGACATTTGATAGACCTCTGAGGTCGACAACAGGTGTTGATACCTGTCATCAAGCTGATCCTTCAAATGATGAAGCGTCGGCGCTACAGAAACTACGCGCTGATGCCAACAAAACTCCCCCATGCCAGGGAAGCCATCCATGAAGAACTCTGCCCCGACATAAATCCGGGCACCAAACAGGTCAGGCGCACGCGAAGCACGCTTTCCCTCGATCTCGCCTTCTTCAGGCTTCGGCAGCGTCAGCCAGTTGGCCGAACTACCTGTGTCCTTCCAAAGAGGAATTGCTTCCTCCCAACGGGCAAGATCATTGTCAGAAAGCTTCTCGTACCGCTCCCCTTTCAGGAATTCGATAGGCTTTCTTTGCAACAAATAAACATGCTCTGCTCGCCTCTGGAATGGGCATACCGTACAACCGCTACGCGTTCGACCTTCGTACATCCTCGGCACACCAATCGTTCTCTGGAGACCCGCGAAGATGTCCTCGCGTGTCAGGCCCATGTCAACGAACGGCATGACTGTTTCGACTTCATCCAGCGAGAAAGCAACACGACCGCTTTCGTCTGACCGAATACCGACGAACATGTACTTCTGGAGGCCGGCGAATTGCTGCAGCCATTTTTCGAACGGCACTTTTTTCAAAATGCGCGTGCAGTACCGCGACCTGCTGTCTGGCAAGTAGCCCCCGAATTGATCGATGATTTCGAACAACCCCTTTTCAGGGATCAGCCGTTCCACCTTCTTTCCAAGGAACTCCTCCAGCTTGTCCAGCGTCTCATAAACCCCAGGGTCTTCAACCGGGTTATCCGGCGTGCCGGTATCGGTAAAGACCATCCGGAAATCGACAGCCGGAAACAGTTGATGGAGCAGGATCGCCAGGTACGACGAATCAGCACCGCCGCTGACCGGGAGAATTGCTACGCCCCCCGTCATGTTCGGCAGTTGATATGACTTGCCGCACCGGCTCAGGTAGCGTTGTTCAGAGAGATCCATTTGGCACCTCCATCACGAACGCTTGCCCGATTTCTCCCATCGACTCCCAGCGAATTTCTCCGCCCAGGTAGATTCGACCATCATCACCCACCAGATAGATGCCCCCATCCGCTGTCGTGATCTGCGCCCCCGTTGGGGGCCGCGAATCCTGGCGGCGAATTTCCTGCAACGCATCTGACGAGATCGATGTAACCGCCCACTCGAAACTATCGAGGTCGATGGACTCGTCATCCTCTATACGATCAAAGAGAACACTGCCCTCGTTGATCGCATAGGCGATGCATTCGTTTTGGAACTCCGAAAAACCATAGACTTCGACCCCGGAGAACCAGCCAGATCCACACATCACCATCTCTTGTTCAATGACCGCGTGGCCGAAGGACACTTCCCCCCCAACCTTTACAGCGATCTTGATTTGCGACTCTTGCAATTTATTCATGGACTTCTCCATTTTAATTGCGGAGTAATCGCCCCCGTGGGGAGCGATTCCCCACAGGGTTGAGATTTATGCTGCAACAGCTTCTCCATCCCATGCGAACACCGGATGAACAATCTGCTCCGTACCAGAGGCAAACCGCTTGAGCGCCCGTCCAATTGCTGCGAACAGGGAAACAAACGGCGGAACACTCACCGCCTGGCCCATGGATTCATGGCCAAACGTCTGAGTGACCCCTTCCATCAGTGCCGGATCGATGCCTTTCGCAAGACTGTGCTCACGCACCGTGGGAATCCGATACAGATTTTCATGTACCGGATGCTGCACGTAACAGCCTGTCGATTGGCGCTTATGGAGAGACTTATTAAGCACGGGAAGGCGCGTGGCGCTCGCATCAACAACGGTCGGGGCAAAGCCCTTACCCGATGCCTTATCGCGCTGCCTCGACTCCAACACAATATACTTTCCTTTATTTACTGGGCTTTGCAGCGAGTATGCCATACTTTTAGCCATACTCGCCAGCTACAGAAGCGATTTCAACGAGGATACCTCGCTGGCGGTCAGCAACTCATTTCCGCTAACGTCATTGATCAAATAACCGTTCTGGTCAATGGACAATTCGCAGCCGCGAAGCCGATCAGGATTGAATAACGAGCGGAGGGCATTCAGGGCGTCAGCCGGAATGGCCGGAAGCACCTCGACGCTGGATTCTGCCGGGCCACCGTTCTTGGCGGCTGCAAGCAGTTGATCGGTAGTCATTGGCGCGTACAACCCGATATCTACCTTCAGGCGGGCGACTTCCTTGGTCAGTTGCGCCACTTCTGCCAGCGCCAGCATGTATTGCTGCTGAGCCAAAGCAGGATCGGCAAGATTCAACACCTTTTTCCCGTTGGCCGCATTCGGGGTTTCGGTCAGCCCTTCGGCGAATTCCGCTGCTCGCAATTTGACATATTTTTCGAGGACATCAGGAGCGTTTCGAATACTCTGCGCTTTCGGCCCACCCCACTGGTGATCACAATAGCGCCCGATGTCGGCCACGGTATAGGCTTTCGCTTTCGGCTGCTTTTCCAGGGCATCACAAGCGGCCTTGATTCTTTCCAGGCTGACCAATCGCTTAGCATCGCTCGAATTTTCAACCACGTTCTCGTAGAACTGCTGGCTCACGCTTTTGATACTCAATCTGTTACCTCCAAATCCTTGACCGTCAATAGCGGAACGGTCACCCCAAGGGTTTTCGCATTCGCCACGGCCTCAAGCACCATATCCATATCTTCCAGCAATGATACCGGCTGGCCATGGCGCATCACGGTCAGATCGCGCAATTGGACCTCGCCAGAGAGCAGCTTGCCAAGATCAACACCATTGCTCGTTGCGGCTTGAATCAGGCGGGAGGAAAGCAGGTTCCCCGCCTCGAACGCTATGTCATCGGGCAGATCAAGAAGAAGGTGCTTGGCCCCACCTTTGCGCAGGACGCTATTCAGAACTTTTTGATGATCAAGCTTCGCTTCCGTGTTGGCCATCCCCGGCACAAACTGCACCCCTTGTGCCACGCTATCCAGTAACGCAAATGAGTGTGTTTCTTGGAGAAGGATATTCAGTCCATCTGGCGAATTCGTGCTCAGCCATGGAACAGGCAAGTCCTTGCTGCTGCCAGGCGTCTCCGCCACGGTCTCCTTGTATGCATCCAATTGCTGCATTGATGCCGTGACAAAGCGCAGCCTGGCGTGCCAGTCATTCACATGGATCTCAAGCTCTTCCTCCAGCTCGTGCACTCGCGCCCTGGAAGCATGCAATTCCTTCCATTGCCGCTCAGCCTCTTGTGCCCGAGCGACATCCTTCAGTGCCCGCAGTTCTGAAGACTTCTTCTCAACGGCATGCATCACACTGTTCATCTTGATCACCTGGCCAAGCAGGAACATCGGGCCGGTGATCCAATAACGACAGAGCGAACAGGTTTTGCCGCCCGGCACCGAGCCGTAGTACCCCTTGTCCTTGTCCGACTTGTAGAGGAACCCCGTCGCGCATTCCGCTCCAGGACACAGCCCATCCGGCTGAATACGCCAAACGCCTTTTCCTTCATCCAGGGCGTGCATGGCATCGCTTTCACCCGAGGGGCGCAGGTTACTCAGAAAATGCTTGCTGTAGGCTTCCCAGTTGGATTGCAGTTCCGGACTCTTGGCAAAATCACCATTGATTGCCGCATATTCATCGCGGCGGCTGGCATAAGCATCCAGGAGAACATCACGGCACTGGCCAGCGCTCGGCTTGAAGTACCAGAGACACATGGTCAACGTTTTGTGATTGGTCACATACCTCGACACGATTTCAATCGGCACGCCACGATTCAGCAGCGCCGTGACTCCCGAGACGCGCAGTGAGTGCACATCATAGACAGGTGACGTGTATTTCTTTCCCGTGGCATGCTCAGTTTGTTGAACCAACTGCACATCGAACCCGTTTTCAAGCGTGTAGCCCTTGGCCTTCAAGCGCTTCTCGGTTTCCTTCAACACATCGGCGTAGAACCTGCGGAGTCGATGATCTGATAACGGATGCCGGCGAGACCGACTCAACGGATCACGGAACATCGGCGACACGGATGGAACCTTGTCTCGATACTTGTCGTTGAGGTCTTCACCATCCAGATAGGGAACCAGGGAATCAAGCGGTGGCATCCACTGGCGCTGCCACTCCCGCATCATCAACAGGAGTTCAAGCGTCTTCGGCGGCACATAGGGGATCTCGTAACCGTTCGGCGTAAATCCATCGTATTCATCGGTCTTGTTCGTATTGATGAACAGGCCGGTGAAGGTATCCAACTTTCCAAAGTCGGAGATAGCCCGGATGACTCCTTGCCGCCGCCCCTTAACCGCCGATGGCAACGGGTTGCTGGCCTCATGATGAACCCAGTGCTCCTGCTCTCCGGTTACTGTTTTTTCAACGAGCAGGACACGCTCATCGAACAGTCCGTCGTCAAGCCACCGGGCTTGCTTCAGCCGCACAGGCTGATCGAGTAGGAAATACATGCAAACGGACACGCCCGGAAACCATACGCGGGCCGGGTCGCCATTTGCATCCAAAGTCTCGAAATAGTCGATGTCGCGGGAACGTGGAAAAGCGAAATCATCGGCAACAATGGTTTCCTTGATGGCCTCAAGGACAAATTCGGGCAGCGCCATGCGATGTGTCATGCCAAGGCTGTAAATTGGCATACCGAACCCATCATCCATCCGGACGGGATTCACATCTAGCAGAACGGGTTCGGCGGCGGCTACTTGATAATCAAGATACCAGTCAAAGAAACGCCTGATCTCATGCAGGGCCGAGTTGTTGCGCTTTGGCGACTTCCCCGTTTTCTCCAGGAAGTCATAGTAGGTGCTCTTGTTCTCCCTGGACCGATCCCGGATGTGAACGTGCCTGACGATCTGGGCAGGTGTCGCGGGGATGCAATCAAGCGATGCCAGGTATTCCACAAAGCGCCACAGGTAATAGACGACATGCGTTAGCGTCCGGCTTTCTCGCGCTTCCGTGAATTTGGCAAACAATTCCGCCCATGGCTTCAATTCTGGCTTTTCTGGGAACTCCTTTTCCACCCGCTTGAAGGTCGGCGATTTCTTGTTGAGATGGCTTTCTCCTTCCTTGAAGTTCCGATAGGCCGGAAAGAGCCTGTCCGGATACTTGTTTTCGAAGATCGTGCGCAGCACATCCCCGACCACGTAGGCTCCGGACTTAGCACCTGTGCTGCCCGGTATTTTCGTCGCCACATACCGTTCAAAATGGGCAACAATCTCAACCGAGATGTCTTCAATCTGCCGAATGTTCGACGAAAAGAAGAAAGAGCGCAGCGATCGCTTCCCACCTTCTGAGTCACGCATGCTCGCGCCAAGCATGCGGTAAGCGTTTTCAATCAATTCATTGGATTCGGCTGGCAAGTAACAGCCAGACAAGAAAATCCGGTCGTATTGACTGACGACCCCGAATGACCCGTACCGAACTGGCAAGAGCAACCAACCCTCGAAAACCATCATGAACAGAATGTCTTGATATCGGGCGGCGAACTCCGCAGCTTTGTTTCCCTTGTACACATCTCCTTCGCGGCGGGCGCGGATATTCGAAATCAGAAATTCCAAAAAGTCTTCGAATGATTCATACCCATCCGTCAATTTCGACGGGTCAAACGCAAAGAACCCCGGAAACCGACTGACCACAAACATCGGGCGCATTTCCTCAACAGACTTTGGCTTGATGCTGGCCAGCAAGCGCTGCTGCTCTTCCAACGGCAAACTCGCTAGAAAGGCGTGGATGCCTTCAGCATGCCGCCCCTTGCCCGGATTGCGATACATTCCAGCAAACCGCTCCAGCAAAGCATCCGCTTTGAGTACCACGGTACGGTTGCTTTCCGTTTTGGCAAACGCAGCCAGGCACTGCCGCCCATCCTTTTCCAGAAGCCTGCCAAGCGTCCCCCACGAGTCATCAATGCGCTGTTGCACATACCGATCCAGCAGCGCCTGCATTTCGTCCTTCGACGGACGATGCAGGAGCACAAAGCGATCCGAGTCATCGTTGAAAACGACCGTCTTCCCTGACAGGGTGTTTTCGAACGACTGGCAGTGCTCAGCGCCAAAGATGAATTGTTCGGGCATTACTTGGCTTTCAGCTTGAGGGGTTGGGTCAGCGGGTTGTCCGGGTTGCTGCTCGCATCCTCGAACGCCTTCAGCAGTTCATCACGGGCCACTGCGGCGGTCAGGTTGTAATAGACATCGGTACTATCGATGCTGCCATGATGCAAGAACCGCTGCGCCATTTCCTTCGAAACGCGAAGGACATTGGCCAGGAAGAAGCCGTAGAAGTGGCGAGCGCCATGCGGGTTGATGCCATTGTCGCGGCCAGGCGTCAGCCCAACACGCAGGCAGGCATCGTGAAACCGGTCCCGCAAGCTTTTCAGCTTCATCGGCTGACCATAGCTGCTACGACTATGAGATGGGTCGATATTGACGAAGTAATAGGGATGCTTCGTACCCGTTTTGGCCCGAACCGCCATGTACCGCTTGTGCAGTTCGTAAAACAGGATACCCATGTCTGGACGTGACCAATGCACAGTAGAGCGATATCCCTTATCTTCGTAGGTCATACCCTTCCATCCTGCCTGCATGGGGTCATCCGGGGAGAGCAGGTTACGTGGGGTCATGCCGTATTCTTCAAGCAAGTAGGTTTGCCGTTGCGCGTGCCTGACTCCCTTACCGTCAGCCTTCCGGTGATAGTCAATCCAGCCATAGACCGGGTGTGCCAGCGTTACGATGGCCTCGCCGGTTTTGGGGTCAGGGAAAGGCGAAATATCGGAAACCAGGAAATGACAAACCTCGGAACTCCGAACCCCACCATAGAACAAAAGAATGAATACCATCACATCACGGATCGAATGGCAGGATTCGATCAGGGAAGCAACCTTGTGCGGGGGAAACGATTTGTAGTTGTTTGCCCCTCGCGGCACGCCTTGGCGACCGCGCACGGGCCTGCTGGCGCTCTTGCCACTGCCCGCTGCCGTTTTCTTCCAAAGATACCCAAGCAACCCTTTACGCCGAATCGACGCCTTTTTGTTTTCCCGCAAACGGTCCCGATACGACATTGCATCAGTGGCGACCTCATCCGCAGCATTAACTGGGAGATAGCCAAAGGCATCGGCGCAATGGTCAAAAAACAGTGACAGGTATTCAATCTCGCGTTCAGAGGTTCCCGGCGCGACCGGCTTCCAACCTAAATCCTGGCACCCGGCCAAGCGCACCTCTCGAAATTCCTTGATCAAAGCTCGCAGTAACTCGGGCGTAACAGCCGGTTCGTTTTTCAAGACATGGAAAAAATCAACGAATGCGCCGATGGCTTCGTTCTGCTTTTTGAGCGTTGTGACAGACAAGCTGTCATCGAATCGCTCTACCGTCCAATGAAGCGCCTCATAGAACCGAACACCATCAGGCAAAAGGATTACCGGGAGCTTTACGCTTCTTGCCCCTTTGACGGGGACGTAAATAATGGAATGAGATTTGGTGCGCAAAACGACCTCGGGCTACGAATCAGAAGTTGCTATCGACAAACTTGATTTTGCCCATACCCGAGACATCGGTATCGCGCTGCGGCGGGTTGCCCCCGATCTTGATCTTGCCGACGCCTGACACACGGGCCACAACGGACGCTGTGGCCGTCGCCTTGATATTGCCTGCGCCGGATACGCGTAAGCGGGCATTGGTGGCAGAAAGCAGGTAGGCAGCAATGTCTCCAGCGCCAGACACGTCCGCTTCAAGCCGATTAACCTTGCCTGTAACCTCGATGGTGCCTGCACCTGAAACATCAAGGCTCAGTTCGTCCTGGTCGATGTCCCGATAGGTCACGTTCCCTGCACCGGAGATACGCAGGCTGGCCACGTTGGGCAGCGTCACTTCAACACGAAAGCCGAGCGGGCCGGTACGCTGTTCCATGACGTTACCCTTGCCGATCACGGTGCCGAAGTTGCGTCCAACATGGATCGAGCCACCCTCGAAGTAGTCGCGCCCGGCGATCTGGGTATTGCCGTTGCCGGTGATGATTTGTGTGACGCCACGCCCCGTGCTGACGATCATCATTGGCTCGTTATCCACCGTCAGGCAGTCGCCGGAAACCGTCGTGAGAATTTTGGGGAGATCGGTGGCGTCGTTGGCGAAGACTTCCATCTTGGGTTCTGCGCCTTGGCGCACCACAACATCCACCGCACCGCTCAGTTTGATCTTGCGGATATTGGCCGGGACGGAACGACTTTCCCTGCCAGGCGCAGACGCTATCGGCGGCTCCTTGCCGACAAGTGCATCAATACCGCTGCAAATCGCCGTGGCGAGCCGATCAGGCGGCAACTGATGCCCAGCCACCCCGACGTGCTGCGCGATCCGCTGAAGCGCCGCATGGTAATCGTTGACGCGCTGTTCCAGTTCCGCCGTCTTTTTGCTCGTCCCGAACATCCGCCTGATCCTCAGTTTTCGTTGATTGGGGCACCGCAGAACAATTTCTGCATGTGTTGCATCGCTGCTTCGGCCTGCTGCTCGCTGGCCAGCCCCGTGACTTGAACGGAAACGCCCCAGCTACCATCTTCGTAACGCACGGGCTGCATCGAGAAAGTCGGCATTGGGGCTTGTGCAGGGAGTGCGCTCATCACTTGGCCAACTTATCGAATTGACCGGACATGCCGGAGCCAGATGGGGCAATGATGCATTCGTTGTAGCTCGGGCCGACATCGAAGATCATGGGCACAGCGCCGGGCGTCTGACTCAGCAGGGAGTCGGCGAGAACAGACATTCCTTGGCCGGGATAGGAAAAACGCTTGGTTTGCGTCTGCCCCTGGTCGTCTTCGTACAGTGCGTTGACCTCGCCGATCTCCAGCAGCAGTGCTTCAACGCCTTCAGGGTTTTCGCGCTGCGCGACCCTGACGGCGCTTTCCCAGATATCGACACCCGTGCCGGAGTCGATGCCGCTGAACGAAATGCAGGTTTCCGCCTCTTCCTTTTGTTGCTCAAGCCAGCCTTTCGTATTGCAAGCAGGACAAGGCAAGGAATGGTCGTTCGGGTCGTAACCGTCACAATTAGCATCCCAGCAGTAGCCGTCGCCACGGCATTCGATGGTTCCATGTTGGAAATTACACATTTTTCTCTCCTGTCTGCATGCTTTGATCAATGTTCCCGTCTTCGGCAGATGGCTCGCACAGCATTTCCTCCATCGCGTCGAAGTCATATTCCCAATCCTGCCGAATACCTTCAAGCGTATCGTCGCCAATGGAAACGTGGTCACCGCACGTCAAAAGGTAGCGATAGCCAAACTTACCCGTCGGGTCTTCGGTAATCACAGGCATGCCCCCACAATTCGAGCAGGGCTTGAACCCCTCCGGGAGCACGACCGGCTGAGACACCTTAGCCCGTTCAGCCATCAGGTATTCGCCACCAGTCTTGTTCAGGAATGCCCATGCCGATGGAAAGCGGATCGGGAAGGATGCCAGCGCATTCAGGCAGGCCCACGCCTCGTCCGATTCGCCGTTTAGGTATTGCTCTTTGTCGATCCCAATAGTGCTGAACTGCTCTCCGCTTGGCAGGAAGACAGTCATCCCGTCATTGTCGAAAACGGCGTTTTCCTGCTTGGCCTGGAAGAGCACGAGGATCAGATCGCCAATGCGTGCGGCATTTCGTCCGCTCGGATTGAACCCGTTGATGGGTGAATTGGGAACCTCTCGGTCACCCCACCAGTATTCGCCGTCATCGCGGACACGCACCAACGGCATGGCCATACCGGGTTTGAACGGTTCGCCCTCCGGCCTGACGGTTTCCCACCAGTCGCAAAGAAGCTTCATGGCCGGATGCTGCTCCATGCCACCCGGCACGCCAGCAATTGTCTTCGCAAACTTGCTGTTCTTGCCAAACGGTCTTTTCTCCGCCAGGTCGATTGCATGCAGCAACAGTTCGGCAGGCATTTCAACGGGGCCGTTGGCCCGGTGAGGCTCGATGTCCTGATTGAGAATGGCCGTTTGCCGGACTTCATGAAGCTGCTCTTCCTGGAAGGCGTCGATAGTCCATGCTTGTTCCAGCGGAACGCCCGTGATATTCACCTGTTCTTCCAGGTAGTAGCCAGCCAGTTTACCCTTTAGCTCACCATCTGTGTAGATCAGATCGGAGTCCTTGACGATTTGACGCCGCTCCCGATCAATCTGATCCTGCTCTTCAAAACCCAGGACACTGACCGGAGTAATCCGCATTGCCGGGCCTTCCCGCTGCGGCCAGCATGAACCATCCATCGAATAAGTCACACCTTTGCCGGGGTGAAGTTTGATGTGGATGAGATGCCGTACCAGCCAGTCATCCTTGGGAAAAACCTTCCACATGGCCGCGCTTTCGATGCGCCACTGGAATTCGATATCGAACTCGGTCACATCCGGAGGTATCGGCACGATCCAGCCATTCCGAATCAACTTCGAACCACCGACAAAGTAGCGCCGATTCGGATACGGCTGGCGAACCTCGATACCTCCTTCGGGCAGAAACTCGATTGGGAGCGAGGATGTCACGGTCAGGGTGATTTCATCGCACCTCAGGCCGTCATCAAACCGCTTGCCCGGATGCCCGAGAATTTCGGCGGGCACCCAGAGCTTCGGCAGAATGTGCAGGATTGGGCGGTCAGCATCACCACCACCAAGGGGTTTGCCGCTGGCGTCCACCATGCGGGTCTCGCCATTAGGGAGCTTCTGGAGAGCGTATTTCATTGTTCGTCGCCTTCAATGTCGTCAATTATTATTTCTTACGCAACAAGGCCGATAAATCGTCGATGGTGCGCCGCATCTGTTTAACCTGTTGTTCCAGTCCGTTCTTTTTCTGAACCACAGCGCCGAAGGCTTCCCGCCCACCATCGATCTCTGCCAGCAACCATCCGGCATCTTCCCGAGAAAGTGTTACCGAGTCACCGTTCATCTGCCGCAGTCGAGCAAGCACCTGATCCACTTCGGCCAGAGCGTTGGGAAACTTGCTCATACGGTTGCGACTCCGGCAATGACGTTTTCGGGAACCTCAAAGAACCCTTGCTTGCCCATGAAGAGGATCGGCGTTTCCAGCCGCTCGTGCTCGACAAAATGCCATGCAAACCGACCCGTACCGAAGTTGCCGAAATATCCCGGATCGACCATCTTCTCAGTCGGCAGAAACCCGGCCAGAACCGCAGTGCCCAGCAAACAGCCCCGAGGCATCTCCTTCAGATGATTGAAGCCCATCTGTTTCAGTGCTGAGCAATAGGCTTCCCAAGCGTGATCGAGGGGACCACCATCGGCGCGGTCGCAGAGATATTCCATCATCTCTTCCAGATCGTCCGTGGCCTTTCCTGCATGAATCCAGATGCGCTGGCCGATCAGATTCTTCCATGGCTTCCATGAGCGCGTTTCATAGGGTTTGTGTAGGCCGGACATCAGCAAGGAGGCGTGCGGCTGCCAGATCGAGATTGCCTTCATTACAGTTCCTCAATCAGCCCTTCGGTGGCATCTGTAGTGCTGACTGGCATCACTACCGGAGGCGTTGCTACTTTTCGCGGGGTTGCTGTTTGATGCTGTTCACCCGGATTTCGAAGGAGATAGTTTTCCCAACTCAAAGTCTCGTTGCGCTTCGATAAGTCCTGATTCCGCTTCACCAGTCGCGCATTGATGTTTCCCAACTCCCGCATGCGATCCTGAAGCTGTTGCGGGTCACCAACCCGATTCAGACACATGGCCAAGGTGCAAATTTCAGCATTCCAGTTATGCTCATGCCGCCAAACATCCTCGTTTACCGAATGACCAAACCGGGTGTCCGTCAAAAGATGGCCAGCACGGACCTTTATGTGCCCTCGTGGCGTCACTTCGACCAATCCCCACTTCGCCGGAAGTTCTTCAACCGAGATCAATCCAGCGGGAGCCAAAAAATACCGATAAGCTCCCATCCCAGTAGCAGGCTCCTTGCGGTGGGGCTTGGCAGCATCCGCGAGGAAATCTGCGCGAGAGACTTTGACTTCGACAACAATCGAACCGCAACGCGGATGTTTGTAGGGTCGCCAGCCAATAGCATCCGGGATTTCTCCGTTAATCCAATTGGTCGATTCCGAAATGGCGATAGTGCAGCCCGGCCCGGAACGGCTCATGGGCCGTTTCAGCCAGGATACGGCCAGAGCGCAGAGAGATTTGTGATCCATGGTCAGCACGGCATCTCTTTGTACTCACGCCCGGCAAGCATTTCGCCCGCTGCCTTCCGGCCAACGTAGAGCATGTTCGTGTCGCCATCACGGAAAGCGTCATGGCTATTGCCGTCGTGAGTTTTTCCGTCATGGACATTGACCCAGCAGCCCCAGACCTTCGGATTGTTGAGTTGATCATTGGTGGCGTCACGGCCAAGAATCCACTCGCCTTGCTGCTTGAAGTAGAAAGGCACCCCGGCCTCGGCGCACTGGTCCCGAATATCCATCGCCCATTGCGGATGCATGGGACGGGCTTTATTCCGGCTTCCCGACTCGCCACCAACAACCACCCAGTCAAGACCTCGACCACAGGATTCACCGAGGTAATGCTGGTGCCGTTCCCCGCCAACCTCGCAAGGGAAGCAGCCAACGGAGCTATCTTCGTCTTCCGACAATCCTTCCCCGAACCGGAGGTCAACCGAACCAAGCAACGGTTCCATGCTGACCCAGTGTTTTGCCGCTGGCGTTTTCATCAAAAGGGGCAGACGTTCATTGACTGATTCTTGTGTGCCTGCTGTCACGCCGACATGGACATTCGGCAGTGGCCAGCGAGGAAGCCATTCCGTTCCTTCGTTGGGGTCGCCGCCACGCTCAAACGATTCGCAACCATCAGCACGTACCCAATCCAAGGGATGCTTGGCAGGAAACCCATCAGCAGCCTTGGCGATGGCTTCACGACGGCCAGGCGCTGATAGATACTGCTGCATTCGGTCGGCCCGCTTGGTCAGCACCAGGAAGGTATGCTGCGGACAAAGAGCCATGACGCCGAAGACGCGATCCAGAAATTCATCCGGCACGTCGATATGGAACAGATCGGCAGTCGAGCACACAAAGATTCGCCGCGCACGCTGCCAACGAAGCGGCTGGTCAAGGCGGTCTTCATGGCAAGCGACATCCGTAAATTCCCGGCCCTGATAGGCAGGCAAATGCGTCAGGCGGTGCCAGTCGCGTTCGACGTAGCAATGCTTGCACTCTGCCGTCAGCTTGGTGCAGCCGGAGACAGGGTTCCACGTCGCGCCAGGCGTCACGGTGCCATCAGAATGGTGCGTCTGCGTCCAGGAGATGCCAGTTTTGTTGCCCATAGCCTAATCCTTGATATGCGGCTTGACGGCGTAGATGGTTCCACTCGGGCCAACCCGGAATTGCTTCTTCGTGAACCGGTCCCATTTGTCGGCTTCTTCGCCCGGCAGATCGACGTGAGCCACATGGCACAAGTCTTTGAGGACAAGGCTCACATCGGCGCATTCCTCAGCCAACTCTCCTTTGTCGCCTGACAACTGGGAGGGGAACACGGTCTTGGCCTGAGTCTCGGTCGCCTTGAGCGACTGGTTGTGCAGGGCATCAGCAACGTGCCCCATCACCTGACCCGCAGACAGTCCAGCAGCAAGCGCCAGTTCGACCACTTCTTCAGTCAGTCGCCCAGCAACGGCAGCGGGTGTACGCCGCTGGCCAGCCACCAAATCAATGAAAGCACCAACTGTAGCGGTCGTAGGCACCTCGCCACCACCATTGTTCCAGACCGCATGCGTCTTCACGTTGCGCCGAGCACCTTCATCCATCGCTGCCTGGATCAAAATCTTGATCTGCTCCCAGGTCAGAGACATCGAGTACAGACCTTCGGGAATGTCCCGCTGAGTGGTTTGGATTAGCAGGCACCGGGAAAGATGGTCAATGTCGCCGCTATGGCAATACGCCAGCACCTGCTCGACCTTTTCCAGATCGAAGGCGTTCTCCGTCCGGATGCCTGACTCCATGTCGATCCAGTACGGCAAATCGCGCCGAGACTGCGCTTGTGCGATAGCAGCCTTAATCTTGGGTAGCTCAGTCTCCAGGACATCCGGCCCGAGACCGCCAGCGTAACCACAGAACAGATTGAACCGGTGCGGTGCGGGCCAGTTGTCAGGCCGCTGGCCGGTCCCCTTGGAGGCATCGAACAAGATGTCGACGCGCTTCATACCCTCTTCGTCCAGCTCGTACAGGAACTGCTCTATCACCCGTTCAGATCCGGCATGGTGCTGAAGGATCAGCCGCAACCCGGCACCGTGCAGCGTGCGATAGATCGCCAGAACTTCTTCGGCAGTGAATTCCGGGCGGCGGGCATTGATGTTCAACTGGATGCGGCGATAGCGCGACAAGTCGGAAATTACCGAATGAGCCAACTCCGGGTCCAGTAAGGCATGAAAGACCCGAGTGCCGCAAAGATGCGCAGCCGTGTATGGCAAATCGAGGGCAAGGAATTTCTCACGCCATGGCGCAGAAGGATTGCGCTGCGTGCCGTCCTTCTCGGGAAAATACAAGATGGCCCATTCGGCGAACGGGTATTTGGCGGAGAGCGCCGCCAAGACTTCCGGGGCAACATGGTCGTCCGCACCGGTCAGGGATACAAGTTCGAGGCTCAATCTAATGCTCCTTGGCTGTTGACGGGCAATACCTCCCAGTAGGCCGACACTTCTGCTCGCATACCGGTATCAGCCTGGTCGCGGTTTTCCCCCTTAACAACAGCCAGCCAATGTTTGCGAGTGGCAATGATGTAATTTTTGGTCGGAGACAGCATGTCCAGCAGTTTGCGCAAGGTAAGTTTTCCCTCGGTAATGTCAGTTTTGCGCGGCAGCATACGAATCCCGAGTTCCCCTGCCGCGAGGACGCCATGTGTGTCGTACATCCCGTTGTTTTCGCTCCATCCATGTTTGGAGCAAACCACCAATACGTCAGCCATCGGCACTTCGCCCGCTTGGCTAATGGAATACGGGACGCAGCCACTCGCAACACATCGCCCGTCGTCTTCCAGCATCGGCTGTTTGTATAGATATGGTTCGTCGCGGTGGTCCCAGTCATGCCCGCATTCGGTACATTTGCGATGCCAGTCAGCGCGATTCAGCGAATGCAGAACGCGGCCCATGTTCTCTTCGCCCCGACCGATGCTGCATTCAGGACATAATGGCCAGTGCTTTGGGACGTAACGGTGCTCGTATTGCGTTTCGATTTTGATGGATACATCAACCGTTTTCATGGGCGACAGGATCTGGCGCTCCAGCAGCCAACTGACGAACTCACTTTCCGAGAGCCAGCAATAGTCTTCGCCAGCATCTTCAGCTTTGGCGTAACGCTCTGCACGAAACTCAGCCGCCAACAAAGGGAAATCAATTCCCGGCGCTCCAAGAAGCGGCCCACCAGCGAGGGCACCATCATCATCGTGCACCATGTAAATTATTTTCTGCATCGGGTTGGCGGGTTCAATATTGATCGGATTGATCATCAAGCAGCCCTCCGCAACTCATTCAAGATATCGGTGGCCACCACGGGGGTCACCCCATTACCGAGCAAGTGAATAGCTTCACGCCGGGTCTTTGGAAGAACATAGGTGCTAGGCAACCCCATGCCAGCACGCACCTCGGAAGGCTGAAACATTCGCATTTGATCGCCGCGAATAATCGCCCAGCGATCTACGGTCGAGAAAGTGCCGATAGGCCGGTCAATGCTGCGACCGGTCAGGCCGCTGCCACTGGAATAGAACGGAGCAACAAAGCAATCACCGAACTGCTTGCGGCCTGCCTCGATGCGCTTCAGCGTCTTAATGCTGCGACCAGGCTTGTTGATCGGATTCCAACGATGAGCATCCCACTCGATGATTTCCGAAACAGGACGATGCGGGCGTTTCGGCAGATTGAGCACCAAGGGGTTCTTGGACCGGGAAATAACAAGGAACATCCGGAGGCGATGCTGCGGAACGCCATGATCGGCAGAGTCAATGATGTGGGGGGCCAACGAATAGCCAAGACGGCCCAACGCATCGACCCAGGACGGGTAGAGAGACCAATCGAGGAACTCGGGCACATTTTCCACCACAGCAAACGGGCTGCGATGGTATTCAAGGCAGCTAACAACCGCCCACGCGGTACTGCGCAGCGCATCGTGATACGGCCGCTCTTTGCCCCGAGCCTTGCTGTGCCCCTGGCAAGCTGGCGAAGCAAGACAAACATCGTGACGCGGCACTTCGCGCCAATCGGCCTGATGCAAATCCTGGCAAACGTGAATGGCGTCTGGGTGGTTCGCCGAGTGGAATTCAACCGCAAGCCGCCAGTGGTTTGCCGCCCAGACAACTCTCACCTTGGCTTGCTTGGCCCCTTCAGAGAAGCCGCCAATTCCAGCGAATAGATCAATAGCTTGCATGCTCGGCACCTAAATTAACTTCGCGCCAGTATATATGTTTTGGAGTCGAGATGCAACAACAAAAGCACAAACGCATACAAAGAGAAAAACTACAAGGCAGGGAAAAGGCACGGGCTGAAAACGGTGACTAATGGAGGCTACAGAGGGCTGACGCGGCTACGCCTTGTCTGCCACCACGCTTCACGGCTGCGCCGTGAGGGCGAGTCGCCGGGAGATCAGCGCATCGACCGATCATCGACTTACTGGCTTGGGGACTTTTATAGATAAAAGTTTCAAACCGAAACCCAACACAAGTATATTTCTCGGTGGAGTCGGGAACGCGCTCCAGCTTGCTCCAGAGGTAGTCGATCGATCCCCAGGTTGAGTGATCGGGATCAACGTCCTCCATGATTTCGCCAAACGACGTGACGCGAGGCACCGGCCGTTGGATGTCCTCGACATCAAACTGGATACCCTTGGTCACGGCCACCATCGCTAGGCGCTTGCGATGCTCCAGCATGTTCCACTCTGCCGAGTCCAGAATGACTTCGTGGACTTCGTAACCGAGGTCACGCAGGGAGGAACGCAGGATCGACATCGATGCACTCGTGGCGTACTGAGGCACGTTTTCGAGAACACAGATTGCCGGTGCGAACTTCGCCACAGCAGCGATGTAGGACACAACAAGATGCCCTACTTCCGGGTGATCTTCCGGGTGCTCCAGCTTGCGCTTTGCACGCCCGGCGACCGAAGCTCCACTACACGGAATACCTCCCACCAGAACCGAAACATTCGGCAGCTTGGACAGCGCCCAAGTATCGAACATCAGTTCCTGCAGCGGCATGGTCAGCGTGATCGTCTCCTTGGTGAAGGAGGGGTTACGCGCCGCCATGTGCTCCATGCAGTCGTCCCGGATCTCGTTGGCAAAAGCCAGCTTCGATTCCAGTCCCGATTCAGCAAATCCAGCATGCGCAGCCATATCGAGAATACCCACCCCCGATGCGACCGAGCCAACTGTCACTGCTTCACCCGCGTTGATCGTTGCCTTGAGTGCTTCCAGACGCTTTTTGGCGCGAAATTCAGAGGCAACCGGCAGGATGTGGATGCGGTTTTCCGCAACTACGACCCGAACCGACTCCAGCCCACTGAACATGGACAGGAGATCGTGCGAGTTGATGTCGAGCACGGGGATTTCTTCCTCCCCACGGATCTTTTTCGAGACCCGGTGCGTACCATCTTCATTGTAAGCGTCCGGCCACCACCGTCTTTTCGCCGAAGTTCCGATAGCTGAAGATTGCCCCGGATGGGCACCTCAAATTTGTGCCCACAAACGGATTTATGGACACAAATTCAAAGGCAGTCATGGTCTCGAAACGACGAGGCCCCTACCGGCATCACCCGCTGGCGCTGAAGCGGGCGATTGTTGAAGAAACGCTGCAGCCGGGTGCCTCGGTGGCGCAGATTGCCCGTAAACACGGCGTCAACGCCAACCAGGTGTTCCTTTGGCGCAAGACCTACCGGGAGGGGCTGCTGCCCGATGCGAAGCCAGCGCTGTTGCCGGTCACCCTCACGCCGCTGATGGCCAGCGATCAGTTGCCGGCGGTCAGCAGTTCAGCCAGCACGGGGTGTCTGACGATTGAGTTCGGGCAAGTTCGCGTTCGCATCGAAGGTCGTCCCGACGCCGAGATACTACGACTGGTTCTGGCAGAGTTGCAGCAGCGATGATCAGTTTGCCCAGTGGCACCCGGATCTGGCTCGCCGCCGGCATGACCGACATGCGTCGCGGTTTTGATGGCCTGGCCAGCATCGTTCAGGAGAAACTCGCCGCCGATCCCTTTGCCGGTCACATCTTCGTCTTTCGCGGTCGCCGCGGTGATCTGGTCAAATTGCTCTGGTGGGACGGGGATGGCCTCTGCCTCTTTGCCAAGCGCCTGGAGCGCGGCCGCTTCATCTGGCCACAGGCCAGCGAAGGCTCGGTGCATCTCTCGGGCGCCCAGCTTTCCATGCTTCTGGAGGGCATCGACTGGCGTCGCCCGAGTCGCACCGGGCAACCGGAACGGGCGGCATAAGAAAGCTGGAAATCCTTGGCTGGCGGGGCTGTTCACACGCTGATGATTCGCGTAAACTCTCGGTATGAACAGCGCCGCACTGCCCCGCGACACAACGACCTTGCAAGCCATGGTGGTCGCCCAGCAGGCGGAAATCGAGCACCTCAAACTGATCATCGCCAAGCTGCGGCGCATGCAGTTTGGCCAAAGCGCCGAGAAGATCGACAAAATGGTCGGGCAACTCGAACTGGCGCTGGAGGAACTCGAAACCGGCAAAGCAGAACGGGCCGAGACCACCGAAATTGCCCCGGTGGAAGAGGCGCCTGGCAAACCGGTCCGCAAACCGCTGCCGGACCACTTGCCACGCGATACGGTGGTTTATCCGCCTGAAGCAAGCTGCTGTCCGGACTGTGGCGGTCATCTCAAGCCGCTGGGTGAGGATGTCTCGGAAGTCCTCGACTACGTACCTGCCAGCTTCCGGGTCATTCGCCATGTTCGGCCGAAGCTGGCCTGTGGCCGTTGTGACACCATCGTTCAGGCCCCGGCCGCCAGTCGGCCGATTGCCCGCGGCAGGGCCGGGTCTGGATTGCTGGCGCATGTGCTGGTCGCCAAATATTGCGACCATCTGCCTTTGTATCGGCAGAGCGGCATCTATGCCCGGGAAGGCGTTGATCTGGAACGCTCGACCCTGGCCGACTGGGTGGGGCAATGTTCAGCGCTGCTGCGCCCGTTGGTGGAACGGCTGCGGCAACATGTGCTGACCGGCGAGAAGCTGCACGCCGACGATACGCCGGTGCCGGTGCTCGCCCCGGGCGAGGGCAAGACCAAGACCGGGCGCTTGTGGACCTATGTCCGCGATGATCGGCCGGCGGGAAACGAAACCCCGCCTGCCGTCTGGTTCGCCTACTCACCCAATCGCAAGGGGGAGCATCCGCAGACCCACCTGAAATCCTTCAAGGGGATTCTGCAAGCCGATGCCTTTGCCGGATTCAATGCTTTGTATGCCAAAGGCGACATCCAGGAAGCTGCATGCTGGGCCCATGCCCGCCGCAAGTTCTTCGAGATTCATCAAGCTCAGGGCTCACCGATTGCCGCCGAGGCGCTCAAACGAATCGCCGCCTTGTACGCGATTGAAAGCGAGGTTCGAGGACAACCGCCAGACCTCAGGCGCAAAGGGCGAGAACCCGCCAAGCCCCTCCTCGATGAATTCCATGCCTGGCTACTCGACACGCGACGACAACTCTCGAAGAAATCCGGCCTGGCGGAGGCCATCGGCTATGCCCTGAACCATTGGCAGGCATTGATTCGCTATGCCTCAGATGGGCGCATCGAGATCGATAACAATACGGCTGAACGGGCATTGCGGACAGTGGCGCTTGGGCGAAAGAATTTCCTGTTTGCCGGTTCCGATGCCGGCGGTGATCGTGCTGCCGCGATTTACAGCCTGATCGGCTCGGCGAAACTCAACGGCCTCGATCCAGAAGCTTATCTGCGCTTCGTCATCGCGCGAATTGCTGACTACCGAATCAACGAACTCGACGACCTGCTACCTTGGCGTGTCGCCGAGCAGATCGCCAAAACCGAGCTCGCTGTTGCTGCCTGATTCCGATTAACTCGGAAAGACGGTGGTCGCCGGACGGTTACTCTTCATTGACCTCAAGGGTCAGAAGGCACTTCTCTTCATCGACGGTCGGCTTGTACTTGGCTCCAGGAGCAAACCCGGCGAGAACGGCTTTCCGGCCCTGAATGTAGACGCGTGGAGCGCCCTTGTTCATACCGAGTTTTTGTACTTCGAGGTGTTTCATGACGGTTCTCCAAAAAAATTGGGAAACCGCCCCCCAAGGGAAAGGTTTCCCAAAGGGTGAATAAAGTGCCTGTTGGCCCTGAAATGGCTGGCTTCAGTCGAAGACTCAGGTTGCGCCAGCTACCTGTGATGGCCATAGGCCAAAAAACATTCTTAATCTACCACATCAAACCCAACAACGGATAACCCTGCAAAGTCCGAAAGCCTACGAAAAGCGGTTGTTTTGGGAAGACGACTCCGTATCCTTTTAACCATACCCTTCACTGTTGGCGCCCAACTCAAATTACTCCAATGCTCCGCTCCATCTTTCTCCTGCTGTCTTTCGTTGCATCCCTGTGTTTTGCCCAGCATTCACTCGCTTCCGTGGCCATCTACTACGGCAACGGCATTCCCCTGGATGAATTCAAGGTGTTCGACACGGTAGTCGTGGAGCCAGGACATGGCGCAGACCCCCGCAAATACAAGAGTTCTACGAGTCGACTGTTCGCGTATATCTCGAT
This sequence comes from Azonexus hydrophilus, assembly GCF_038368255.1. Taxonomy (NCBI): domain Bacteria; kingdom Pseudomonadati; phylum Pseudomonadota; class Betaproteobacteria; order Rhodocyclales; family Azonexaceae; genus Azonexus; species Azonexus hydrophilus. Next base: position 42,466 of record NZ_CP151407.1, read on the forward strand.
TGGCGAAGCGAACAAAAGCGCCCCTTACTTTGACCTGATCCCTTCGTCCGCAAAGGGCGCCGAGAACAAAACATGGGGTTCTGTGGTTCTCGACCAGTCATCTGCCGAATGGCGCGAGTTTTTCCTGTCCAAGGTTGTCGCGCCGCTATGGGCGAAAGGGTACAAGGGCTTCTTCATCGACACGATGGATTCGTACCGTCTACTGGATCAATTTGACGAACAAGCACAGCAGGACGGGGTAGTCGCAACAATCAACGCGATGCATGCACGATTCCCCGGTGTTCAATTGATCGTCAATCGCGGCTTCGAGGTGCTGCCTCGCCTTCAGGGCAAGGTCTTTATGATCGCGGCTGAATCCTTGTTCCAGCGCTGGAATGCGCAACAGAAAACCTACGAAATAGTGCCGGCGAGTGACCGTGAATGGCTGCTCAATCAGTTCAAAGTAGCGCGTGACCAATATGGCGTCCCCGGCTTATCGATCGAGTATGTTGCGCCGAACGACCGCCAAAAGATGCGCGAGACTGCCTCAAAAATCAAGGCGCTTGGCCTGACACCATGGGTCGCTGATGGGGATCTGGCGACAATGGGGATGGGTACAGTGGAGCCAGTTCCCCGCCGCATTGCGATCATCTACAACTCAAAAGAGGCTTCGAGCATTCCTTACTCCAATGAACACCGATTCATTGAAATGCCCATTAACTATCTTGGCTATTTGTGTGAGTACATTGACGCCAACAAACCCTTACCTCCCCTCTCCCGTGATCGTTACGCCGGGGTTCTGACCTTTTTCGCGGGCGACCTTCCCCCTGCTGTTTGGCCGCGCTACCAGCAGTGGCTTCGAGCAACCACGGACATTGGATTGCCTATTGCAATGCTCGGGCGCTTGGGGATGCCATTCAGCAATTCCTTGGCGAGCAAATTTGGATTCCGCGATATCTCACGTTCAACGCCTCCGCCTTTCGAAATTAGCTTTCAAGACTCCATGATTGGACTTGAAGCAGCCCCAAGCAATGCGGTCAATGACATCCCTGTGCTGCAGAGCAGCCTACCTGGCACAAAATCGTTGGTAACGCTTCGCAATGCATCCGGCGCTACATTTGACGGTGGCGCAATTACCTCTTGGGGCGGCTACCTCTGGAACCCCTTCGTAATGACAGAGGCGCGAGAGGCTGGTGTCGTCTGGTGGGTCGTTGACCCATTTGAATTCCTCAAACGCGCTCTTCACCTTGCCCCCATTCCCTCCCCAGATCCGAGCACCGAGAACGGCGTTCGCTTGTTCCTCTCACATATCGACGGCGATGGTTTCCCGTCAAAAGCGGAAATGCCGGGTGACCTCTATGCGCCCGAGGTGCTGTACAACGAGATATTCACGAAATATGACCTTCCTATCTCGATGTCAATCATCGAAGCAGAAACGGCCCCATGGGGGCTTTACCCTGAGCTAAGCCCAAGAATGGAGCGTATCGCTCGGAAGATGTTTCAGCTAGACAACATCGAAGTCGCTAGCCATACCTTCTCGCATCCGTACAAATGGGATCGCCCAGACTATCAACCCGGCTATTCGATGCCAGTACCTGGCTATCAATACAACCCACACCGCGAAATCGTAGGATCGCTCGATTACATCCGCGAGCGCCTTGCTCCTGCTGGCAAACCTGCCGAACTCCTTTTCTGGAGCGGTGACACCAACCCGTCACCATCAACGGTCAAAGTGGCAACCGACAATGGCGTTTTGAATATCAATGGCGGAGACACCTCTATCACCAAACAAAACAACTCCATCACAAACATACGATCCGTTGGCCTGCAGCGCGATGGTTACATCCAAATTTATGCTCCCATAACAAACGAAAACATCTACACCAACCTGTGGACTGGCCCGTTTTACGGCTTCCGGACAGTCATCGAAACAATTGAAATGACTGGCAACCCTCGTCGTATCAAACCGATTGGCGTCTACTACCACACCTACTCCGCAAGCAAGCCGGCAGCCCTTACGGCCCTGAAACAGGTCTATGACTGGACGCTCAAGCAGCCGATGAACCCAATATTCACTTCAGAATATGTTCGAAAGGCCAATGATTTCTTCTCCAGCGCTATCGCGAAAGACGGGGAATACTGGATCGTCAAAACACAAGGCGACCTTCGTACCGTTCGGTTACCCAAAGAGATTGGGCAAGTCCATATCGATTCGGCACATGCGATCGCCGGCAGCAACGCTGGCCCGGATGGCTCCTACGTCCATCTCATCAATGACTCTGGGCGATTCCGCACTGCCCTCCCCCCCCAATCTCCCGCCACCAAACCCTGGCTGGTGAACGCCAACGGCCGGATTTCCCGCTGGGATCACAACGGCAAAATTACGACTCTCTCAATCACTGGACACAGAGCAATAACTGCGGAAATTCACGCCCCAAAAGCTTGTCAGCTTTCCATCTCGCCGAGAGTTCGCCAATCCATAACAGGAAATGGTGACACCAAGATTTTCATGTTGCGTAGCCCGGAGCGCTCGCTTGAAGCCGAAATCCGCTGCTAAACGCAAAGTAGAGCGCCCCATTCTCGTTCCCCCTTGGGCAATTGCAACAATGGTTGTTGCAATGTCTGGGGCGTTGGTGGCGCTCTATCCAAAGCAAGACCTGATCGCGAAGGTTGCCGTCTCTGAGGCATCCCAACTCAGCACCTTCTACCTGCAAAATCTGCTGAAGACGGACCCCGACAATCCAGAGCTTCACCTATTACTTGGGAAGCAATACCTTCTGCAAGGGGATTCCCAACGCGCCGCCGAAGCAATTGCCGAAGCAAGCGCCTCCAGCGATCCGTCCATTAGGTCAGCGGCCAATTTGCTGCTATTGAAACTCAAACAAGCGGAATATTTTTCAACCAATCCTTCCGAAAGAGGAACACGGCAATCTCTTCAGGGAAAGGCGCGTCCTTTAATCCTCTCGCTCAAACGCTCGCTCGACGACGCAGACCATCTTGTCGAACTGGCCGACCTTGCATTCGACTTTGAACTCCCTGACGAAGGGGTTTTGATCTATAAAAAGTTGGCCCTACTGGACGTGGCCCGAGGGGCGTCCTCTCGCTGGTATGCTCAAGCAGCAATCGCTGCTATCGGCCGCGGTCATTATCGGTCTGCCTCCGAACTCTACTTGCTGGCCCAGCAGCGTGCAGACAGCGATGGCAGTGCAGATCGTTACCTGATTGCCGCCATTGAGGCCCTGCAATCAGGTAATCTGGTTTCAGAAGCATTGGACTTGGCGCAGCGGAGCATTTCCAAGAACGAATCGTCACCGGAATTGCTTGAGCTAGTAACAAGACTGGCGCTTGCCGCAGGTCGTCAGGATGTTGCCGACACATACGTGCGCCGATTGCTCAGGATATCTTTTCTGCAGCAGAAGCGCCTTTTTGAATTTGCCGCCAATCACCACGGGATGCTGCCTCTGCGGGTTTCGAATGATGCCTCGAATCCCGGACTGGAATTCAACGATCGTATCTACACGCTTGGATATGAGGTATTCATCGGCAATCGGAAACTCGACGACGCCAGGAAACTTGCATCTGCCGCTGTTCGCCAAGCCCCCGACAACATGATTTGGCGCAAACGCCTTGCAGAGACTTCAGAATGGAGTGGCGTCCCAAAAGAAGCCTTAGCTCACTGGCTTGTGCTCGCTAGGAAAACCGACGAGGAAACTGCATGGCAGGCCGTCCTGCGACTTGCTCCTGGCCTATTTGACTACAAGGCTCTTAATGAAGCCGGATGGCGCGAATTGCAACGCGACCCAGGCAACGTTGCTCTAATAAGCAACATCATTGGATACGCAGAACTCGAAGGCAAACCGGAAACCGCTACCGATCTCCTGCAAAAACTCAGCCGGAAAAACCCAAGCCCAGAACTGCTCGACGCCTTGGCACGACTAGCCAACCGAGCTGGCGACAACGACCTCTCGCTGACTACATGGGCAAGACTCTTCGAAAACCCCTCGAATTTCACGGCCGAGCGTGTCTCAACTGCGGTGATTTCCGCCTTGCTCTTGCGAAATAATGCCCTCGCCCTTGAATGGCTAATGGCTGCAAGGCCTCACATAGACGATACCGAACCAGGCGTAGCCCAGTTTTACCGCCTGCTCGCCGATGCATCAGAGTTTGCCAACGATTCCACCACCGGCATTCAAGCTTTTTCCGTTCTTATCCGCCTCACGGAAGCAACGGCAGATGATTACGATGGACTACTTTCCTTGCTGAAAGATCGCAACCCGGACCAGGCGGCTGCGACGGGGATCAGCGCATGGCGCAAGTTTAACGACCTCCGTTTTTTGCATCAGAGCCTAGAAATCTATCTAGCGACAAACAACATTAAGGCGATCTCGGCCATTCTTCCAGAAATTGAAGCGCAGCCAGCACGCATCGCCAGAAACGTTGGAATCTCGCGTCTTATGGCCAGCTTCTACCAAACGGTTGGGCGCCCTTCGTTGGCAAAGAGTTTATTGAGGCAAGCTATCGGGATTTCCCCGAATGACTCTGGCTTGCTGGAACAATACCTGTGGCTGCTGATAGACAATCACGACCTCGGCGAGATCAGGCAGATATTGGGAACCTACGAAGGGCGGCTCGCACAAAACGACTCTATGCATGACGTACTGGCATCGTCCTACCTGTACCTGTCTATGCCGCGTGTCGCTCTCTCCCGATACCTCACCCCTCGTTTGGAAGCGAAAAAAAACGACTTCTTGTGGATGATGACCTATGCGGATGCACTGGAACAGAACCAGCAAGCTGATCAAGCGTGGCGGGTGCGGAAACACCTGCTAACATCCCTTCCCGCGGTTGATCTGCAGGATCGCAGCGTTGTTCAGCATCTTGCTGATGCTCGCCACCTAGCCCGCAAGCGCCTGAAGATGGCAATGAACCCAGGCGACGTTTCCTTTTCGATGTTGCGAGACCTGCTTCGTCTCGACAGAGATCGCGAAATTGGTCTTTCTGATTCAGCAAATCAGCTTGTCATCGGCCATCTCAATGACTATAGCCAACACCATGCTTCCGCCGGTTACATGTTGGAGAAATATGGGCGCTCCAGGTCGGCGCCGGATAAGCGCCCTCTCTGGGCGGAGATTTCCATAACCTTAGCCGCCGGGGACAAAAGCCGGGCGAAGCAGCTATTGGAATCGTCAGAAGATGCCCTGTCGCGCTACGATCGCATCGACGCCGCCGTGCTCGCCAGCGATATCCGCCGCGCCCAGTCCCACGCCTTTGATTTACTGGACAGCCAAACAGATGACGAGCCGCTTCATACCCGGCTGACGAACACCCTTCTGGCGTACAGCAATTCGGCAAACATCAGCGCAGGCAGCGCCGACCTCGGCAGCATCCAGGAAAACGATGTTTCAACATCCCTGCACCTGAATCTATCCCCGAATATGGCGCTCAACTTTTCAAGCGCACGGATTGATCGCGTATCCAACGATAACACCGCTATCAAACAACCCCCGGTTGAATTTGCCCACCGCCTCTCCTTGCGTCTCTCAACGGATATCCTGACCAACATCAAACTTGGCGTTGAGCATCACCAGGCATTGGGAACCTACACAACCCTGAGCGCCGCCGCCGACTTAAAGATCAGCGGAAACCTTGGCCTGACATTCGGCTATGCCATGCGCGATCATGCCGACGAAAGCACCTTGATGCGGGTTGCAGGCTATCGAGACAGCCTCACGCTCGGCGCCACCGGGGCTGTCGACGCTCGCAATCAGGTATCCATTCAGACGCGATTCAATTCGTATTACCTACAAGACGGCACGTCACTAGGGCGCGGCAATATCACCACACTCAACTGGACGCATGCCTTACTGAGTGGAGAAATCCCGGTCACAGTCAGCCCATTCCTCTCCCGGTACGCTTTCAACACCCCAGGCGCCGTTAATGCGAGCTTCGCCGGATCGCTTCTCCCTGATGGCACGACCGTCACCAACGTATCGAGTCGCCTTTTTGTCCCCGAAACTTTCTACTTCTACGGCGTCACTCTCTCGGTGAACCCCGTCGCGGAACGCGTCTATCGCCGATGGCTTCAGCCATACCTGAGCACCTCCCTCACGCAACATTCCAGGGATGGGTTTGGCTACAACGTTGAACTGGGAATCGCCGGGAGCGTGCTCGGAAGCGATCAAATGAGCCTCGATATCCGTACAGGAAAATCAGGCCCAACGTCGAGCGCCAATACCCAGGCTCGCTTTTCCTACACCTACTTCTATTAATTGCAAATTGAGGCGGGTCGAAATCTCCGGTTCGCCTACAAATTTTTACAATACATGATTTATTTTCTGCAATTCATGTAATTCACCCTAATGCTTAGTGCTTTTATCTACTGAACGCAAAAATATTTCATGTAAAATTTGCGCTGTGTAGAACTTGTTGCATGTAACCATGCAGGAGCACTAATGAAAGCCGCATCTGAGAATTCACCTTCAGCCGTTCAGCGTTATCGGGAAGAATTACGTGAGAGCGGGTTCAGGCCCGTTCAAATATGGGTTCCCGACCTCAGAAAACGTACTGTTGCCGATGATTGCGCCAAGCAAAGCGCCAGCATTGCCCCCGCCCCCGCCGAGGAAGGCCACGGCCTGAACCGTGGCGCTGTCCTCAATGTCACCATCGACGCGGCTGAAGCTCAGGTAGTGGTGCTGCAAGCCCCCTGCTTTGATCGGCATGGCACCATCCTCGTAGCCCGACTGACCACCAATACAACGGAAGCGCCTCTACTGCGCATTCCTGTTCGTCTGAAACGCCCTTTCAGGCTCAAATCCCCGATGAAGATCATGATCGACGACCTAATCACGCTCCCGGTCGATGACGTTCTTCACCACATTGGGGATATCGACAAACAAACGTCGATGGCACTTACCCGCGCGCTCTCCCTTTTTGTTGGCATCGCCTAAACCGGAGTCATTCATGTCCATTCGTCGCATCCTCTCGACCCTCGCCATCCTGGCCACCCTAACCGGCTGTTCAACCATCAATCGTGGCCCCGCTCCCAATCTTGAGCGCGGCGCTTCATGGGCCGTCCTGCCCTTTGCAAACCACACCGAAACGCCGATGGCTGGCAGTCGCGCAGAAGCCATCGCCGGCGCAATCCTCCAACGGAAACTGCTCACGATCGTCCCCCTCCCGGCCAGCGAAACCAGCGAATCCCTGTTCGACCCCAACGAACGCGCCCGCCTCGATGCCGCCATGAAATCGGCGACGGAAGCCGGGGTGAAATACGCCCTTGCAGGCTCGGTTGAAGAATGGCGCTACAAAGTAGGCGTCGATGGTGAACCCGTTGTTGGCGTCTCGCTGCGCATCATCGACGTAAGCACCAACAAGATTCTGTGGGCGGGCAGTGGCGGCAAATCCGGCTGGCCTCGTGAGGCACTATCAGCCGTCGCACAGCAACTCCTGAGCGACCTCATGAAGACCGGGCTGGCAAACGCCAACTAATGACTCAGCTTCACCTTCCGGGGAGCCCCGGCAGCGATCACAGCAAGACCGAGCGCCAAAGTCAGCATGACGAGGCGGCCGGCTGGTCGCTGTCAGACTCCCTCACATCCCCAATCCGGCATCGATGGGCCGTGGCAGGCGAAATCGCACTGCTCCCCGTGATCGGCCTGCTTATTGGCTATCTGATCAATCCAGAAGATTTCCTCTTCATGGAATCCCAGTATCCGTGGATATGGCTTGCTCCGTCGATCCTCGCGCTTCGCTACGGCCCAATGCCCGGCCTTGCCGGATGCGTCACCATTCTTGTCGCCTGGGCGGCGACCCACGGTGTTGAATCCTTCCCCAAAATCTACTTCATGGGGGGGCTAATCCAGATCATGCTGATCGGCGAATTCTCCAGCTTGTGGATCAACAAGAACCGGCGCACGGACGCAATGCACGAATATCTTTCGGAACGCTTCCAGGCGCTCACGCACCAGCATTACCTGCTACGCCTCTCTCATGACCGCCTTGAACAAGACCTGATCGCCAAGCCGATGGCCATGCGCGACGCCATCGCGGCCATGCAACACGACATCTCCGTTTCCGGCAACTCACAAGAAAGCGCCAACACCCTCCTTCGCGTCCTGGCACAGTATTGCCAGATCGAGGAAGCTACCCTGCTTGCTGTGGATGACGACGAGATGACCGACCGGGTAATCGCCAAACTCGGCACTCCGGAGCCGGTGAATACCCGCGACCCCCTAATCCGTCTGTCGCTCGACAACCGCAACCTGATGCATGCCGGTGAAACCCTGCACGACACCGCCTTGAAATCGCAATATCTGGTGGCAGCCCCCCTCGTTAACGTTACCGGCACCTGCTTTGGGATGCTAGTCGTCAAAAGGATGCCTTTTGTCTCGATGCGAGACGACATCCTCTTAGCGATTACGCTGCTGCTTGCCTATTACGCTGACACCCTTTCGTCTGCAGCGGTTTGCGCTGACGTTATCGCCAAAACGCCGTCGTGCCCTTTGCCCTTCGCTTTCCAGACCAAACGAATGGAGCACCTCGCCAACGTCTCGCATGTGCGCAGTGTGCTTGTTCTGCTCCTGACCGACTCCGGTAACCAAACAGCCTGCGACATCCTTATTGCACTCAAAAAGCAGAAGCGGACAGTCGATGAAAACTGGCTACACGAAACCGAACAAAAGACTGGCCTACTCACCCTGATGCCGCTCTCCGGCCGCGCCGCCGCCGAAGGTTACCTCAACCGAATCAACCTCTGGACCACAGAGAAGTACGACACCCCTATCGCAGCCAGCGGTATTTCCTGTCACTTCTTCGAGATCGACAACCGCCCCAACTCAAACGCCTTGCAAGAGGCCATGGATCTGTTCCGTGCTGATTAGTCAGAAGCTTGGCGTGCTGGCTCTCTCCTTGGAAACCGGGGCTATTGCCAGCGGTGCCGCCTTGTTCGCCAATGACTCGGCTTCCCTACTGAGTTATTGCCTTCTGCACGCCGGCGCCAGCGTTTGCGTGTCTCTGTTCGCCATTGGCTTTTTGCCCCGGAAAATCGCAAAGCCTCGCATCGCGGTCATGGCCGGAATGGCGCTTTTCAGCTTCTCCGTCCCGGTACTGGGTTTTCTCTCCGTATTTGCCGGCATCCACATCATCAACCTGTCTCGCAACAAGGACAGCCATCAGCACAACTTCAACGAAGTCTCGATCCCCGACTTTGATCAGCACCAGCAGATGCGCGGCACCTTCCGGCAATCCGGGATCAAGTCCTATCTGATGAATTCGAAAGCCCCCGCGTCCACGCGCATCAGTTCCCTGGTAACCCTCCAATACGCTCCCGGCAAGGTTTCCAGTCCGCTCCTTCGGCAAGTGCTTGGCGATGCCTCCGAAGACCTCCGCTTGCTGGCCTACGGCCTGCTCGACAACGCTGAAAAGCGCGTCAGCAAATCCATCGATGAAGAACTCAAGATCATCGAAGAAGAAAAGGCCGCAGCCGGCGCTGAAGACCCTTCGACCGACCGGGCGTTGGCCGCCTACAGTCGCGTTGTCGATCTGTTCTGGGAGCTTGTCTATCAGGATCTCGCCCAAGGCGACCTGAAAAAACACGCCCTCCACGAAGCCGAACGCTATTGCCAACTGCTTTTGCGCAACGACCCAGACAGCGGCGGCATTGTCATGCGCCTGGCCAGGGTTCAGCACGCCCTCCAAAAGACCGTCGAAGCCGAGCAACTTTATCTGCGAGCAATCGAACTAAAAGTGCCCCTGACCCGCGTCTATCCCTACCTCGCCGAGTTGTATTTCGACCAAGGCAATCTCGACAAGACGCAAACGATCATGAACGAGATCAAGGCATGGGACGCACTTCCCAAACTCAACCCCCTCATTTCTTTCTGGACGAAACAACCGCATGTCCCACCCAAAATCTGACACTTGCGATATCACCCTTCTCTTGGAAGGCACGTTTCCGTACGTCAGCGGTGGCGTGTCCAGTTGGGTGAATCAAATCATTCGCGCCTACCCGGAATATCGGTTCGGCCTCATTTTCCTTGGCAGCCGCCGCGAGGACTACAGCAAGTTCCGCTATGAATTACCAGAAAATGTGGTGCACTTTGAGGAACACTTCCTCTACGACGGTCTGAACGATAACAACCGGCCCAAAGGCCACGAAGGAGACCCGGAGGCTTTCAAGATCGTGAATGACCTCCACCTCTCCTTCAAAGCGGACAATGCCGACGTTGCGCTGCAGTCTTTCCGCAAAATTGCCAGTCAGATGCTTCCCAAGGGGAAGCTGACCGCGGACGACTTCTTGCGCAGCCGGATGGCCTGGGATCTCATTTGCCAGCGTTACAACGAATCCTGCAACGACCCTTCGTTCGTCGATTATTTCTGGACGGTCAGGATGATGCACGCCCCGCTCTGGAAACTGGCCAGCATTGTCAGCACCGCGCCGAAGTCTCGCGTGTTCCATACCATTTCCACGGGGTATGCTGGGTTTCTTGGGGCGCTCCTGAAAAATACGCTGGGTACGCCACTCATCCTCTCCGAGCACGGCATCTATACCAAGGAACGGAAGATCGACCTGTTCAAGAGCGAGTGGATCAAAGACTCCCGGAATCTATTCCAACGCGACTCCAGCGAACTCTCCTATTTCCGGCAAATGTGGATTCGGTTTTTCGAGTGGCTTGGTCGTTTTTGTTACGACGCATCCGACCAGATCATTGCCTTGTATGAGCAAAACCGCTTGCGCCAAGTCGCGGACGGTGCGTCCGATGAACGCTCTTTCAACATCCCCAACGGGATCAACCTGCCGCGTTTTGCGCCCCTGCGCGACCAGCGCCCAGAAGACGATCCGCCGCTGGTGCTTTGCCTGATTGGCCGTGTCGTTCCGATCAAGGACATCAAGACCTTTATCCGGGCCATGCGCTATGTGGCCAACCGACTGCCAACAGCCGAAGGCTGGATTGCCGGCCCGGAAGATGAAGACCCCGCATACGCCGAAGAATGCAAAGCGCTGGTGATCAGCCTCGGCCTGCAAGAGAACATCAAGTTCCTCGGCTTCCAACGCGTCGATGCCCTAATGCCCAAGATCGGCCTCACCATCCTGTCCTCGATCAGTGAAGCCCTTCCCTTGGTGATTCTGGAGGGCTATGCAGCCGGCGTTCCCACCGTATCGACAGAGGTTGGTTCTTGCCGCCAGCTCGTTGAAGGCCTGACGGATGAAGACAAGGCAATCGGGCCTTCCGGTGCTATCGTGGACATTGCCGACCCCGAAGCCCTGGCCAACGCGTCCCTCGATCTGCTCACGAACAAAGCCAGATGGAAAGCTGCCAGTAACGCGGCGATTGCCCGCGTCGAGCGCTTCTACGACGACCGTATCATGTTCGGCAGCTACAAGAAGGTCTACGAAACTGCCTTGGCGCAATCTTCGGAAAGCTGACGATGGCTGGCATTGGGTTCGAACTTCGCAAACTGCTTCGCAAAAATACCTTTCTCGGTGTTCTCGAAGCCTATGCCTATGCGGGTGTTATCGGGTCAGGCCCATGGGTATTTTCCATCGTTGGCATTCTTGCAGTCGGCATCCTTAGCCACGGTCTGATCGGCGACGCGGCCGACCTTGTGAAGTTCCAAACCTCCGTCACTTATCTGGTGGCATCAAGCCTGATCTTTACTGGCCTGGTGCAACTCGCCTTCACCCGATTCGTCTCTGATCGTCTATTTGAAAACAACGATGCCATCATCGTCCCAAATCTGCACGGCCTGCTTCTGATCGTCATTGCAGTAACAACGGCTGTTGGCACCCCTTTGATGTTCTTCGTTTTCCCGGAAGAAACCGTGCTCTATCGCTTGCTAATGCTGGCCGGCTTTGTCCTGCTATCGGCTATTTGGGTAGTCACCATCTTCTTGTCAGGCATGAAGCGCTACAAGGCCGTCGCCGTGCTTTTCCTGATCTCCTACATCTTCGTTGTGCTCACCAGCGTCGCGCTTGCAAGCTTCGGCTTGAGTGGCCTCCTGTTTGGCTTTGTCTTCGGCCATTTCCTGCTGCTGGCCGGCATGTGGTCCCTTACGATTAAGGATTTCGACAAGCTCGATGTCCTGATGCAGTTCGACTTCACAAACATCAAGCTGATCTTCCCAAGCCTCATAGCAATCGGATTTTTCTATAACCTCGCCGTCTGGATCGACAAAATTATTTTCTGGTATTACCCCGCCACCTCGACGCAAGTCATTGGTCACCTCCGCGCCTCCCCCATCTACGACATCCCGGTATTCCTTTCCTATCTTTCGATCATTCCTGGCATGGCCGTGTTTCTCGTTCGGATCGAGACAGACTTTGTGGATTACTACAACCGCTTCTACAACGCCGTTCGGGACGGGGGGTCTCTGAGCTACATCGAAGGAATGCGAGACGAGATGGTGTTTGCCATCCAGCAAGGCCTCAGTGAGATTTTCAAGATACAAGGCCTGACCGTTCTACTCACGTTCGTTGCAGGCCCTTCGCTGCTCACGATGCTGGGCATCTCACATCTATATCTGCCGTTGCTCTACATTCAGGTGGTTGGCGCCAGCCTTCAGGTCGGCCTGATGGCCGTGTTGAACGTGTTTTTCTACCTAGACCAGCGACGCGTTGTTTTGATTCTTTGCGCAGAATTTTTGGTGCTGAATGCATTGCTCACAGCCGTTTCGCTGTATGCAGGCGCTGCATTCTATGGATACGGCTTTACAGTGTCCGTGCTCATTACGCTGGCCAGTGGCCTATGGATTCTCTCTCGGATTCTCGATGATCTGGAATACGAGACATTCATGCTCCAATAATTAAGAGTTTCTGCGCGGCCATCGGTTCAAGTGCCCGTACTGAGGCAGTTTACCAATGACAAACAACCCACGGAACATCCCCACTGCTAACAAGCCAATGAACGCAATAAGCGGGTTGCGCTCCCAAAAAAATGCAGCAACGGCAATGGCGACAACCGTAAAGATCAGGTCATAGAGCAGCTTCTGATGGACAGAGGATTTGTTGCGCAGCATGATTCAACTAGAGAGTATTGACACCCCTTAGTGTCGATCGCGCAACTCTCCTTGTCCTGTTGTTAAAACAGCAGAAACACCTTCAGAAATCGCTGCCTACGCTCCCCGTTTTGCCAACGAGCGTTCCTTTTTCCTTTTCTTTTGGCCATCCTCTCATTTTTGACATTCGCTTTTATTTCTACCGTGCGTAGGATCTGAAAATCCATTAAACCGAGCACACACCCCTGATGCTGCGACCAGTAGATTTAGACGCCGCCCCCTTCGGCACAACGACTGAAACGCAACCGTCGAATAACGCAGACGGCCAGCCGGTGCCCCCCAAAGCGCCACCCTACGCGCAACAACTTGCTCAACTAGAAGTCGAGGTGGGCGCCGCCACAAACCCAAATTTACTTCCCCTTTCCAGCACCCCCAGCAAGAAAGGAATATTGCGGCCCAAATTGATTGCCAATACCACCCTCTCCCTGGCGATCGGGCCTCTCGTCGCATTTGGAACATCCCCCGGCCGCAAGGGATTAGGGTGGCGGTGCACCATTGCGCTCATTTTTACCCTGCGCAACACTCTTCCAGGCCAGAAGCTTTCTGGGAGGGCATATACTGCTTCGATACATTTTTTCGGGTCGAATGTGGAGTCCGAACGCCGTGACTGGATCGCAGCGATGCGCCGTAAGGGTTATCCAGTCATCCAGATGGCAACCGATCTTGCCGTCGCTTCGTTAGACAACGCAACCAGTAAACGCCTGAATGACTTTGGTTTGCTAAAGCCGGCTTCCGCTCAGATTCACCGGCAATCAATCAGCGAAACAAATGATGTTGTTCGGCTACAACCAATCTCGGCGATTGCCTCAAATTCACCCGTAATGAGACAAACAGTTGGCGAATAATCGTCAATATGAATTACCATGGCGTTAGCCGCCACTTAGCCGGCGGCTAACAAATTAATGGATACCAAAATGGATATTTCCAAACTCTCTATCGCCGACCTAAAGGAACTTCAATCCACTATTCCCAGCGAACTTTCTCGCCGCCAGAAGCAAGCGAAAGCTGAAACACTCAAGGAGCTACGACTACTCGCGGAATCCCGCGGTTTCAACCTTAATGAGCTTGTTTCAGAATCTATCGCTGCCACAAAGAATCGCCCGCCTGTTGCAGTGAAATATCGCCATCCGCAAGACAACGCACTCAACTGGACAGGTCGAGGCCGGCAGCCAACCTGGGTCGTGGCCTTCCTCAAAGACGGCGGGAAAATGGAAGAACTCGCCGTCTAGCCGCAATTGAAAACCCCCTGTCAGCTTTTTGCCGAACAGGGGGTTGAGTTGCATCAAGGATGCTGATTTTGGTCAGTTGGTCATTGCAACCAAGCTTTCCAGCGGGCAGGCCGCAGTTTGCAACACCTCGCCACTTCCCTGGTCGGCCAAGTCGAGGATAACGCCCTCTGGGGTGATGTTTACCAAGAGGTCCAACACTCCATCCTCGCTTTCGTTGGCGTCATGAAACATGACGCGCACGCCGCTTGAGATTTGCCAGGTCACCCCATCATCCAGGCTGACCATCAAGCCCCGTTTGTTCTGCTTTTTCCAAGTTACTTCTCCAGAAATAAGCCCGTTAGAACCACCTCCCCGGACAGGAAGGTGAATCCCATCCGGGCGGTTGTCAGTTTAATCAGCAGTCGCGACCAAAAGCGTAGCGATGCCGGGTTGGAATCCAGTCCAAGCCCCCATTGAACACACGGCGGTTGAACTTAATCTGCTCGACAGCACACGCCACGATCGCGGCCTTGACCTTGAAGAGATTGATCTTCACAACCACCATTGCTTCGTCAGTATCGAGGCGGCGCTTCATTACTGCACTCCTTCGACGGCATCCCAGCACCATGACCCGGCACCAATCGGGTAAGCCTTTACGGTCTCCCCACTTGCTGTCGTGATCATTGTTGCCGGATAGACTTCATCGCTCTCCGGGTCGCTGTCATCCACCCGGAAAACAAAACGATCACCCTCGGCGTCATAAACCAGATCAGACGCCTTCAGCGCGGCCAATCGCAGGCCATTTTCCAGAGTGAAATAGGGCATCCCCCAACCGTTCCAACGCTGTCCGTTGCTAAAGCAATCGAACATCAGATCGTCCGGAAGAAATTCTGCGCCAACTTTCCCTGCGCAGTAGCCATCGAATACAGCAGCAACAAACGCCGTTTCGAATGCCTCGCGCTTCATGCGATGCAAGAATCCACCGCCCTGAGACGAGAACTTCACAACACCCCATTCTTCGGCGATGACTTCCACCAACTTCCCTGATTGTTTATGCTTAAACAGTTTCATTCGCTTCTCCTTGAGTTGCCCCTAGAAGTGCGCCCCCTGCGGAGATGCACCCGCAGGACGGTTAAGTTGACTGGCTTAGACGTAATGGTCCGGTTATTGCCAGCTACCGTTTCACGCCACAAATGACGTAGAAAATCCTCAACGGAACGCAATGGCGCTCAGGTCAGGATTCTGAAAACGGGGTTTATTTTTGATGCAGCAACGCTGCTTGCGGGCAATTCATGGCTGGCTTCGGCAAACGCCTGGTAACGCCAGCTACCAAGGACAAATATACCACTTCCCTTGCAAAAAGAAACCGCCGCTCCTTTTTATGGGAGCGACGGCTTCGGTTCTGAGAAATACCGTCTTGCGAGCATTCAGAAAAGATCAACCTGAGCACTCGCCGTCGTTGCTTTCTTGCTCCAAGCCGCCCGTCCTTCCGGCGACAAATCAGCAAAGCGCACCGACTTGGCAAGTAGATATTCCACCTTGTAGTCATACGTCAATCCCATCCGGTCTTTCATGGCGGTTCGACGCATGGCCAGGTCAAAGAAACCACGCTGGCTATGTGACACCGTTAGGGTGCCCAAGCCAAGGTAGTGCTTCACCCCGGCAGTTACCCCGCCCGGAGGCACGCCTTGCTTGTAGAGGTCGAGTAAGTACGGCACCTCGTAATCCTCAAACATGCACGCGGCTTCCGGATCGATGTTAAACGACATCTGTGTTTCGATTTCCCACAGCCCGTCGTCGCCCACCGTTGGAGCACAACCCGAATCTTCCAGAAGGCCTTCGCGATAAACATCTCGCAGACCGTCCCAAACACTGCTTTCCCACTGATCCCCCACATGGAGGAATCTTGCTTCGGGGATCGGCGTTTCCTGGACTTCTTGGATATCGGGTATGTCGAAACGACTCCCCTCTTCGATCATCTTCCTGTCAGCCCAGATCGAGAACGGCTTTGCCAGCCCATTCAACGACCAGAATGCATCGACTGCAATCAGCATTTCCAACGGAAGAATCTCAAAGCGTGGCGCTTCCCCTTCCCGACTCGCACGGAGTCGTTCATCGTGATCAAGCTGCATCAGCATCCTGGCCTGACGACGAATTTCAGCAGGGTGGAAGGTGTCTGGCTGGACGCACAGATAGCCAGCCTTAACCGTCCGTCCGACCCAGTGCCGCCGTGACCAGTCGTTTCTGATGGAACGAAGGTACTCATTGAAACGCACCAAGCCGATGGCGTAGTGGTATCGGGTATCACCCTCAACCATTGTACGCAGCGACTTGTCGTAGGCCTGTTGGCAAACCCAGCATCCCGTTCGGGCGCCGCATTTACCGACCTTCTTCTTCGACATCCCATCAAGAATTGCATCAGACACCACCGCACAAGACGTGCCACCCGCATCGGAATAAATCCGCATCAACTCCTGCCAGTCAGAGTACGTTTCACGTTCGCCGGATACGACTTCGCCAATAAACTCCCACACATCGTCGGTCGTCCATCGGCAGATCGGCGAAAGCGTCCAGTCCCCTTCCTTGTTTTGCACCGGGAGAGAGGCATTCTCCCCTCTCAGGTTCATCGCTGCAGCACGCTTCTCGCTTTCCGGGTCTCCAACGCCCTCTAGGGGAGGGGCAAAAAGTGTTACTCCCGCGCCGTTACTGGCTTTGCAGTGAGTAACACTTTGGATGGTCAAAATCAGGCTTTTGTGATGTTTTGGATGGGGTGATTTGCTGGTTTGTTACTGCCCGCGCCCAAGTCGTTCGGCCAATTTGTTACGGTCATCGAGCAACTGGTCGTACATCGAATACACCTGCTGTACATGTGACAGCATGGACTTGAACGCTTCCTCCGCCTGTCCGCTGTTTTCGGTTTTCACCTTCTCTTGCAGAGCCTTGTTCTTGGCCAGCAGGGTAGAGATCAAGGCTTCGTCGCTCTCAGTTTTCTGACGCGCCTTCTGACCGGATTTCAGTTCCTTGATCTTCTCTTTGAGGTCAGGGTAGCGGTTGTAGATGAGGGAGTGCGATACGCCACATTTCTCTGCGACAGCGCTGATACTGATGCTTTCCCCTGCATCCAGCATCTGTTTGATGGCTTGCTCGATTTGTTCGCGGGTGTCCATTAGCTTGCCCTCTGGTTGTCTTGAGTCGGCGGCAATAGCCTGCCAATGATCTTGTTGGCGGCAAACAGGTTGTCTTCGAGAACCTGCCTGAAGGCTGCGAACTGACCTTGGGCGGTATCGGGCATTGCCGCGATCCGATCCAGCTTTGTCTCGCAGTTGGCCTTGATGGTCTTCCAGTACGGAAGGTGCTTTGGTGTGGCGAAGTAGGTGTCGCAGTACAAACAATGCGAGGGATCAGCCGCATTCTTGATCTTGCAGGACGGCCCCTTGGTGCAATACCCGTGGGGAAGCCCTCGAATCGACTCGCTGTGCCGAGTTGCAAAGGCAACGACATCCTTTGCGCTATGGAAGTGGGCTTGATGCTCTGCGCCATAGACAACTTCATCCTGGCCACCATTCAGCCCCTTGAGTAGCTTGACCAGGCGCTCACCGCCGCCACCGGCCACCTGGCCCTCAACCGAAGATTGAACAATGTCGTCGATGGACTTTTGATTTACGAACGTCTCGAAGAACTCAATGCACTCCTTCAGTTCGCTCAGCGATTTGTAGCCGCGTTCCCCATAGACAAGGGTCATGGCCCTATTGAGGTGCTTGAACTGGTACTTGATGTCATCGATATCGCCAAGGCGATTGGCGATGATGAACCATGCAAAGGTATGACGGAACTGATGTGGCGATAGATTGAAGCAAATGCCCTCTTCGTAGGGAACGCCCCGGCTGCCACTGTTTGCCGACACCGATTGGTAGTTGCACTCCATGCGCTCCAACTGGGCAATGTCAGCGCGGGTGACAGGGATTCGGTATTTCCGGAGAGAGAGCATCACGTTGTAGTCGCTCCCGGTGCCTGTCCAAATGAATGCCGTTGTTGAGGCAGTCATACGGATGCCGAACAATCGGCGATCCGACAGGCCAAGCTCTAATTCATGGTGCTGTTCCGGTGTGAGACGGTCGCTCAGATGCTCAAGAAAGAACCGGGCACGCTCGTAGAACAATTCGTTGATCCGACTCAGAAGCGAAATGGCTTCATAGGTCAATTCGTTTGCTACCCAGTCCAGCTCGATAGTGTTGTCATCCGTTTTGGACAGAATGCTCTTGACGAAGAATAGTTGCTCGCCGTTCTCCTTCCGCTTTCCAGCGCTGCCGGTCTCAAGCGCAAAAGCCTCGTTGTCTCGCATGCCGGTAAAGGCGAGCACCAGCATATAGACATGTCGAGGAAGATCCTTGAAGTAGCGCTGGATCAATTTACTGAGCCGGGCGTGCGCTACCCTTTGCCGCGACGGGATGACCGTGCGGACTTCTTTTACTGGACTGCCTGGGATGGCTGTATTTGTCAGTCGCATCAGGGCTTCAAGCTCTTGAAGCTGGGCACCGGCTTCCTTGATATAGGCGTCTGCCTCTGCGATCAGGGATTTCATTACGCCTGTGGGGATGATTGGATGGCGCAGGCGTGCTTCTGCCTCGTGCTTGTCGATAGCACCAAGGGTCAGATCGTCCAACAGGTCACGATAATCGCTTCTGATGACCAGCCCATAGTCTGCAACATGCTTCAGGGCGTCACGGAATGTCTTGTAACCGGAGGAACATTCTTGGGCACTCAAACCGCCGTGATCCTCACCGGCAAGCATAAAACCCAGCATCAACGTCCGAAGCCGCAGTAGCTCCATCGTCTCGAAGTCACGGAACGATCTAACCCCGCGCTTGATGAGATATCCGGCAAACCGGTTGAGCGTTCTGACTCGCTGGGAGACAGAGTTCCACTTGTAAGTTGTGCCACCTTCTTGCAAACCGAGGTGCAGTAAGGCGAGCATGATGGACTTGATTTCGAAGTCGAACATCGTGCTGCCGGAGTTGATCACAACAGCCTTGTTGATGTTTTGCGGCCTGAATTCAGTATCGCCAAACCGAACAGTAGCTTGAAGGGAGCGGCGGTCTCGATAAGCCCAGACAACCATTGACGATAACTTGGCGACTGCTTGCCCATCTAGCGCGAGCAGCTTCACCCGCCCATCAACGCGAGCAATCCGGTCTAGGAGTTCGGACAGGTCTGATACGTTCATTCAGCGCCTGATTTTCCGCCACGGCGGAAAGACAGCTTCATGGAAGGGTGCTGGTTGGTCAGCAACAAGAAGAGTTCCCACGTTGCCAAAGGGATCGCCCTGGCATTCACGTTTTCAGTGTCAGTAGTCTCGTATCCAGACCAAGTTCGATATGGCTTCGTCTTGGCCGTAGAAACCAATTCAGCAGCCTGCGCCTGGGTCAGCCCAGCGTGTTCCCGAGCAATCCGAACTTCGGTCGGCGTAGGCTGGGTAATACGTTCGGAAATGACTTTCATCAATCAGAAATTGCCATCGACGAACTTGATCTTGCCCATACCGGAGACATCGGTATCGCGCTGCGGCGGATTGCCTGCGATCTTGATCTTGCCGACGCCCGACACGCGGGCCACAACGGATTCTGTAGCGGTCGCCTTGATGTTGCCTGCCCCTGATACGCGCAAGCGGCCATGGGTGGCAGAAAGCAGGTAGGCAGCAATATCACCAGCGCCGGACACATCCGCTTCCAGGCGATTGACCTTGCCGGTGACTTCGATGGTGCCCGCGCCCGAAACATCGAGACTCAGTTCGTCCTGGTCGATGTCCCGATAGGTGACATTCCCTGCGCCCGAGATACGCAGACTGGCCACGTTGGGCAACGTTACTTCAACACGGAAGCCGAGCGGGCCAGTGCGTTGTTCCATGCTGCCACCATTGCCGATCACCTTGCCAAAGTTGCGCCCGATGTGGATTGATCCACCTTCGAAGTAATCTCGACCGGCAATTTGTGTGTTGCCATTGCCCGAGATGATTTGCGTTACCCTTCCACCGTTGTTGATGATCATCATCGGTTCGTTGTCGACCGTCAGGCAGTCACAGGAAACCGTCGTCAGAATCTTGGGAAGATCGTTGGCGTCGTTGGAGAAGACTTCCATCTTCGGTTCAGAGCCTTGTCGAACCACAATATCCACGGCCCCGCTCAGTCTGATCTTGCGAATATTGGCCGTGATGGAGCGACTTTCGCTGCCCGGTGCGGATGCCTTCGGCGGTTCCTTGCCGACCAGGGCATCAATGCCATCACAAATCGCTGTAGCAAGGCGATCAGGCGGCAATTGATGTCTAGCCACCCCGACGTGCTGAGCAATCCGCTGGAGCGCTGCATGATAGTCGTTGATGCGTTGTTCTAGTTCTGCGGTTTTCCTGCCTGCTCCGAACATACGTCTGATCCTTAGTTTTCGTTGATTTGGGCGCCGCAGAACAACTTCTGCATGTGCTGCATCGCAGCCTCGGCCTGTTGCTCGCTGGCTAGGCCAGTCACCTGAACGGTTACACCCCAACTGCCGTCTTCATATTTGACGGGCTGCATCGAGAACGTCGGGACTGGGGCCTGAGTAGGAAGCTTGCTCATCACTTGGCCAGCTTGTCGAACTGACCGGACATGCCAGAGCCAGACGGAGCAATAATGCACTCGTTGAAGCTCGGGCCAACGTCGAAGATCATGGGCACGGCACCCGGCGTCTGGCTTAGCAGGGAGTCGGCAAGAACGGACATCCCTTGGCCGGGATAGACGAAGCGCTTGGTTTGCGTCTCACCCTGCTCATCCTCGTACAAGGCATTGACCTCGCCAATCTCCCGCAGCAACGCTTCCACGCCTTCGTGATTTTCCCGCCGGGCAACCCGTACTGCACTTTCCCAGATGTCGACACCCGTGCCGGAGTCGATGCCGCTGAACGAGATGCAGGTTTCAGCTTCTTCCTTCTGTTGCTCAAGCCAGGCTTTCGTATTGCAGGCCGGGCAAGGCAAAGAGTGGTCGTTCGGATCGAATCCGTCACAGTCGGCATTCCAGCAGTAGCCGTCTCCCCGGCATTCAATGGTTCCATGTTGGAAATTACACATGCAGCCCCTCCGTTTATTTAGGCAAGAAAGCCCGCTCGACTGCCATCGCAAGATCGGCCAGTGAGGGTTCGTTGTACCAGGCATCGACAAGCGTCTTGATACTCACCGGATTGCACTTAGCGGCTTCCAGCCCCTTCTGTTTCGCTAGATCGTAAGGTTCAACGGCAAGATAACTGACCCCAGCGCCTCGCATCAGCATTTCCATACAGGCATCTGGTTCATCGATAAAGGCCGCAACCGGATTCAGCGTCACAGCGCCTTCTGGGAAAGGCGCTAGCTCAACAAACTGGATAATCTTTGCCGGTTTGCCCGTTTCGGCTGCGGACTGCTCTGCAATGCGAGTAACCGCGTCCAGTACGCCAGACTGCGGTGCGCCGGTCACATAAATAGGCCGCCCATCAGCAACCCTCTGCTTCAGGACATCTTCCATGTCAATTTCTGGGCGGCCATCGAGGTGTGCCGTGTGGGCACGCGCCTTGTTCGCCGGGCTTGCCCAGATGGAGTTCCAGCCCATAGCGTAAGCGGTCTCCGCCTCGGAGTTGCAGAGTTCATCCATTACAGCAAGCGGATGCGGAGAATTTTCCAAGGCATTCAGCGCAACATTCTTCCCTGCTTCAAAGGCTTCTTCTTGGCTAAGGTCGCGGCCATTCGATGAAGTGGAGAACGAGAAGGCAGGGAGTTTGTTTTCCGCCCCGTGTGTGTGCTTCACCACTTCCTTCAAATCGGCCAATATCATTCGGCCAATAGTTTCGGCTGATGGTTGAATTTCGTTGCCCAACGGATAACTGCCTTCATCCGGATACTCGGCGAAATAGGCAATGTGGGCGTAATGCGTGGGCTTGCCGTCATCGTCCAGTACACCACTCTCAGGGCACGGAATGATGGTGATTTCTGTTTCCAGTTCATCCTCATCCGGCAAGCAGTCTTCCTTCAGTACCAGCCCTGCACATTCCGCCAGGTCTTTGATTTCCGCAACAGTCAGCGTAAGCATCAGTCTCTTCCTTCCCGTTTAATATAACGTCAGTATATACGCAATGCGTTTATTTATCAATGCTCGCCGCATGTGGAATTCTGAGGCAGTATTGGGCGGATGCCCTGCGGCCCTGGTTTTCCAAGAATGTCGCCCTCCATAGCATCTACTAGCCGCGCAGCATGGTTGTAGCCGATCTGAAGATGTCGTTGCACCAGCGAAATGGACGCTCGGCGATGCTCAAGCACAACAGCTTTTGCCCGGTCGTAATAGGGGTCTACACGGGTGCCCTTAATGTCCGGTGCTACGTCGATGCCAGACACGGACTTGATCACGTTATCCGTTGCCTTGATGGATTTCTCAATGGCAACGTCACGTTCGGCTACGTACCGGCATTGCTGGTCATGGTGCCGCCGAAAGGCGTTGAACTTCCGCAGAAAACCAGTAGGGGTAAGCCCATTCTTGACCGGCTCTACGGTCTGGCAGTGCTCGCAGAATAGCTCGACGACACTTTCCTTGGCGCGTACCAGCATGAATTACTGGCCTCCGCCGTCATTGGGCGTCCCTTCCAGCATATCTTCCATTGCATCGAAGTCGAATTCCCAATCCTGCCGGATACCTTCAAGCGTGTCGTCGCCAATGGAAACATGGTCACCACACGTCAAAAGGTAGCGGCTCCCGAACTTGCCGGTTGGGTCTTCGGTAATCACAGGCATGCCGCCGCAGTTCTGGCAAGGCTTGAATCCTTCCGGGAGCGCCACGGGCTGAGCGACTTTAGCCCGTTCGGCCATCCGATATTCACCTCCTGACTTGTTCAGGAATTCCCATGCCAAGGGGAAGCGGACGCGGAAGGACGCCAGCGCATTCAGGCAGGCCCAAGCCTCATCCGATTCGCCGTTCAGGAATTGTTCCTTGTCGATCCCGATGGTGCTGAACTGCTCCCCGCTTGGCAGGAATACCGTCATGCCGTCATTGTCGAAAACGGCATTCTCCTGCTTGGCTTGGAAGAGCACGAGAATCTGGTCACCGATACGGGCTGCATCACGCCCGCTGGGGTTGAAACCGTTGACGGGCGAGTTGGGAACCTCACGGTCACCCCACCAGTAATCGCCGTCATCGCGGACGCGCACCAAGGGCATGGCCATGCCTGGCTTGAACGGTTCGCCCTCGTGCCGGACGGATTCCCACCAGTCGCAGAGAAGCTTCATGGCTGGATGCTGTTCCATACCTCCGGGCACCCCGGCAATCGTCTTGGCAAACTTGCTTTTCTTGCCAAACGCCACTTTCTCCGCATGATCGATTGCCCGCAGAAACAGTTCCGCAGGCATCTCAACAGGGCCATTGGCCCGGTGCGCCTCGATGTCGTGGGTGAGAATGGCTGTTTGCCGCACTTCATGAAGCTGCTCTTCCTGGAAGGCGTCGATGCTCCAAGCGTGTTCCAGCGGAATGCCCGTAATGTCCACCTGCTCTTCCAGGAAGTAGCCCGCCAGTTCGCCTTGGAGTTCCCCGTCCGTGTAGATCAGATCGCAATCCTTGATGATCTGACGCCGCTCCCGATCAATCTGGTCTTCCTCTTCGAATCCCAGCACGGAAACGGGGGTAATACGCATGGCCGGGCCTTCACGCTCCGGCCAGCAGGAGCCATCCATGGAATAGGTAATCCCTTTGCCGGGGTGAAGCTTGATATGGATGAGATGGCGAACCTCCCAGTCATCCTTGGGATAGACACGCCACATGGCGGCGCTTTCGATGTGCCACTGAAATTCGATGTCGAACTCAGTTACGTCCGCAGGGATTGGCACAATCCAGCCATTGCGGATCAACTTCGAGCCACCAACGAAATAGCGCCGATTTGGATACGGCTGCCGAATCTCGATCCCGCCTTCCGGCATCACATCAATCGGGAGACTGGAGGTCACCGTCAGGATGATTTCCTCGCACATCAGCCCATCATCAAAGCGCTTGTTCGGGCGTCCAAGGATTTCGGCGGGAACCCACAGCTTCGGCAGAATATGCAGGATCGGACGATCTGCGTCAGCGCCACTGAGCGGATTACCGCTGGCATCAACCATCTGGGTCTGGCCGTTGGGAAGCTTTTGGAGTGCGTATTTCATTGTTTCTCGCCTTCTATATCGTCAATTTTTCTTCCGCAACAAGGCCGATAAATCGTCAATGGTGCGCCGCATCTGTTTCGCCTGTTGCTCCAGTCCGTTCTTTTTCTGAACGACAGCGCCGAAGGCTTCCCGACCACCATCGATTTCTGCCAGTAGCCATCGGACATCATCCCGAGAGAGCGTAATCGAGTTGTCGCCCACCTGGCGCAGTCGAGCAAGCACCTGATCGACTTCGGGGATGGTTTGATGTTTATCAGCCATTGCTGGAACCTTATGGTGCTCTGAGGGGGTTTGACGCACCGAGCTTGCGGATCAGCGTAATCGCCGCATTTCGCACTTCGACAATCCGGGGATCGTCAGCGTGGCGCGTGGCATGGGTCATCCGGCCCAGCATGGCACCAAGATTGTCGGCACGCTTCTCGAATTCATCGCGCTGGCGCTCGTACATGGTCAGCATGCCCATATACGAAGGTGTTTCCATCCAATCCGCAGAGCCATTGGCCATGATGTTGAAAAGCTGCGTTTGAGTCGGCTCCGGAAGCGTCCTGGCCAAGTCACCAAGGCGCTCGAAACGAGCGGCATACCATTGTTGGCAATGCTCCAACCGAGATGCCAACTTGGACATCTGGTCTTGCATGCCAGCGATACAGGCTTGCTTGAGTTCAACTTCATCAGCCAGCGCCTCGATGTCGTCAAACAGTGCTACCGGGCCATGCCAGTGCGCGTTGGGATCGGGAATCTGCTGATTGGATGTGCGAATCCAGCCTGCAACGTCATCTTCCGTGTGCCAGATATAGCCCCAGCGGCCATAACGGTGAGCGCCAAACGCGACCGGAGGCCAGCGGGTCTGCGAACCACTGAGCGGTTTGCGGGCATTCCAGACAGCGGCAGCAGCCTCCGGGCTGTCGTGATAGCTACTGCTTTGCTTCACTTTGCAATCCAGGCACATGCACTGGTAGCCTGATTTTCGACCGGATCGGCCATGGTGACAGCCAATACGTGTTGAACCACAGAAGGGGCAAGGCAGAAAATTGATCATGCTGGTTGGATGCTTTCAACGATGTTGCTGGGCACCTCAAAAAACCCTTGCTTCCCGGTGAAGGGAATCGGTGATGCTAGCGGATCGTGTTCAACAAAATGCCACGCGAAACGGCCTGGCCCGAAATTGCCGAAATATCCCGGTTCGGCCAGTTTCTCTGTTGGCAAAAAGCCTGCGAGAACTGCCGTGCCCAGCAGGCAACCACGAGGCATTTCCTTCAGATGACCAAACCCCATCTGCTTCAAGGCTTCCCGATACGCTTCCCACGCAGGATCGAACGGGCCTCCATCGGCTCTGGCGCAGAGATATTCCATCATCTCTTCGAGATCGTCCGTCGCCTTCCCGGCGTGAATCCAGATACGCTGGCCGATCAGATTGGCCCACGGTTTCCAGGAACGAGTCTCATAGGGCTTATGCAGGCCGGACATCAGCAAGGATGCGTGCGGCTGCCAAATGGAGAGCGCTTTCATCGTCCCTCTCCAAGTAGGGCTTCCATCATTTCAAGCGTCCGGGTCTTGGAGCCGCGAAACTTCAGCGTCGCACCGTGCCCTTCATCCGTTACTGACGGCGACTGAAGGGGGATTACAAAGGCGAGGAAAGTTGTTCCCTTCCCGTCTGCTGGGCGGCTTTCCAGCGCATCCACAAGGCTCCGATTGCCGATACCCAAGGGAACGGCAGCGCCGCCGATTCGGGCGTGCTCTTCGTCTTCGTAACGGCCCCATGATTTACCACACTCGCAGGTACGCTGCTCGAAACGCAATTTGAGCACGTCCTGGCAGTGCGGGCAGAAGAGCAACTTCATCCTGCCGATTGCTCCATAATGACGAAGGATTTGACATCGACTCGGAGCGGCACCTCTTCAACTGACCACCCGGCACCATTGGTTCCCAATTCAAGCTGTTTGTCGTGCTCGACCATCAATTCCTCTATCTTCTCGCGGTCTGGGTAATCAAGGCCGGTCGTACAGCCTTCAGCCACCTGATCCGCAGCTTCCTGTAATTTCGCTTCCAGAAAGCTGACATGGGCTTCGGCTGCTTCCTTGGTTGGCCACGAGGCCAAAGTCCAGGTCGTGTCTTCCTTGTAGCCGTACCGCGTACCCGTGACGACGAAAATCGATGCAGGCATCGCGGCTTTGCGCTGTTTTTCTACCGACAGAACGTGGTCGACACCCCAGCGAATCTTCTCGGCAAAGACAACTCCATCCACGGTCGGTGCGTTGTAGCCTCCAACGCCAAGGTAGATAGCCAATGTCCGCAAGGCGTCTTCACAGCTATCCAAGCGATGACGCACGGAAACCTCAAGGGGGTTACGAACCGGTGCCGCTACAGCATCCTCAACAGACGCGCATTCATGCCATAGCGCATGCTTGCGAAAAACACGGCTCAAGCTTTCGCATTCACCTACGAGAAAAACGGGCGTGCCTGCCATCAGGGCCGCGCCCGCCTCAAGAAGCGCTCCCTTCAGGATTTCGCCTGGCTGGCAAAACAGCACGAGGCGTTCGGACTGGGCGATTTCATTCAGGCAGCGCTCAGACAGTTCCGCGTAGTCTGCTGTCTGGCCTTCTCCGGCCTCATCAATCCAGGAAGATGCCGTCGTAACGCCAGAAGCCCGCAGTGCTTGCCAGCGATGGGCATGAATAACCTTGGATGCAAAATAGATGCCGCCACGTACCAGCGAACGACCATCGCGGGATGCAATACGCAAGACAGCCTCTGCTTTGGATAGGTCGAACTCGTTATTCGTCCTAACCCCCGACTCCATGTCGATCCAGAAAGGAAGATCGCGCCATGCAGTTGCAGCTTCACGGATGCGGGGCAACTCTTCGTCCAAAACATCCGGCCCCAAACCACCAGCGTAACCACAAAAGAGCGGAACCGAGCCGACAGTAGACATCGGAGGCCAGAACTCGGGCCGCTGCCCGGTGCCCTTCGATGCATCGTAAAGAAGGGCGATGCGGGACAGGCTTTCCGGAGCAGCATCGGCAATGAACTTCTGAATGACGCGCCACGACCCATCGTGATGCTGAAGAATCAAGTGCAGACCGGCGTCAAGCAGCTTGCGATAGATTGCCAGCACCTCTTCTTCAGTAAAGTCCGGGCGGCGGGCATTGATGTTCAACTGGATACGGCTGTAGCGCGACAGTTCGTCAATTCTTGCCTGGGCGGTGTCCGGAGCCAGAAGCTCACGAAAAATCTGTGTGCCGCACAAATGCGCCGCCGTATGAGGCAAGTCAAGGGAAAGGAACTTTTCCCGCCACTGGCGAGAAGGGTTGCGAGGGGTGCCTTCCTTCTCCGGAAACACAAGAATTGCCCACTCAGCGAGCGGATATCGTCCAGAGAGCGCCGCCAAGGTTTCCGGCGAAACAAGATCATCGGCACCGGTCAGGGATACGAGTTCGAGGCTCAATTCATTGCTCCTTGGTTGTACTGGGCTGTTGGCCCAAGGCAAGCTCCCAGCCCGCCTCACCCCACGACATTTGGCAATACTGGCAGTAGCGCATCCGCCCGGAAGCCGTAGCTTTCCATTGACTAACTCCACGCTTCTCGCAGCATGGACACATTTGCCGTTTCGGCTTTTTTGCCCCGAATCCTTGTCCTGCGCGAACGCCCATGATCAAGATTCCTCCGAAAATTCGTCTGGCACGTCAACCATGATGCAGCACCCGGAATATTGACCAAGCCGCGAGGCCACGAAGCATCGCCATGCTGCCACCAAGGGGGATGGGCCAAAGGTCTCAAATCTGACCCGCTTTCCAGCATGCTCTACATACTCTGGTAGGTGCGCCCCGTAGTCATTACCTGAGCATTTGAACGGGAAAATATCGTGCTTCGACAAGAACGGCCCGGACAAACCCCAATCGCTTTGCGGATAAAAACCATCGACAGGGTTTCCGGTGTCTTCGTCCAAGGAAGGCAGATAGCAGCCATCAGGCCTGTCAATGAACCACCAGGCGGGGAACTCCTTCTCGGGCCATATTGCTTTTGCTATCAGGTAACTCAGCGCTTTACCTTGAACGTCGTTAATCTCAATTTGCATGTTCGCCTCTTCAAATACCGCACTTGACGGTACGAACGATCTTCGTGCCCTCGAAGTAGTAGAAATACACATCGCCGTAACAGCCGTGCTTGTCGATCAAGCGACTCACAATGGAACCCCTTTTGATTCCCCAGCCTTGGTAGACGCCCTTCACCGGGCCGCTTTCGTTCTCGCCGACGTAGTGAACCTCGCGCCGAAGTTCGAATCGACGGTATTGGGTTGCCTTCTCGTAGCCGCGCAACCAGTCCGTATAGCGAGCATGATTTTGCGGTTCAAGAAAATGATCCGGAGGATGGCGCTCATAAAGTCGATTTCCAATCCGTTTCTTGCCCTGCAATCCGGTTTCCCAGCCAAGAGCAATGTCGGTATTCCAGCGGCCAACTTCACGCTGGATAACTTCGACGGAGGTATGTTTAGCGTCCATGGGAATCCTTAATGCAAGGCCGCAGCAATGCGGCTCAAAACGTCCGGCTCGATGATTTGCGCTTCATCGGCCAACAGCCCTTCAACGGTCGGATATAGGAACGCCTGGAAGCGCAGGCAAGATGCCAGCCATTCGTGCTCTTTCTCGGTGGCGACCCGATAGCAGACGCAACGCTCCGGCGTCCATCCACGATGTTTCAGGATTCGCTCCGGCCAATCACCAAAGGCCACCACGATCCCGGCATTGCGCCCAGCAGAAATGCGGTAGTAGCGAACCATCTGAATCACGACTGAGCCGCCTTTGCCTTTTCGACACGCTCTGCGCAGCGCATGCCCATTGCAAACCCGAGCCACATCGTATCGGTATCAGGGTCTGCGTAATGACTGAAGCTGTCATTGATCGTAATCGCACCCAGCGGGGTGTTGGCAGCAAAGGCAGGCGTTCCCTTGATCATGCCCTCGAAATGGGCACGCATGGTTTCGACCGAAATACAACCCGGATAGTCTTTGACGTTGAGCATTGGAACTCCTTGCAATATGGGTTAAGTATAAACGCATTGCGTTTATTTTGCAAGGTGCCAATAGCATACTATTGCTGCCTATTGCATCGGTGCATCTGCAAGAGCAAACGACCAGTCCGGGTGCATTCCGCGATTCCTAAGCAGCTCCTCACCTTGCTCGGTCACTCCCGGTGAAATCTTGCTCAGGCGCTCAAGCATTTCCGAAACACGGTTTCGAAGAATTTCGATATGGAACTGCTGGTCGTCGGTTTCATCACCCTCCAGGGTGGAGGACTCCATGCTGCTCAACAGGTATTCCCTGTAACTGAGTAGCTTCCAGGCATGCTCAGGATCAGCGACAAGCCGGAAGTATTTGCACCAGACGCAACTCAGGAAATCCGCGCAGACCCGTGACGCGACTCCTTTTTCGGCGTGCAATTTCTTGTGATCCTTGTTGTAGCGATCAATCTCTGCTTCATTGCCACTGGAGGCGCATTCCCCAACCGGGGTGTGCTGCATGTCCAGGGATGGTTCTGTAATGATGACAATTTCCTTGGCAATCTCCTTGCCGGTGAAATATTTGCCCATTACGTCCACCGCCTTGCCAAGCGTGTAGCGCGACTGATTCTCATCGATCCTGTAGTAGTGGGATTCGAAGGTCTCAAAATTGTGTTTAGCAGCCGCCTCGTAGGCTTGCAAATCCTTCTGGACTTCCCGATACAGATGATTCACGCCGCCTTTACGAATCTTCTTGGTGTCAAAGGTAAGCGAGCTTCCCCGGCGCTCAAGGTAATAGGTCAGCGTCTTGGCGGCATTGGCTCCAAGCCTTTCAACGCCAAGACCTTCCCTGTCCACAAGGAAAACGTAAGTCCGGAACGGATTGTCCAAGGGCAGAGACTCCCGTAACGAGGTTGTCAGGGTGTCTCGAACCATCATTAGATCGGCGACAGCGCTCTTCATGGCAGCGGCATTCGTTTCTGGATCGGAAAACGTGTACCCATCAGTCCGATATCCTGCGCGTGCTTTTTGCAACACTACGGTCACCGTACCGTTGGGGTTGAGAGCCGAAGGCGCTCGCACGATGTCGTCACACTCAATACCAAGCGTAGGAGCAAGGTTCCAACCGGTTTTCAGAAGGATTCGCCCCAGCAGCAAAACAGCTTTGAAATCATCCGGAGTCTCAGCATCCAGCAGGCCGCACTCGATGTGATAGGCAATCTCCCGGCATTGCTCGGCACTGTAGTAGTCGTCGGTGTTCAACCTTTTGAGATGCTTTGCCGTCTTGGTCTGCGTGATCGGGAAAGCTTCAACGACATGGAAACCAAACTTATCCAGGAACCATGTGACGCTGGATTTGTAGGTATAGGCCGTGGATGTCGTCAGCACACCTGTCTTTGCGGTGTTTTGCAGGAATAGCCACAATGCCTTTTGCAACTTATGGCCGGGCAGATCAAAAGCCTTCATCCCGTGAGTTGCCAGCAGCACAAGATGCTCGGCAGAGAGTGATTCCTTGGCAAGCATCATCACCGCCTTGAATTGCGTGAACTGATGATAGACGGTTGTGCTGTTGTACGACTTCTGGTCAATTGATTGCTTTTGTTCATACAGGAAAGCGGCCATGTCGTCGTAGAGTTTGACCGAAATCTCACGAATTGGGCCGTAATCGCAGTAGGTAGGGCGAGCAGAAAACTCGTTATCGAACGTCAATCGATAGGGAAGGGAAATTTCCGTCCATCTTGGAACTTCTAGGAACAGTTGCTCAATCAAATCCTTGATAGAGGTGAAGGTTCGCGCCTCGACGCGGGTTTCTCCACTCAGCCATCGAAGCAATCGCAGGTCGTTGGCGATGAAGACACAAACACCTTGTTTCTTTAGAGCAACCGCATCCTGATCAGAAAGATATGGGTAGCAATCGTGGATGGCCCGCTGAACCGCTGTCAGCTTATCCTTGAAGGATTGAGGCTTGCGCCCCTTCAAGGGGGTTGCTGAGAGCAAATTACCGAATCGTTTCAGGTCGCCGAACAGCGTTGGTGAGAGATTGTAGGTCTCCGTCAGATCAGCAGTATGCCCATGCACCAAAACCAATTTTCGACCCCACCGCACGGGGTCATGCTGTTCCAGCACAGCCTCCAAGGCGGTAGGCGACTGCCAAGTTCTGACTTCCTCCATAACCTTGTCGAGCAAGGCTGATTCCTTTTCGAAGGCATCCAACCCATGAGCCTTTAGCGCAGCCACAGCGGCTACATTTCTGACCAAGAGTGCGAGAATTGCGTAGGAATGATGCTTCACCGCCATCGCGGTCGACGGCAATTCTTCCTTGGCGTCCAAGGACAGAATCAACTGCTTGAAATACAGCAGGAAGGAAGGCGAAACCCGATATAGGTCACCCACGTCGGAGGTGCCAAAGCGCAATCTCAGAATGCTTGGCGGGAGCAACCCAGGTTCATTCTTGTGAATGGAATACAAGAAATTGAAGGTGCGGGCAGTTGAATTCCCCCGCTGGGGTTTCGGGCCAGGCAGGGTCAGTGACTTGCCTTCAAGGTCTGCCCACACCGCTTCTATACTCAGCGCCGCCAACCCGTCCCGAGCCAATGCTGAAAGGTGTTCCGGCTCCAATGCCGCTGCCACCTCCGGCAACGCTGGCAAGAATCGTGACAGGAAGGTTCTTACCGTGGCGGGCTTCACTTGCCACCGATCCGGATCAGCCCGGTATGTTTCAATGGCTCGTGCCACATCGCTTGCAAAACGAGGGGAAATATCAACGACGCGTTGAAGGTTGATCGTGCCGCCATGCTTGCCACGATGGCTGGTGTCCAGATTTTCAACCTTCATGCTGACACTCCCTGCGCATGCGTCTTGGCTTCGGCAGACAGTGTTGGATTCAGGTCGCTGAAAATGCGATTCACCCAGTCCTCCATCTGGCTTTCAAAAGTGACTGAGCGGGCAAAGTTGATGTATTTCAGGGTGGATGAGAAGTTCTCGTGCCCCATCAACGCCATGAGCTTGTACTGAATGAATCCGAGCGGCAAATGCTTCTCCAGCATGAAGCGGGCAAGGCTCGTGGCAAATGTCGCCCGAAGATCGTGAAAGCCTCGCTCAAACGACTGGCCAACCATGAGTTGTTCTTCGACAACCTTGGATGCCGCATTGGTAATTGATTTGCTCTTGATACCACCGCCCGAACGGTTGAGGAATAGTGGGCGGCGCTTTCCTGACCCCTTGAGCAAATCCCACTTGGCAGCCCGCCTCAGTCGTTCCGGTGAATTTTTGAACTCCCAGAGGGATTTCATCAAAAAACGAGGGATCAGGATTTTTCGTTCCTTGTTGAATTTCCCAAGGATGGTCGCCTCGAATACTGTCTTGTCAGTCAAGACGGGATCGACCACGATATCTTCAGGGAAACCAGCTACCTCCATAGCGCGTAGCCCACAGGCCAAGCCAAGCTCACCCCAGAGCTTCCTGTTCTCAAGCTGCATGTATTTGCTATCGAAGAACACCCGAAGTTCCGCAGCGGTGTATGGCGTCAGGGCTTCCCCGAGGGCGTCGTTTTTCGACTTGTACTTCTTCGGAATCGTCAGGTCGCTGGTCTGGATCATTAGCGCCTTTTCATCCTGGAACGTGCTGAACAGAAGATCGAAATCCCCATCCTTCCGGGGCTTCTTGATCGCAATACGAGAGTAGGTGAATGGGATGCGCTCAATCCGGCGTGTCTTCAATGCCCACTCGTAAAACTGCCGGATATGGCTGAGGTACAAATTGGCCGTGTCCCGCGAGATGTCCTCCCGCTTCACCCGCTCGATCAACACCTTTCGATACCGGTAAGGGGGAAGCCATTCCTTTGCCTTTTCGCTATCGGCGACGGCATAGACTTCACGCCAGTCCGTATTGGTCTCGGCCAGCCAAGCGAGGAAGCCACGCAATGAGTTTGCAATACCACCGAGCGTATCAACAGTGACGCCGCCTCGAACGTTGCGCTTGCCGCCCTTCTTCGGGGGCAAAAACTTGCCACGATAGCGATGCTCCATGAACAAGTTCATCTCAAGGCCATCGATAATTCTGGCTGGGCAAAACAAGAGGGGAAAGCCTTCCACCACATGATCGCGGTGAAAATGGATGTCACGAATCTCGGCCACTTCGTTTTTCATGGCGATCTCGGACTGTCCATCGAAATAGGGCAAGTCGCCGAGATTGATCGAGACACGGACAACCTGAACCAAAGACGAAGGGAGAACCTGTGGAACGGAATCCATCAGACTGCCCCTCCCGTGCCATCCTCAGAGGCATCGAGGCAAACTTTCACAGCCTGCACAAACCCGAGGCCAGTGATGTGGCGAACGAAATCAACAGCACCTCCGCCGCCACGGTTTGGGGTGCCATCCGGCAGCAGCTCGTTGACAAACTTCTCACCGGTCAATATGAAGCGAAAATCGAGGCCCTGGTAGCCGACTTGGACTCGAATGCTTTTCCGGCCAGGATCGAGGGGTTCATATTCACGATCAACCTTGTGGTACGCGCCAATGAAGTCCAGCACCTTCGAGAAACGCACGCGCCTGGCTTGGTTGATCTGGTCGGTATTCCACGGCCCCATGAAAAGCACTCCTGAACAGCACTACTGGATTTGGATATAGAACAAGGCAATAGCCCCGATCCAGTGTAACACTTTCAGATTGTGTTACAAAAGGACGTTAGTTTATAAATACCGTAGATGGCACTAAAAAGCGCGTCCCCAAACAGGTTACCGGGTC
This sequence comes from Azonexus hydrophilus, assembly GCF_038368255.1. NCBI lineage: Bacteria > Pseudomonadati > Pseudomonadota > Betaproteobacteria > Rhodocyclales > Azonexaceae > Azonexus > Azonexus hydrophilus. The sequence goes on from NZ_CP151407.1 coordinate 76,629, forward strand.
TGGCAAGCCCTGCTCTTTGAATCGAGCGAACAGCCGCTTTCGCAACGCCCGCTGCGGGGTTATCTTCAAATCCATGCTGCAATCTGAGTTGTTCCCCGCATACGATGGCAACCCCCGGCCAGACAAGACTTTCATCTGCCAGGTGGCCATGAGGTTCGGTTTGGCGATATGGCACTCAACGTCAAGCTGATGCTTCTTCGCATAGCGTTGAATTTTCCTCATCTCCACCTTGATGTGGCGAGCGATTTCCGGCGATTCAACGAGCGTATCGGAAGTCGTAACGACCACCTTTGCACTGCGTCCCATTGCACGAAACTCCCGCGCCACTTCAAGCACCAAGGCCAGCGTAACACTGCTGTCCTTGCCCGAACTCCAAGCCACGACAACCGGATGTTCTTTCTTCATCAGGTCGGCGATTGCCGACTTGGCCTGTCCCACCAGAACATCAAGCGAGGGCAAGGCCAATTCAATTTCAAACAGATCCATAACGACTCCAAATAAATGGGGCCATCTCCCCTGTAGGAGTGTCTCCTACAGGGAGAAAATGACTTAGCCGTGGATGGCTTGGGCCAGCGTGATCCGCTCACCACGAAGCCGGCAGCGGATGCGGTACAGCCTTGCTTCTGCCACCCGGTAGTCGTAGCTATCCGACGAGTAATCAACCCACCCAATTCGACAGCGGGTTGCCATCTTGTTGAGCATTTTGCGAACGTCGTTGTCCATTACGCCCCCTTGATCTCGTTGCCCTGGTTCGCCTCGGCCGCCTTCTTGAGAAGACGGACATGCTGCGTCAGGTTCCAGAGTTCCGTCGCACCAACAACCATCAGGTCATCGGAGCAGCCTTCACCGCTGGCAGAGTTGTTGAGGTCGTCGACCAGCTCGAAAAGCTTTTCTTGCGTCATTGATATTGCTCCTAGAAAAGCCCAGTCGAGATCGCCCCACCACGGGGATATGATCCCCGACCGGGCGTTGGTAAATTAAGCCGCAAGTGCGGCTGCTACTGCTTTGCTACGCAAACGCGCAGACATTGCCTTTCGGGCCGCCTCAGAAAATGCATGCGGTAACAGGCAATACAGAATCGTGCCTTCCGGGTCATTCTCTTCAACAAGCTTTGCCAGCCCTGTCTTTGCGTGGGTGTTGCACCAGCGTCGCACGGACACCGCATCCAGCACCCCATACATCGTGCAAATCGAAGCAATCTCGGATCGCTTCATCCAGCCCGGCGTATGAATCACCTCGTAGATCAACTCTGTGTCATCGAACTCGGCACAGAACGGATCTTCAACGGCTTCAATCAACTCGCGGTGATGCGAGGAGACCTCATGCAGGCGCGAGCGAATCAAATTGGCATCGCAACTGACATCCGCCCAAGGATTGCTCTCCAGGATCGAGTAGGTACGACGACGCAACTTGGCATCGAGCGCAGCCTTTCCGAGGATGTGGAAACGGTTATGGTCGAGCTTTGCGATTTCCGCATCGCTCAACGCAGCCGCATTGCTCGGAATTCCGAAACGGATTTCGGGGCCGAACATATCCACCAGTTGCTTGCCGACTTCTTGAACGGATTTTGCGCCGTTGTGAATCGGGATGATCACATCCGCCCCCGAAGAAACATAACCGGCGATTTTTTGCCGATACCGCTCCCACAGCGCGAACGAACCCGCCTGATCCCCAATGACATCCGGCATCACGATGGAAAAGTTCCAGCATTGCTGCCGTTCCAGTCCTTCGAGAAGATGATCATAGACATCGAATACCGCATCGAAGTCCAGAACCCCGCCCTGCTTGAACGCCGTAAAGGCGCCGCTATCGACGAACGATTTCACACCCTGCTGGGCGCCTGCCTTGAGCAGGCCAATCGTCCGAGAGGGAAGATCGAGCGCAACCGCCCCGACCTGCCGCCCTGCCTCCAGAATGCCTTGAGCGTCCCAAAATGCGGACCCCCCAGAGCAATAGATGGAAGAAAACGACCTTTCTGTTACTTCGACGGTTAAGCCGAAGAGGTCTTGGTTCATGCCTTTCTCCAAAAAATTGGGCACGAACCCCCTTATCGGAGATTGCGCCCCGATAGGGTTGAAATAGGCTGGCTTTGGTGATCCCAGGTAACGCCAGCTACCTTTCTGGCCGAGGCCAAGAATGCTTTGCTACACCAGCGATGCTTTCTCAAAAACCCCAAAGCACGGGCGTTTGAGAAAGCCCCGAAGGGCTTGTTTCAGGGTTTCCCCTGCCATCATGCGGCATTCGCAATCTGGTTTTCGGACGGAGCCGAATCTTCCCCGTAGACAAACCCGAAGCGGCTTTCCCAAGCCACTGGATCAATCGCCAACGGCGTCGTTCTGGCAGTCTTCAAATTAACGAAGACCCCGTGATACGAGAGCGACCCGTACCGGAACAACTCGAAAAGCATATTGAGCGCATAAAGCACCACGCCGCGATTGACGAAGAGCGATTGCTTTTCCAATGCTTCGGCCAACGAGCAGCTTGGGCCATCACCCCCGGATTCCTGCGAAGGATCACAGGTTTCAGGAAAGAGGTCGGCGATATTCGGGAGACGCTTGTTCCCCCCGCGCCGATTCACCTCACCAAGAATGACTTGCCCATCGTGCTGCCGATTACCCATGTCCAGCCACAGCGGAATATTCGATTGCTCGGCACATTCCTTAATGGCTTTTCGGGCAGACCGACTATCCACGCAGCCAACCACCAGATCTACCCCGTAAAGGCATTCATCTGCGGTCAGCCGTTGAACTTCCGCCTTCCATTGCGTCCCCATGGCCATGTTGACCCGGTTCACCAATATTTCGGCTTTCGGCTTGCCCACATCAGGCGGGTAGAACATCTGCCGGCCCACGTTGGCATGACTCACGATGTCGTCGTCGATGACTCGGACACTCAGCCCGCCGGGATGCCCCAACGCGATCATTGCATGATGCAACTGAGCCAGGCCCGTGATCAACTGGGAACCCGTACCTCCAGCCCCAATGACCGCAATCTTTACAGCCCGATTAAGGAACTGCGAAGGCAAGTTGAATTTTTCCATTTAGATCTCCGAAAAACTCCCCCTTGCCCCCCCTGCCGGGAGAAGCCCGTCAGGGAGAGATTGATTGATTACTGAAGGCCGAGTCGTATTGAAAGATCATCGGTATTCAGCATTTGAAAGGCGCCGCAAGCAACAGCACGCGCACAGATGGACGGGACGCGCCGGCCCAGGTTGCCAACAACGATGGAGATTTGCACCCCTTTGTCGTCGGCATCATCCGTTGCAGAAAAGAACGCATCGAAATGACCGTGCGAGTGGATATCCGCTACCACATGCTCCCCCGCATTCAGCGATGGATACTGGTAATGGATGTGCGCCGTGCTCTGTGAGTACGCAACCAGATCAACGCTCCTTAACGTTTCCTCATGCTCATTCCACACCAGCGCCCTGGCTACCTCGTTGGGCAAGTGCTTTCTGGCATGTTCAACAAAGTCCGCGACGAACTCATCCGGAATCGCCCCGCAGGCCAATTCGAATGCTTCCGTCACTTCCCCATAAGGAATCGCCACCGCGTTTTGCGCAGCTAGTCGCATTCGCGCATAGACACCCGGTCGCCGAGCCTCAAGCCAGAGGCCATCAGCAGCCACTAAGTAGCGTTGCCCTGGCCGCGCCAGCAGTTCTAAGGAGCCAAACTTCGGCACCATCACCGTCGGTACAGCCGCTTGCAGCGCAAGGTCACGGGGATCAGTCATATTGTCCTCCTTGAGAGAGAACGACATGCTTGAACACATCATCCAGCGAGTGCTTGGTCGCGTAGAGTTTCTTGGTGGGAAACTTGGGATACTTCCCATCGAGCATGTCAGCCCAGAAGTCGTAGGCGTCTTCGTCTTTGACGAGCTTGTCGACATTCGGGTGGGCAAAGTAGCTGTCAAAGAAAGCAGCTTCCCAAGCGGCCGTATCAAAGAACTTCTCTGCATCAGGAACCGTAACGCTCCCAACACAAATCTTTCCTTGGTCCCAGACGTTGAAGAACGGCGAGCGATAAATCTTCGTCGTAGCCGTTGGGCGAGAACGCCCAGCCACCGCGAACACATACCACCCGCTCGGCGCAACGATCATCACCAGGCCGGGGAGATTAACGACCGCCCCCCTTTTACCCAGTTTCTTCGCGTCAAACCGCACATGGCGCTTACCCGGCTTGATCCACCAGGCCATGTAGTCCACCCCTTTCGCCAACAACTCGGCCGGCAACAACTCGACCTTGGCTTCTTCTGGTGGCATCAAGGCGCGCAGGCCACAAGAAATTGCTTCCTTGGTTGCCAACACACCCGGCTTGATCACCGGCACCCCGTTATCCACCTCGACATCGTGAATCGTCACGAAGTCCCGGTAGAGCAGGAATGCCTGCGAGATTTGCTGCGTCTGACTTGTGGTCGAGATACAGGTTTTCATTTATTCCTCCGTTATATCGGCGATCAGCGGCAGGATCTTTTCCAAGCATTTCAGCTTGGAGAATCCGGCCTCCATCGCCCGTTTCCAATTAAGAAAGCCATCCCGGTCCATAGGCACCGCTTCGGCACCCAACGCATCGGTATAGCAACTTCCGTCACCCTGGTTAATGGCGTACAACCTGTCGTCGATGGCACGCGGGAGCATGTCGTCTTCGCTCCACCGCACTTCGATCAACCCATACACCGGGTCTGCTCGAATCGGGCTTTGAGGCCCAAGTTGCGGCAACGAGCCATCCGATTGCATCGCCTCAACCAACAAGGCCGCCAGTGTGCGGATTTCCTGGGATGAATGTTTAGACGCTAGTTTTTGCAGTTTCCCCCGCGAGACTTTCATCTTCGGCGAGAGAACCCACTTAGCAAAGGCGTCGTCGTACTCGGCCGGCGTCACAGGAAGTTCTTCCCCGTACAGTTCCTCGTACTCAGCCCGGATCAGATCCTCAAGATCAGGCTCCGAAGCATCAACCCCTAGCTCCGCAGCAAGGAATGAAAAATAGTCCGCGTTGTTATCCTCTCCGAACCAGTATAGATAAGAGAATTGCTCCCTTACCCACGCCGGCGTCGCGATTGGCAACATCTGATTGGACGCTGCGACAAAGACAGCCCATGCCGTTTCCCCAAGACCAGGAACCGCCGCTTCCAGCGCCTCCAGCTTACGCTGAAGAACAAACTGAAAATTGGCTTCTCTCGTCGAGGCAAACGTCAGTTGCCACTTGTTCTCGGCGTCTTCAATCTGTTCGTCGTAGTCGGGGTCCATCTCGTCGACATCAATATTGACGAAAACCGACGCCTGCGAAAGATATTGAAGCCCTCCTGTCCATTGATCCACCCAGCGGCTAACTGCCAGGCGAACCAACTCTGCCGGACTTCCTTGATCAGCGTCATCGAGGAAACCCGCGTCCAACCATAGCAAAGCAAGCTGCGCCCACTTTGCCCCTCGCGGGTCAGAGCCGACAACTGTCGGCACCGAAGCAGAAAATTGCGGAAGGTTTAGATAATGAGCGGCAGCATTTCCGAAGGCGGAAACAGCTTCGAGCCGCTTTTTCTCGCCACACGGGCGAGTGTTTGTAAGGCGTTTGCACATTGCGAGGAATCCTTTTGATTGGCAACCCCCATACCCTCTTGCGAAGGTATGGGATTGATTGCGAACTGCGATTCACCGCTTGCAAGCGCCTCAAGGCGTTTGCGAATGGTGTCCACAATAGCGCCCCTAGTTGCCGTGATAGAAGATGGTTTTGTCGATCCAGCGGGCCAGAACATCCAGCCACGCATTGATGCGGGAGGATGCGGCCACGATGAATTCGTCCAACACGCTGCCTGCCTGACCTGCGGGCGCGACCTCGATGTACGTCAGACCATCACGGTCTTGACGCACAAAGGAAGCACCCTTGGTTCCGGCTGCACGTTTGAAGGTGTACACCAACTTGTCGCCGTTCGTCTCCGGGCCGGTGATATCGGCCGTGGTGATTTCCGGGTAAGCGTTGGCATAGACATCACGCACCTGTTCCGGGGTCAGATTCGGATCAGGATCGGGGAGCATCATGCCGGCGTACGAGAACTGGCGTTCCAGGCGTTCGATTTTCATCTCACACCCCCTTAACCGAAGATGCCGCTGAAGGCCGTACCCGCGTCCGGCTTGTTGGCCGGCGCAGTCTGGACTTCTTCGTCTTCGTCATTGGAGGTATTGCCGCAGACTTCCTCGGCGCCTGCAGACTTCACAAGCGCCTTGGTTGCTGCCGTACCGCTGACCTTCTTTGCCGCCTCCAACACAGCCGCCGTTTGGGCCAGTTGGTCCGCAAGCGACTTGCGCTCGCGTTCGAACGAGGTCACGAGTTCGACGTACTGCTTGTCGAGTTCCTCGGCCGTCGCCGTCAGGGGCAGCGGGATCGCCAATGCGCCTTCACCCTGTTGAGAGGTGATGACGCGGATCTCGCCATTCCCTGCACGGGAAAGTTCGATCTTGACGGTGCCGCCTTCCAGCAGCTTTTCGATGGGTACAAAAAACATGGTGTTTCTCCTGATAAAGCGTGGAGACACCATTCCCCTACGGGGATGATATCCCCACAGGGTTGAAATTGAATGACTGGCTTCGGTCAGATGACCCAGGTGCTACCAGCTACCTGTCTTGGCATGCGCCAAAGAAGTCGTTTGATTATAACAGCGACACTGCCACCAACAACCTTAAAGCCTTGCTACTTCCCAAAATAAACCAGCGCCCCATCTGGAATGGTTCCCGGCAACGAAGCCGCAATCAAAGACCCATCGCCAGCCAACGGATTTGTTCCAGATTTAATGCCAATTGTCACTGGCCTGCCGGCGCGTTCATACACCCTTTGCGCCGCTCTTTGTTCTACAGCGCCACCGGAATAAGTGTACAACTGGCCGCCCGTAATCTCATTAGTCCAACGGGCATCTCGGACATACCCCGGCTCCCAGGTCAGACTCGCATCCGCAATCGTTCCAGTCGCGGAGGGATTGGCGGCAACGTAGGCAACAACCGCCTCCCTATACTGCAGGAAATTGCTTGCCGATATATCCGCGTCCGCTTTGGCAACAAGCTCGCTTTCTTGCTGAACTTGCATGAGCATGTACCCACTACCCAAACTCACCATCAGGATCATGATTGCTATTTGAAACATGCGAAATTCCACCCCTGCATTTTGATGTCTCGATTATCAGTAAATTCAAGAACGATCGCCGCTAACAAAAAACGGCATCTCCCTAAACAAAAACCCTCCAGGCTCAACGCGAGGAGGGTTGTATTGAATCCACCACAAAGGATCAGGGGGCACGCATTACCGGATTCGCCTTCAGCTTTTCTGCGACCCCAGGGATTCCAGCAGCCGCCTTGAAAACATCGACCTTGCTGCAAATGTCGTTGGCCACCAGATCCCCCAGGCTCTTTGCCATCAAGACCGACCCATTGCGGTTTTCCTCGCGGTCGAAATAACTGGCCAACTTGTCTTGTTGGCCGATGTACTCTGAAAACACCCCATCCGCATTGTTCAGCACTTCACAGGCCAATGCATAGCCCGATTTGTCCTTGCGGGACAACAGCGTTTGATGGATGACCCCAATCAGCGACCCCGCCAGCGTTTGCGTCTTGGCGATTCGTTCATTGTCGTTAAACCACGACAGCATTTTGCCCACAGCACCGACTGCCGAGTTCGCATGGAGCGTGCCAATCACCAAATGGCCCGATTCACCGGCGAGCAGTGCAGTTTCTGCCGTTGCCCGGTTTCTGATCTCGCCGACCATGATGATGTCCGGACATTGACGCAGCGCGTCTTGCAGCCCATCTTCAAAGGTAGCCGTATCCACCCCCACTTCGCGCTGAGAGAAGATCGACTGCTGATGTTCGTGCACATACTCGATCGGGTCTTCAATCGTCACCACATGCGCAGCGCGAGTCCGGTTGATCGCATCGAGCATGGCGGCAGCGGTCGTCGTTTTCCCCGAACGCGTTGCCCCCGTGATCAAGATCAATCCGCGGCCTCCCGTCAGCCAGGTCCGCACAACCCCCGGAATACCTATCGCGTTCAACTCGGGCGGCGCCTTCTTGTTCCGGCGAATGATCATACCCACCCTCTCCCCGCCGCCGATCAAGCAGGCATTGATGCGCAAGCGCCATTCGGACAAGGTAAACGGCCGATTGATGGCCTCTTTTTTGATGGTTTCTTCCCAACTGTTATCCAGGTTCTTGAGCACCAAATCCAGGTCGTCGATGCTCGGCTCAAAGAGTTCGTCCAGTTCCCGCCAGCCATCCGGCATACGGACGCTCACCTTGCGATCCTGCTCAAGGCGGATATCAGTAAACGGCATTGGCGAATTCGCAAGATCCGTCAGTTCAGTTAGAAAGTTACGTTCAAGGGGGTCCATGTTCATTTCCTTTAGGATCAATTTGCTTGCGCTTAGTGTTATGCAGTTTCTTGCTGGCGGTTATGCGACATCAGACTTCGTGTTCGTTGAATCTGTATCTCGTTACCCAATTGTTCGAATCTTTTCATTCTGATCAAATTTCTCGCCCCAACAGCTTCATCCCCCTGTAGAGAGAGAAATTCAATCAATGGCCGCTTCGGCTCCCCAATCAGTTGTTGGTGCAGGACCGCAACAATCCCATTCGACATCAGCGAAGCAACGTCATCATTGCCTCCTGCCAGCGAATAAATGCGGTCAATTGCGGTGGCTGCGTCATAGGAGTGGATCGTGCAAATCACCAATCGGCCGTTGATGGAAGCGCGCAGCGCTTCGGCTGCCGTTTCCTTGTCGCGCACCTCGCCAACAAAGATGGCTGACGGCGACCACCGGGCAACCTGCCGGCATTCATGCGCGAACCCGCCGCGCTCCACCTGGCGTTGATAGATCACCCCCTCCCCTCTTCGCCCCTCAAGAGGCAGTTCAGGAGGGTCTTCGATGCAAACGGCTACGCCACCGAACTTCGCAATCCGCGCCGCCAACAAGGCGGAGGCTGTCGTCGTCTTCCCTTGCCCGAAGGCGCCTGCAACGACAACCAGGCCCCGCAATCCCTTTTGCATCAGGGTTCTGATATAGACCGAAGGAATGCCCAGCGATTCGAGCGGCGGAATCTCTGCCGGCGCCCGACGAAGCACGTACACGTTTTCGCGCAGCGCCTGCATGATGGAGGCCCGGTACGAGACGCCCTCAAACTGGACATTGAAATCCTCGACATCTCGACCGTTTCGGATTTCGTCGCACTGGGTTCTCAAGCGCTTCATCTGCTCACTACAACTCTCCGGCACCGGGATCGGATCACTTGTCATCGGTACGCCACTTAACCAAGAAGCTTCCGACCCCAAATAGATATCAGTGAACTCGATCTGGTGGATATCGCTTACTTCCGGCCGCATTAATTTGAATGTCAACTTTTTCTCACTCAGCGGTGTTGTTGAATGGCCGTCGTCATCTGCATCTGCATGGTCATCATGCCGCCCACCATGGAGGCGACCAGCAATGCAACAGATAGCAGGCAAGCACCAAAAACGATGTTCATCTTGGTTTTGATCTGAGCCACCGACTCCGTCAACCATTCGCGACCAACCGTTTTCAGCGCCTCATCGAAGCCAGAGAGCGACGAGTACACCCCCAAGTCATCGATGATTTCACGGTCTGGAAACTCATACCCCGAACGATTGAGCGAGTCGCCAAGATTAAGGCCTGAACTCATGCCTCGAATTGCCGCATTGATGCGGCGCTTGAGCCAAGGGTCAGCCAAACCAGCCAGTTCGCGTAGCGCCGTTTCGAGGCGAACCCCTGCCTCTAGCATCGAGGACAAGCCAATCAGCCATGTCGAGCCAACCACGACACGATAGACGGAATATGGCGCATAACGGTCAAGGAACACCCGTACCTTTCCATCCCATCGACCGAGCGACATGAAAAACACAACCACTGCACCGACGACGCCGGCGGCCGTAAACAACAAGTAGGACTTGGCAAAATCCGACATGTTGACGAGGAATTTCGCCATGCCGGTGAAACGATCTGGCGGGACGATCTTGGTGAACTCCGGGACCACCCTGACGCCGAACATGTACATGACGGCGAATGCGACACAAATCAGGATCACCGGGTACGCCAACCCTGCAAATACCGCAGTCCGAATTTCACTTTGCGCTTCCATCACCCGAGTTCCGGCGATCAGTGATTTCTCAAGCGTACCGGTGGTTTCCCCCGCAGAAATTAGCATCCGCTCGACCGGCGTCACCCATCCTTCCAACATCTGCGACAGACGGCGACCGTTTTTCAGGCCATAAATCCATTCCCGCATTGCAATGCACTGAGGGTCGCTTTTGCCCTTGGCGGCAGCGCGGCGGGCCAGCATCGACTCCAGCCCCTGAACTATGGGCACCCCGTTGCTCATTAACTTGGCAAGCTTGATCCAGAGCCGGCGACGCGACCCCGACTCAGCGTTCAAAAACCACCATTTGGCGAATGCGGCTTCGATATTAAGCTGCATGAATCACCCCACCATGTGCCTCGGAGAACAGCCGAGCCGACTCAAATTCGCTATCGAGCGGCCCCACAGTTTCTTCTGCCTTGAACGGATCAACAATACCGAGTTGCACCTTGATGATGGTGTGCTCAACCATTGACATTCCCCCCATGGACTTTTTCCAATACGCCTTAGCCCCTTTGCGGTCGCCGGCCTTGATCATGTCCATAAAAATCTGGTTGGTCTTGACCACCTCGGCGACAACCGTACGGCCCTTCGTCCCCGAGTGGCGGCAATGCGGGCATCCGTCCCCTGTCACGAACACCTTGTTCAGGTCCACCACATTCTTGAGTCTGGCGAAATGCGTTGTCGAATACCGCGTTGGCGCCACCTTGTAAGCCTCCGACAACGGCACCTTGCATAGCGGGCACAGCGTTTTGATCAGGCGCTGGCAAATCAACCCCGTCACGATGCTTGGGTCGCTCAATACCTCCATCGGCACACCAAGGTCGAGCAAGCGATCAATGATCCCGAAGCTGTTATTGGCATGCAACGTTGTCCAGACTTGGTGCCCCGTCATGGCTGCTTGCACAGCCAAACTAGCAGATGGCTCATCACGGGTTTCACCAATCATGATGATGTCTGGATCGAGACGCATGGCTGCCTTAATTGCAGCCTGGAACGCACGACTTCTCTCCTCCGCTGTTTCGGCATTAGCTACCGGCGTTTGAACAGACCCCGGAATCGGGTATTCAGGGGGGTCTTCAACAGTAATGATGTGCTTTTTGCCCTCAGTTTCCGCAATAATTCCACCAAGCGTGCGTTGCAACGTGGTCGACTTGCCAGATCCTGTTGGCCCAGAAATCACATTGATCCCGGTAGGCATGGCTTTCATTCCACCCATCTGATGGCATTGATCTTCTTCGTACCCCAGGAGCGTCAGACGGAAATCCGTTGTCTTGTCGTTGTAGAGTAAACGCAAAACCATGATGTAGCCATCGACCTGCGGCGAGGTCGCCACGCGGATGCCGTCCAGTTCCATCGGCAGGTTCGACCGCTTGGAGATTCGCGCATCCTGTCTGGACAACGGCTCAAAAGTAGGATCGGACACATCCGTCATCGACTGGTAGATGGTCGTGCAAAGGTGCTCACCGTACATCCAGTCGTGTTCTTCCACGGTTTCGAGGTCACCATCGACACGGAATAGAATCTGAGTATTCCCCATCTTGCTGCAACGAATATGAATGTCGGAAGTGCGCAGGCTAACGGCGCGGTCAAACAGCGTCTTCGCAATCCGCTGCGTATCGGACTGTTCCCTGGATGCCAGCACAGCATCCACGTCACGCTTCGACTTCGAAATTTCGATCAGTTCGACATGCTGGGTCTGGTACTGGACAGCAAGGCGTTCCAATCTGGCGATGAACCCCGTAACAAGAGGGTGGAACCGATGAGTCTTCGAGACTTTTAGCGTGCCGTCCCGCTCGAAGCTGACATAGCGCTTGGCCTCTTCAGAAAGCGTCTCCACGATTTCTTCATACGAAGTCCCAGGAGCAGTGGCAACCAACCCTTGATGGCCGCCGCGACTTCTCACCGAATCCCAGAGTCCCATTTTTAGCGCCCCATCCCAGGCATCTGCGGGTAGGCCCCCGGCATTTGCAAACTGTTGGCCGGATGAGTCGATGGAGGCGGCTCGTTGCCAAAAGCCAGCGTGACCTGCTCCTTCCCCTTCGACAGCAACACGTCGTTGACAGTAATCTTTTTGACGCGCCAACCGCTGAAGCTGTCACCAACCGTCACGGTTTTAGTCACGCCCCCGCGAATCGAGAGCGTAGCTTTCAGTCGGCCATCGATACCTTCGATGTTGCGAACTACCGCATCCGCTGCCGTATTAAAGACCTCGCCGGCATTTTGCCCTGTGAGTTTCGCGTTATCCGCTTCCTTCTGCGCGATCTTGCCTTCCACTTCCAGCTTCGAGAGGCGCGCATTCAGCACAGCAATTTGCTCGTTGAGCATGCGAATTTCCTCGGCTGGCGAAGCATGCGCAATTGTTGCAGATGCACCCATCACGCCGACCGCAGCAACGATAACTGCAATGTATTTACGGCAGAACATATTGAACACCCTCCAAATCCCACGTAATCGTTCCGTTATTAAAGTTGGTCCGCACAACATCCACGCGCAACCCAGGACCATCCAGCTTTTCAATCACACTGCTTGGCGAGATCGGCATGCCTTTTACCGACCAGCGAACCTCGCGCCACTGAGGCGGCGGCGTTGCGGCGGGCTGCTGCCCAGGCAGAAGAACCACAGGCGGCGGCGGGGTAAATTCCAACGTCAGCCCAACCTCCTGAGCAACGATGTTCATATGCTTCTGGCGATCGCCTTCCGAAACCAAACTTTCCTTCGACGCTTCCGTTACCTGGAGCGGATCGAACTGGACATTCAGATTGGCCATTTCGGATTTCGCGTCCACAACCGCATTCGGAACCACTGACTCCAGATGCCGGCGCCAGCCGTGCTTGCCGCGCTTCCAGTTGATAACCGAAAAGGCATTGGCAGGGTCGCAAATAACGTTCTGCGGCTCCCAGTCCCCCGGCCAAAGGTTTTCCAGTTTGTCAAAGGCCGTGATGCATACCTTAGTGGAATCAACAGCCCTCGGCTTCTGCGTCCACGGCGGAATGACCACTGCCTGCGCGGCCTGTTGCTCTGCCATCTGGGCCGCGATGATCGCCTGGAGTTCGGCTTCTTTCATCTCGTTGTACATCTTGTAGCCGTACAGTCCGCCGATCACGCCCAAGACAGCAACTACATGGATGAGGTTCTTCTTAATCAGCGCCACATAGTTGGTCTTGACCTCACGAAGCGCCCACCACTTGTGCTTGAAATCGATCTTCCCGTTCTTCCGGGGCAAAAAGTCTTCAAAGGTCCGCTCGATCGAATCGGAAATGCCCCACTGGATTGGGGCAACGATGTAATTCCATCGCCGGCCCGTCGCCATGTCCTCCAGCATCTTGCCGCGGACTTCGGTCTCGTTTCCGATGAAGTCGCCTTCCGGGATGATGACCCCATCGGCCTGGGCAACGTAAAGGAATCGACCATCGGGCAACTCGGTTGCGCAAATGAAGTCGCGCTGGTCCTCGTCAACTTCCAGTGTTTTGGAAACGATAGCCGCCGCCGAAAGCATTCCCGGCTCATAGCCCTCATTGGTCGAAGCGAATCCAACTTGCTCCGCGCTTGAGTGTCGCCAGACGATAAGATCGAAACTAAGTTGTTTGGCGAGTTCCTGCGCTTCGCGCTTCAGTTCGGTCGGCAGCCCACCGAGAGCCTGCCAATGCAGACCTCCAACGAACCTTTTACCTTCCGCAAGTTCGAAGATATGTTTCATCAGGAACCGGCCATCAGGACAGGTTGAATCAGGAGGACGAGCACGCTCTTTTTCTTCGACCCATGGAGCGAACCGCCCGCGACCGGCACATTGGCATCCCCCACGCCGCTGGTTTCCCCATTGTTGTCGCTGCTTTCAAAGCCGCTGACGACAATCGTGTCTCCCGAATTGACGATGACACGCTGCAACGAATTGCGCGTATCCAGGTCGGGGGTCTGCATGAACGAATTGCCTGCAGTGATGGTGTTGAGCGACAGCAACGAGGAGAGGTCCATCGCGTACTGCAGGAACATCCGATTGCCCTCCATGATGTGCGGCAGCACCGTCATCGAGAAACCGCTGGAGATTTGGCCAGCCGTCATCGTGGTGGTTGCGACCCCTGACGTGATCGTGGTAGAGGACGATGCAACATAGGAAGTCTGTCGCCCGACCTGGATAGGAGCTGGTTGATTGTTGATCGTCGTCACTGAAGCCGAAGTGACGTTCGACACCCGGCCCTGCGTCGAAAGTGCCTCGATCAACGCGCCCGACCCCGCCCATGGCGCCAGCGCCTTGGAGGTCGGGTTTGCCAGAATGTTCGCGCCGAGATTGCCGCCCCCCGTGATTGCCGCGATTGCCGTGGAGAATGTCATTCCCCAATTCTGGTTCAGAGCCGAATAGACAACGTTCCAGTTGATCCCGTATTTGTTTTCGTCATTCAGTTCAACACGAATAACCTTCACGTTCACCACAACCTGACGCGCAAGCGCCTCGTTTTGTTGATCGACGAACTTCTCGACCTGGGAAACAATAGCTGGCGTATCGGTAACAGTCACCGTCCCGAGCGCGGGGGTAACGACAACATGACCTTGCTTACTGAGCATGACCTTGATTGCTTCTTCCATCCCCTTCCAGACAGACAAGCCGCTGAAGGTCATCCCCGCCTTTTGGACAGAGGAATTGCCACCGCCGCCACTACCCCCACTGGCGCCACCGCCACCGCCACCGCTACCACTGCTGGAGCCGGAATTACCAACCAAGGCATCCATGCTGGTATCCCCCGGCAGGGCGTTCACGCGGAAGGTCCGCGACGTGTACCGGAACAGGCGAATCCGGCCATCTTCATAAGACCAAGAAATACCAATCCGCGAACACGCCACATCGAGCAGACCCGCTAACGTCCCCGAATAAGAAAGGGTCATTGGGAAATCACCCGGATTCATGGAAGGATTCAACGCAACCCCACCAATCGGGGTAGGCAGCGGCATAGCAGTGCCCATAGGACGCGCCCCTGCTGCTGCGGCCGCCGTTTGATTCACCGGCGCGATCACATCCTGATCCACACTGACAGGAATTCCACTCAACCCTGTCAGGCGCTCCGCAAGGTCTTGTGCGGAAGCGAAAATCCGATTGACCGCAATATTCCGAACCAACATCGGATCAGTGCTGCGGTTCATTTGGACCGTGCTGGTAACCTTGCGTACCGGCAAAAACGCCGATTCTTTGCGCTCTACCGTGGGGAGAGGCTTCGCCGCAACGAGTTTTTCACCAGCGTTCATTCGCTTAAACGAATCAGTGGCGCCTTGATGCTCCTTGGCAACCTCTTCTTTGATTGGTGCGATTGTGCTGATCGCACACCCCGACAGCGCGGAAGCAACAAGAACAGCAACAGTGCTTTGACGAATGGCTTGGCGCATCACTTCTTCTCCACGATCTTGACAACCTTATTGGCGTACATTTCG
The DNA here is from genome assembly GCF_038368255.1 of Azonexus hydrophilus. Classification (NCBI taxonomy): domain Bacteria; kingdom Pseudomonadati; phylum Pseudomonadota; class Betaproteobacteria; order Rhodocyclales; family Azonexaceae; genus Azonexus; species Azonexus hydrophilus. The sequence goes on from NZ_CP151407.1 coordinate 92,176, forward strand.
GCGCGAACCCCGCCAACCGCCTCCAGAACCTTCTCCAGCGCTTCTTCGAACGTGCCGGTGAACGCGGCATCACCATCGAGAGCCGACATCATTTCCGGCGCTTCCCAGTAGAGACCATTCCAGCCCGCAAGCTTGGCCCACATCTGCAGGGCCTCGGAGATACGATCCCCTCGCTTGATAACCCAGGTCGATTGAGCGCCAGCAATCGCAGTGGTTTGGGATGAAGACCACACGCGAACCGTTTTCGCTCCCGCGTCAATCTCTATCAGCACGGGCACATTTTTGACCGTATCGCGCAGTACATCCGCCCACATGCGCCCACCCTTCCACGAGACCTGGGCGTCCAACTCGTTCCTGAGAAGCCCGCTGTAGTTGGTCGAGAAATCATGGGGAATGATCTGGCGCAGAGCTTCGCCCAACGTTGCTCCATTGCCGAGGCCATAGGCTTTTACTGTGCGATCCAGTTGGCCGATCACTTTGACTTCCCCGCGAGGCGTCTCGTTTACATAATCAGCGTTCGCGTTACCCACCATCACAAGGGTCGCAAGTGCAATGCCAATCAGCTTTTTCATTGAGTTTTCCCTTTATGTCCCTTGTATTTCAAAACCAACTCATCCGTTCTCAGGATCAGGTCAGCACGCTTTCCTAGCTCTTTGCCAACAGCCTTCATCCCTTCGTCAAACGACCCTTTTGCCACTGCCACGGTGATCATCAACGGCTCCTTGCTACCCTCAACTCGGTAGTTAAGCCCCAGTTGTTTGGCTATCCGCGGAACAAGGTCAGCCGCTTCGCCTTTCCAGAGAATCGTTGCCGTCCCGGCGTCTTTGCTTACCGAGACAACCGACATACCGTGGCACGGCATGGTGATCTCTCGCGTCAGATGAATCTCTGCTCCGATCCCAGTCGGTTCGCGAGTCTCCATCGGCTTAATCGCCTCTTGATCGACCCCGGCAGCAATCAACGCACTGCGAAGCGCCAGGCCGCGTTTCGTATCGACTGTCCGATCGCCGCTGCGCTCAACTTCCACACGAACATTTGTCACGCCTTCGCTGCTGCCCACCAATTTCTTGATGTCCTCGACCGTCGAGTCACTCAGGGAAGTAGCCCCCGCCTTGAACGTTGCGACAAACGCAAGGTCGCGCCGAACTTTTTCCGGAGCGCAGACAGGTTCAGCAACGGGCTTTACCGGAGAGAAAAAAGGTTTTTGCGCAACTGCTTGCGATGTCGGCTGCGGTTCCGATTTGTGCGCTGGGGGAGCAACAACACCCGGTTCATTCGACGCCCTGATCGCCGCCCGGATTTGCTGCATATCGACGTAATCTTTCGCCGTTTTCACCGGTGTCGCTTCTGCCGTCACCGCCGAGGCAACGACCGCCGGCGCAACAGTCACACTTGCAGCCTTAACCGCCTTGGCCACCGCGTTTGCGGGACGACGAATCGTGACCGAACGGAGAACAGTTTCCGTTGAAACCGCATTTTTGCCCTTGCCCGTTTTTCCCTGCTTAACCGACGTAATCTTAATTTCCGGCGAAATTCCACGGATAACCCAATACGGGCCTTCAACCGTAGGGCGTTCACCGTTCACGCGGATGCTGTCATCGCCTGCCTGCGGCTGGATAAACGTATCCCGTCCGTCATTGAAGACCAGAACCGGTCGAAGCGTTGAATCACCCTCGATCCGATACTGGAAATCCATTGGGGCATCCTTGGCCTGACTTGTTATTGCCAACCCGGCCAGAATGGCGCAAAGCGCAGTATGTTTGAATCCTCGTTTCATATTTTGCATCCTACGAGAAAGGGCATTGTGCGTCCCTTGCCTAAAACCGCCGTTTTCAATAGGCATTCGACACCCCTGTCTGATACGGCGGCAACAGCATGTCGCGATTCACCATCACGTTGAACTTGTGGCCGCGATAGACGTAAATCGTCGGCGGTATGTTTCGGTTGCGCTCGTTTATCACCCGAACCGTGTCCGCAAGAATCTGCCCTGCCGTGTTGGCCGCTGCCGCCGGGGCGCCAGTGGCGGTGGTTGCTGTCGATCCGGTCTGATTGTTCTGAAAAACCTGTGCAAGCCCCGCCACTAGGAAATTGGTAGCGAACATCTTCCAGAAATGGTTATCCACTTTGTCCATCAAGCCGCTTTCACCACCCGACTCCGCTCCTCCCATCCCATTCAGGTCAACAGACGCACCACTGGGATAAATCAAACGAGTGAACGCCGCCATGACCTTTTCTTGCCCCATGCGAACTTCGCTGTTGTAAGCGCCAACCAACATGGACCCCTTCGGGATCAGCAAAGCGGAATCTCCGTTGCTGTCGAACACATCCATGGACACTTGCGCTTTGATCTGCCCCGGCAAATCAGATCGGATTTCGGAAATCAGCACAGCGGGAATCACAGACCCTTGCATCAACGCGTAGCTCCCTGGCGACTGGCGAGGCATGAGCGGGACCAGCGCAGCGCTACCTCTAGCTTCCTCGCTCTGCATCCATGCTCTGTCTGCGATTGCGTTCGGCCTGGGTTGATTCCCCGCGCCAAGCCCCCCCAGCATAGCTAACGTGTTATCCGTTCTGGCGCCAATCGCGGCTTGCGTAGCGGCCTGCCGCGCCGCCGATTCGTTGCGGAAATCGATCATGCTCTGATTGGCAGACATAGCCCCAGGAGCGCCTGTTTGGCCTTTACCCTGCCCCATCAAATTTGCGAGCACCCCTTTCCTGTCAATTGAAAGGATGCCGGCCGAAGTAATGTCGTCTTCACGTTGCGCCGCAAGTTTTTCACGCTCGATATCTTCGCCAGTTCTCTTAACGACAATTTCTGGCACTTTCTCGCTACCGCCTGCAATAGGCGTCGGCACAGGAAGAAGAGGAGGCGCCATACCCTCTCCGGACAATCCATACGGCAACTTGAGATCCGCGTTTAGCCCATCAGCCTCTTTTCTTTGGTCGGAGAAGATTTTTGCCACGCCATCAGGAGCCGGCTTCACGTCGATCTGGGCTGCGCCTGCCGCCTTTTCGTTTTCGGCCTTCTTGGCTGCCTCGCTGGCACTGCCATCAGCTTCTTGCTTGATCGCGTCGCCGAGCATGAAAATCGCCAGAAGTACGGCGACAATGCCGATCACCCACAGATGCAGATTTCGTTTGATGCTCCAGCGCCCGAGTTCAGGCGCACTCGGCGCCTCTACCGTCGTCGTGGCGCTATCCGGATTCGTCGCAGACATCGCGTCTCCTTACTTCGAGCCAAAGAAATTCATCAGGTCGGAGAACCCCCCTTTGGCCCTCCGTACCGTCACTTCATCCTCGCCAAGCTTGAGCAGAAGACGATCAACCAAGCGTTGAACAACCACGTAGTCACCCTTTAGATGGGTGTTGATCAACTCCGGGTCACCGTTGGCATTGACCATGAAAAACGCCGGCATGTCTTGCGTCTTGGGCATCTTGACCCAAGTAAAGCGCCCGTCATCGAACACCTGGGTTGGCTTGAACGAGGCTTTTCCATCGACCGAATAATCCCAGTTCAACTTTTCGATGGCGACACCCCGGCTAACTACCTGCCGCTCCAGTCGCGTATTTTCGGCATCCACCATGTTTTGCTTGGCCTGCCGCCTGGCCACTTCGCGGACCATCATGTCGGGATAATTGAAGCTCACCCGCTGATACCATGCGCCGTCTTCCGGGGACGATTGCAGCGTGAACTGGTAGGTGCGCTCGTTGGTCACAAGCGTAGCGGAGGTCGTGATATTCGGCCGCAACGGTTTCACAAACAGATGGCCCGGTGCGTCCTTGACCTGCCATTGGAAAGTGTCGCCAAGCGCCAACGCCACGATTTCTTCCCCTTCGCGCAACGCGATGTTCGTCACGGATCGCGGCCTTGCCAAGACAACAAAGGTGTCATTGGGGTCAAAGGCAAACTCGACGAGCCTTGCATCCGATGGCATCGGAATTGGTTTGATTTCGGCGTACGCGACATTCGTACCAGACAGGGCAAGGCATGCTACCGCGGCAACGGCGGCAATAATTTTGTGGAAAGACATCACGTCAGATCCTCATTGATCGAGAAATGGGTAACAAACAAACCAAGCGGGTTTTTCATTACCTCCTGCTCGGTTGCTGGCGGAGCAATAACGTAGTGCACCGTCATCGCGTAGAAACGACGAACAGGGTCTTTGCCGGGGCTGCGCTCCACCGTCACAAGTCGAACGAGCGAACTGTTTTCGTTCAACGGGGAATAGGATTTGATTTCGACGGTTCGGGTCAGGCCGCGCTCAGTTTTCATCCGAACGACCGGCTTGGTCGCTTCGAGATAATCAGTGAATTGGCCAATTGCCTTGTCGCGGGTGTTCTCGTAAGCCTCGGATAGGCTCCGCTCAGTGGTATACGGGTCGATCTCCATTAGGTTGCGAACCCATCTCACGACGAAATACTGCTTACTCAGCGCGTCAGGCTTGAAGCGCTCAACCGGCAACGGCTTGGCCGTCGCTTCGCCCGTGTACTTATCGACCGACACCACCATCGGGACGACACGGCTTAACGGCATCATGCTAATCAGCGCCCACACCACTGCGATGAAGGCCATTGCGAACAGTGCCGCAATGATGAAATAGCGGTCACGCTCGACCACCGGACTACCTACCCGCTCGAAATAAACCCGCTGCGCCTTTTCGTAAGCTGTTTGCGGACTATTCCCTACGGGATCAGATTTACTCGGAGATACCCCCGGCGGGGTTTTTTCCTTCTTCTTGAACATGCGCAGACTCCTGTCGAAAGTCTGCTCATTAAATCCAATGCGCTAACCTGCTTCCACTGACTAAAACCTATGAAATTGCCAGGAAAGCATCGGCAGACTCATTTCGCCTGCCGATCCCACAATTACGCCGGGCATACCGTATCCTTTGCCCGTTGGATGTCCATCATGGTCACCGTCGCATAATCGTCCCCCGGCTGGAGGTTGTCGATCGCATGATTTACGGCTGCCTGCATGATTTCCTTGACGTTCGCAATCGGCTGCCCAAGCAGCATATGAGCAATTGTTTGGAACCCAAGATCATCCGACAACTCTGCAGGCGTATCCATGTACCAAGATTCCAGGAATTTCTCGATTGCGACTTCATCAGGCAAGCCGAATTCGATCTTCTCGGTGAAACGCCCACCGCGCACCGCGGCCTCGTCCATAGAATTGGCATGGTTGGTTGCCGCGATGAAGAGGACATCCGGAATATGCCCGCCCGCGCCGTCCATCATTGCCAGGAGCTTATTCGTCAGTGCTGGATTGTTGCTATACCGGCGATCCTTGAAAACGTCGTCAGCTTCATCAATGAAGACAATGCAAGGCCGAAGATCGCTGGCTTCATCCATCAATCGCTCGATGCGCTCAGGCGAGGCCATCAGGTCCATCCCGCTCACCGGCAGGAAAGCCCAATCTGCCGTTTTCGCCAAAGCACGGGCCATCAGGGTTTTGCCCGTTCCCGGAGGCCCGTAGAACAGCACGCCTCGCGGCACCGAACCGCCCATCGCCTCAATTTCAGCAATCCGATCCATCCGATTGGCAAGGGAAGTGAGCTTGCTCTCCATTTCGTCGCTCATGGCCAACTTATCGAGCGTCGGCGTGTTTTCTGGCATTTTGCCGGCACGCCCCTGCACCTTTCGCAGCGCTTTCTTCAGTAGGTCGAACGAGATACCCGCCGCGGTTTTCGGCATGCGGATCGCTTCTTCCATGACTGCGTTGATCCGGGCCACAGAAAAGCCTTCCCACCGACGCACCGCGATTGCCACCGTGGCATCACTGATCCGCCCCTTGCCCTTCGACTTAATGAGATAGGCACGAGCTTCTGCGTCCGGCGGCGGCACTTCGATCTTGAAGTCGAAACGACCTTCACGAATTGCGGCAGGGTCAAGGCGATCCACAAAATTCGTCGCGGCAACGACAATCACGCCCGACTTGCGAATATTGACAAGCTCTGTGAGCAGCACATTCACGATCTTCGCGCTTTCCTCGTTGGACGACGTTTCCTTGCGTGCGCTCAACAACGAATCGACTTCATCCAGGAAAAGTACGCAGGGCGCGGCAGCTTTTGCTTCCGTAAATGCGCGCTTAACCCGTTCTGGCGTGTCGCCAATCCACTTGGAAACCACCTCGCCAAAGGTAACCGGCATGAACGGCAGCCCCACTTCGCCGGCCAGCGCTTCGGCCATCATCGTCTTGCCGTTACCGGGCTTACCCGTCAGCAAAATCCCGTTGCGGCTCTTTTCTCCGCGCTTCGTCGCCCCGATCACCTCATGGGCCGCGTCCAGCATTGTTGCCTTCAGCTCAGTCATGCCAGCCACATCGGAGAAGGAAATGCTTGGTTCAACCACCTGGCTCACCCGTTCTTCCTGGGGCGTCTCTTTTTGCTCCTTGGCCACGTTGGCAATCACCTGTTTCTTGGGTGGGGTGTAGGGTGTTGCGCCAACGAATTTTTGAAGCACCACGACCAGGGCGCAAATCACCGTCATCGCCACTACTTCCGGGTAATCGGCGAGATTTGCCCAAACCCGGAGCAGCAGAGCCCCGCAAATAACGAGGTTGTAGGTAGCCAACTTCGGGAAAACGATCCAGGGCTGAATAGCAAGCTGACAGAACGCGAGGAAAGCAACCGCCAACAACCACGGTGGAAGCAGGAAAGTAGAGAAGAAGGCGTGACCAGACTCCCCCGGAACCACGCTCACGAATAGCGACAAGGGGAACGCGAAAAGCGAGAACAACATGAGTCCGGTCAAGACGAGACGGTAAAACAGTACCGTCATTTCGAAAGCAGCCTTATTCATAGCGCACCTCCATCGACCGAGCTACCCCGACCATGCTCATGGCGAGTTTCCGGGGCGTCGTCATATCCTCGATTGCTGCCTCAAATGCCGAAGCAGCAGCCTGCCCTCCGGTTTTGCGGTCGATCACCACATGCAGCACCGTTAGCGGGCGATGCCCCGCCTTGTCATAGCCCACGCTGGTATGCGCCTTCTTGCAGCCGTTAATTTCACGACAGGCTGCTTGCGCTTCTTCGGTGGTAATGGACGGCAGGAAGTGCCGATAAAAATACGCACTGGCAACGGCTAAGGTCGCCGCAATCAGTGCGTATTTGGCAATAGAGGTGACTTGTGACTTGTTCATTTTGCTACTCCTTATGAACAAGTCTACCGAATTAAAACGTCATTTCAACGACTGATTATCACCTCAACGTATTTCCAAAGGTCATAACACTGAACTCCTGCTGCGAAGGTAAGGCCGGCTATCCCAAGAACCAGAATTCCCGGCGTATCCTGCCACATCACCGTAATAGCCCAGTTTGTCGCCGCCGCAATCGATTGATTCGTGCATTCAGGCGCTTCAATCTGACCTCGGTATTCGCGAGCAACTTTCTTCCGCTCAAGCAACGCAGCAGAAAGAATCGCCTCTTCCTCACTCGACATGCCGCGGAACTTTTGCTTCAGCACGCTCAATCCGACCCAATTCATAAACTTTTCCTTTACGGCTTGCCAAAGCGTGCTTTAGCGGCGGCCACTCCCGCCTTAGCGGCCCCCGTACCAGATCTGGCTGCGCCTACTGCCAACGAGCCCCCAGCCCCCCCTATTCTTCCCGCGCCTCTGGCAGCCATCATGCCGGCGCCTTCCTGCCCTCCGGTAGTCCAGCCTTCCTTCGCGCCAGACTTTGCTCCAGTCGCAGCCAGAGAAGCTCTTGCACCAGCACCCAGGCCTTTCCCTGCAGCAAACCCTGCTGCTGCGCCTTGCGCGGCTCCTCCAATGCCCCCTGCCATCTTCCCAGCCGTCGTGTTCGCACCCTTTGACATACCTCCAGTCATCATTGCGGCCGGCGGCATAAACCTAACGCTCGGCATCCCGGTAACCAGCCCGCCTGCGATGGAATTCACGCTGACCATCATCGTGACCATAATCAACAGGATGATTGCAGTGGCCGCGTAGGCAAAGGCGTTGAATTCCGCCGTCGCCGCGGCAGTATTTGCCAGTGTGCCAACCTGCGTCAGCATCCCCGCCGTCATCCCGAACAAGACTGCGCCGACAATTTTCTGAATACCCGTAGTAATCATGAATCGTAACCAGCCTTCGAAAAGGAAGGCGGTTGCCGGCCACAAAAGCCATGGAACAAAAAGCGGCGCCAGCATCAGCCCAATATTGATCATGATCTGCGTCATAATCATGATGGCAATGTAAATACCTGTGCAGGCAATAATCGCCATCGTTATCAAGCCTTTGTAGATGACGCCGGCGATCCCGTAAAGAATGCTGCCGACAGGCCCTTCGTCCCAGGCTGTCTTCAACCAGGCAGTCACCCCATCGAAAAACCCTTTCTTTTCGGCTTCCTGTGGCGTCAACGCCCCCCAAAGATTATCGATGGCCTGCATTCCAACGCCCATCGTATTGATAATGCCACTTGCTGGTGAGGACACATCAATCGATCCGCCCGCCGCCGACATTGCGGTATTCGCTAACGAAGTAAAGCCATCCGCCAGTTCTTTTTGAGTATTGGGCTGTAGAAAAAAACTGGCGATCCCTGCCAATAAAATCAACTGAACCAGTTCGGCAATCACCATCTGGAACGGTGAAATATCCAAAACAATCTTGATGGCCTTCCACGAAATAAGGATGCCCAGGATGATTTTGAATAGCCCGGCGCCGATTGCAGCAAACGGCGAACCTGTGACGATACTCCCCGCCTTATTGAAAACAGATTCGATTACTTCGTTGACTGCCGTATCCGCGCCTGCAGCAAATGCCGATGCTGTCAGCGTCAGCAGCAACGCCCCAAGGCCGTATTTAGCAAGGAGTTTCATTTTCTGTAGTTGATCATCGAGTTGATGGCATTCTGATTTTTCGTACGCATTTCATCGATCTTTGTGTCGAACGCTTGCGCTGATTCGTCAGATTGTTTTTCCTTGCCGTGTTGAATGACTTCGTCCTGCAGCTTGCGCTGGGCCGCCACTGTATTGGCTTCGAGCATCTGGTTCATGGTTCCAAGCAGCGCATTCATGTGCGTGTTCAACAACTGCATGGATTGGTGCGTACCATCCGTGGAATAGATTTTGGACTGAAGCTTTTGGAGTTCATCGTAGCGATCCTTGACCTGATCCAGGACTTTCACCTGATACTCAGTCATAAAACCGTCCCCTTCCCCCCGAGCCTTGTTTACATCAGCCATCCGTTCTGACCATTTCTTGAAGTCCAAACCGGAAGCCGCGTACTTGTTGTAAAGCGTGGTAGCGACGTTCTTTGCGTTGTCGAGGTCGCCGTAGAGGACTTTGACTTTATCCCCATACTCCTTTCGCATCGCGTTCGCCTTGCGAATTGAGTCGAGCAATCCCAACAAGGATTTCGGATCATCAATGAAGCTCTTGATCTGGTTGTAGTCGTTTTCGAGCTTGCGCTGCCAGTTCTGCAATTCCTGCAGCTTGGCGTAATACTGCTGAATTTGTAGGGCGTACTCCTGCGCCTGGACCATCGTCTGCTCGGTAAGCATCCCCTCTTGCACCAGATCGGACATAACCCCCTGGATCGACTGGATCAGGTTGGGGATATCAAGCACAGCATATTGCGCGTGAGCACTGAACGAGATCGTGCACGCAATCCAGAACCCCGCTACAAGCCGAATAATTTTACGCATAACCCAATACCTCATTCATGTAGTTGTCACGCCAGCCTTCGACGGTTTCCCGCGTCTCGTAATGCTTGGAAAACACCTTCTGCGCCTTTGAATCCGAGCGCACAATCGCCATAATTTCTGGGGGCAATTGGGCATCAACCATCCGCGACAGTTTTGGTGTCACGACGTAGTAATTCCGTTTCGGAATTCCGTTTCGGATTCGATAAATCTGCTCTTCGTTTAGACCAAAGGTGTTCTGGTACATCTCGGCATGCGCCATCGCGTTGATATTCGGCAAGTAGATCCGGTTCGGGATGTTGTCGATGATCGTTGCAAAAATCGGGCTCCTGGCGACTTCATTTAGCGATTGCGTCGCCATGATGAGGAACGCATTTTTCTTCGCCAAGGTCCGAAGCCAGTTATCGATCCCCTTCGAGAACTGCTTGTTCGCCAACATGAACCACGCTTCTTCGATATAAATCAGCGTCGGGCGGCCATCCAGTTTTTCCTGAATGCAATAGAACGCATAATCAATGAACAACGCGGCAACCGTTTCATTGGCAAATAGGCCGCCCATTTCGATGCAAGTTTTGTCGCCGACTTGGAACGTATCCTGGTCGTTATCAAAGAACTTCGCGTATGCCCCTGTCGAAACCCAAGGGTGCAATTCTTCCTTCAGTTCGTTGGATAGGAAGGGGGTCAAGGATTGCAGGCGCCACATGGATTCCGGCTGCGAAGCCAGTTGATCAAGTGCATTCTTCAGGGAATCCAGATCAGCCGACTTCAACTCCCGGCCCTTGGCGGAGAGCAACATTTCCAGCCAGTGATTGATCCATGGCCGAGCCTCCGGCACCCCAAGCAGGCGCATCGGGTTCAGGGCAATCGTGTCTTTCGAGTTAAGCCCCATATCCACATGCGTCCCTCCTTGCATCAGGGTGGGAATCTTGCAGGAATAGTCCTTATCGAAAATGAAGGTGTTACAGGGTGTGTATTTCTGGAACTGGGAAATCAAGAAATTCATGAACGACGATTTCCCGGTGCGACTAGGGCCAACCACCAAGGTATGCGCAAGGTCAGCCTGGTGGAAGTTGAAATAGTAAGGCGTCGCAAACTCGGTCGAGAGCACAGTCAGCGCCGGTTGATCCTTCCCGTCGCCTCGCTGATCTTTGAAGTAATCGTTAAAGCGCTTCCCGATTCCCAACGTCCGCACAGGGGCCAGATCGGCAAGATTGCCTGACGAGACGAACGACCAGCGAACCAGGGCTTCCGCTTGGCCCGGAATGGTTCCTGCAAACGCCGACAGGAGGTGCATGGTTTCCCGCACCGTCAGGTATCCCCGGCGCTGAAGCACTTGATTGACGTTGCGAAGCGCAACCTCGGCTTCGTTTTCCGTGTTGCCAAACGCGACAACAGACAGGTTGTAATAGCCGTATGAGCGATTGACCGTGGTCATTTCAGTCAGCGCATCATTGGCGTCTTGGGCGAGCAAGACACGACCTTGATTGACGTTTGTCGTCTCTTCCTTGGTGAAGGATTCCTTTATGTACTGGAAGAACGTTTTTTGCATGGAGCGCTGATGGCGCTCGACGCTCTCGATATGGGCCTTTGCCTTCTGGTTGTCGGAGAAACGGAATACCTGCGAAATCGTCAGTTCATTCGGAATAGCCAGCAGATCATCCAGAATCCCAGGCATCGTCCAGTCAGGCCAGTCCTTGAGCGACATCGCGGCAATATGGCGCGTCCCCGACGACCCAACGAACTTCAAGGTATCCCCACGCGATACGAGCGTATCCGTGTTCAGATACGAATCCATGTACATCGGGATTTCCGGCATCTTGACGCGCTCTTGGGTACAGGTTGGCGATGCCCGGCGATGGAGGAAGCCCAGGAGGACATCACCCCGCATGCGACGAAGGTCTATGTCCATCAGCGTTTGCTCAAAGCTGGAGAGCTTTTCTTCCATGTCACTGACAAACGCCATCATTTGATTAGCGTCAAAATCAAAAGTCCGCTTCTTGCTGATCGATACCATAAAGGCCTTCCAAATAGCCTTGAGCACAGGCATCGACTCATTCTTGATATAGTGGGTCAGCTTCTCCATGAAGCCATCGGCCCCACTTGGCGGCGTGTACAGGACCGAGAGGTACAAACTGTTCTTGTACTGCCCGGACTGTTCAAACTGTTCGCGCCAGAGGTCATCGATGTATTTCGAGACCTCGTTTTCAAACTTGGAGTTCGGGTATTCAGTGATCCGCCGCCGATCGACGGTGAACCACACGGTAAAGCGCTCGCCAAACCCACGGAAAGCGTGTTCCACCAGATTTGCGTAATGATCGATTTCAGACTGCGGAAGACCTTCCTGATCGACACCCTCCATCGTGTAGCAGGCAAGAATGGAGCCATCTTTGTTTACCATCAGGTCAGGCGCAATTTGCGCCATGAACGGAACCAGCTCGCCGAAAGAGCGAGCCGAGTCCTCGTAGTTCTTCACAATCTGTTTGATGTTCAGCATAAGAGGTTCTTTCCGAATCCTTCAGGTCTCGTATTGCGCTTCTGGTTTTTTCGCGGCCATGGGTCGTAGATGTCGGCCAATGTCGCGTACCGCGCATACACTTTGATCGTGTAGGGGTCTTTCTTGGTCATCCACATCAGGAAGAAATGAAGCGCCACCGTTAGCCCGACAAAGGCAAGCTGCTCCGTTCCCATCACCAACGCGGCGCCCAGCGTTCCGTTCAGAATCGCCATCTTTTTTTCCACACCAGCAATGGTTGGGATTTCCAATAACGATTTATGAACCGTCGTGGCACGCGCTACATAGTTCGAATTACTCATGAGATCGTTTGACGGGCGCTTTCGCGCCCGCCTTCCACGCTTATTAGCAGATACCCGTTGCCGAGCTATCGATAATGCCAAGCCAGGAGGTGGCCAGCAGCGCCATGCTCACGCCCATCAGCAGACCCAGCAGGCTTTTGAACATACCGCTCATTTCTCCCACGGCCATCAGCAGGCCGCAGATCACGATGGCGATCACCGCAATCGACTTGGCGACCGGGCCTTTGAGCGAGGTCGCCACCATGCACAACGGGCCTTCCCACGGGAGGGCGGCGTGGGCAGCTTCCATCGAAAAGGCTAACAGGAGCAATACCGCAGCCAGCAGCGGCAGCACCATGAGGGTTCTCTCCAGGGCGCGCTCGAAGTTGGTGCCGCCCATATATTGCGTTGCGTAGTTCATGTGACAAGACTCCTATTGGTCATTAACCCTGTAGATTTCGTGGGTGATGTACTGCTTAGTTGAAAAATCGAACCCTTTCAAAGAAAGGATCTGGGAAAGTTTTCTACCGCCCTTCATTCGCGCCATGAACACGACGTAATCGAATGTCTCTGCAATCTGAGCTTTGATTGCTTCGTGCGGCCAGTTGATGCCTGCTCGGAGAACGAGCGACTCGAAGCGGGATAGCGCCCCAATCGCGCTGGACGCATGCATTGTTGCCAGACACCCGTCATGGCCGGTGTTGGCGGCATCCAGGAGATCGAACGCTTCTCCGCCCCGCACTTCGCCGACAATGATCCGGTCGGGTCGTAAGCGCAGCGATAGCCGCACAAGATCCCGCGTGGTGACACCTTCCTGCTCGTTTGCAATTAACGAAATCCAGTTAGGAACCAGCACCTTCAGTTCTTGCGTATCCTCGATCGTCACGATGCGGTCACCCGCATCGATCTGTCCGATCAGGGAATTTACAAATGTGGTCTTCCCACTTGACGTACCTCCGGCCACGATGATGTTCTTCCTGGCCTCGATTATCTCGCGCAGCACTTCCGCCATATCCGGGGGGACCGCCCCATCGTTCACGTAGTCATCGAGCGAGAGGTGCACTGGGTTGTGCTTCCGGATTGAAAGCGACGGCCCCTTCATGGAAGTCGGCTTCATCACCGCAGCAAAACGATATCCGTCCATACGGGCGTCGATGATCGAGTCTTTGCCTCGCTCACGGGCCTGCTTGTTTTCCAGGCTCGCAAGCAACTGAATGACCGACCGGATTTCCAGCGACGAAAACTGAATTTCCGTCTTGCTGATGCCTTTTCTGGCGATTTCAACCCAGACATCATCCGGCCCGTTGACCATAATTTCCTGCACTTGGCCGTCATCCATCAGATGACGCACTGGGCGCAGTGCGTTCATCAGCATGTTGAGGGCATTGTCGCGAGTCTGTTGATCCATACTTTTACTTTATCGAGTAGGCATCTCTTATTCGCCCGTCTAAAACGGGCAAATCGACGACCTAATTTAGATCGAGAGCCGTTGTGTGTGACGAACCATAATCATGGTCGGCAATGTTGCAACCATGGCCCAGAACGGGATCACCAATGGCGTCAGGGCAATCGGCACAATCAGATAGAAAATTGGGAACATCAGCATGACTACAAGGGTGTGCCGCGCAGCATTGAATATCTGCGGGTTTGAATACCCAAACGTCGCCAGCTTCACCTTGCGCTGGGCAAACCCGTCCGCGAAGATGGCTATCCCGAACGGCAAGATGTAGGCCATCCAGGTCATCATGATGACGAGCCGAAGTGACGCTGCGTAGAACATTGCGGCGACCCCGCGGATGTATTCATTCGTGAAATCCGAGAGCGCCACCAACTGCCCACCAAAAAGCCGCTCCGTGCCCCTCTGTTCGTCTTCTGTCACCCTGACCTTCTGCGTCGCCTGGATCACCCCCGTTTTGACGAAGGCTTCGGAATACATCTTGGCAGCGGTTTCCATGATCGTCTTAGTGGACGCCTTACCCATTGCCCGCTCGATCATTCCCAACTCTTTCATTACATGTCCCATGATTTGCTCCTGGGACATCAATGCGGGGAGGGCAAATGCCGCCAGAATTAAGGCCACAATCCACAGGCCGATATGCTTCCACATCATCATGTTGTTTTACCCTGCCCTTGCTGCAGATGCACAATATCGGCGAACGACAACAGCGCTGAGGTCAGCATGATCCGTAATGCCTGGCGCTCCTCCTGACTTACGCGGACACCATGCTTTGTGTAAACAACCCTTTCCGCCTGTCGTTTCTTGATCCAGTCGAAGATGGAAATACACGGAGGGCAGGCGATGGTCGATCCATTAGGCATGACTGCATGGACTCGCCACTGCGGCAACTGCTCAACCACAACCTCAAGCATCGCCTTAAAAAATGCCGTCATGCTCTCAGCGTCACTAGCTGCGCACGCAGCAGCTTCCTCATAGGCCTCGCATGCTGCCTTCAATGCTTCATCGAGCAAAAACCCCTCTTCGTTTACTGACGGGAAAAGATGGCTGATGACCTTGGCCAGATTTCTGGCGGCAACCTCAATATTTGGCCGACACAAGAAAACAGCCTTGGCAAACCCACGGCGCTCAATGCGAGTCAGCGAGATTTTTAGTGACTGTTCTGGGGAAACAAATTCGTCACAGTTTTGCTCGTTGGAGTAAATGCGATTCAAAACAACTGCATCCGGGGTCATGTCAATCCTCGGTAATTTTTGGCAGACGGCCTTTGATCAAGCGCCCGCCCGCAACTGATGCGATGTAGTGGAGGTCGGGCAGCATTCCAAGTAATTCAGGCGGAAACAAATCGACTTCAGTTTCTTGAAGCGACTCACTGATATTTCCCCTGAATTCATTCCCCATTTCGTCAGATGTCGTTCCCGACCCCTTGGAAATCGAAACGGAGGTAATTGACGTTTTCCCGAACGTCTCGCAAATGAAGTCCTGTGTCTGACGGTCCTTGGTGCGTAGCGCAATCAGGTTGTTACAGTTACCCAGCATCTGCCGCGCTTCGGGTTCGCTACCCATTCGTGCAATGAAGTCCGGTAGCGTCTGCGTCAAAAGCCACGTAACAAAGCCTGCGCCACGCGCCTTATTCAGAATTTGGATCAGCGGCTTGTTCACCACCTCGGCCGCTTCATCCACGATCAACTGTATCTTCTGAGGCTTACCCGTCCCGTTGTTGTAGATATCCCCTGCCACGGCCGTCAGATCGGACAGGATGATCGATCCAATAGCAGAGCCAACCGTACCGTCTGATAGCGAATCGAGGCCCAAGTACAAGACGTGATGGCCGTTGACCAGTTTCTTCGTGTCGAAGATCGGTCGCGGATCGTCAATGTCTTCCGTGTCCGGCGAGAGCAACGGCCCCAGCTCGCCGGCCGTCAATTGAACGAGTAGCGGAACAAGACTTGCCAGAATTTTCGACAAGTGATCACGTGAGTGCTCCACCATGGAAAGCAACCCATCCACCACGACATCGCGCTGGTCGTCAGGTACTTCTTTCTTGTAGTAGTAGATGTACCCCATCAGTTCCGGCGTGGCGCTCGGCCCCAGCTTCAACGGCAGCTTTCCTTCCCGCGCTTTGCCCACGAAACCACTGACAAGCGTTTCCCATCGCGGCACGTTGCGATTGAAGAACTCCCGCAGAACCATTTCCATCAGTTCGTCCGGGCCGCCCTCAATGAACTTTCTGAGCGTTCGCAGCGTTGGGGCACGGTCAATGTAGATCAGGCCATCAGCAACCAAGTTGATTGCTCGCCACGCGAAGGCCTGGAAGGCGTCTTCCGAGATCATCAGCGCCGCAATACGCGAGGCAAGTTCGGTCGAACGGTTCCAGTTTCTCAGTGGATCAATCCGAACAGACTTCGATGGAAAGGCGGGATGAAACTGCACAAATGCATCAGGTCGCCCGGCTAGTTCGCATGCGCGGCGCGTAATGTCGCATAACTCCTTGTCACCTTTGGGATCGATGATGATCAGAATCTCTTTGCGCATTACCGACTGAATAACCACCGTTTCAAGCAGTCGAGTCTTGCCGCTGCCGGTCGTGCCGAAAACGAGGACATGGCCTTCCAGGGCCTCCAGCGGCACATAGACGCTTTGCTCGTTCGGCTCGACGCCGTGAATCCACGGCGCCCCTTTAATGTCATCGAGCAACCGGATTTTTTTGAGCTTCAGAAACCATTCCGGGGGCAACACGGTGCTGACCGGGCGCTTGCGGATTTCCATCACACGTTGGGTATGTTGCGGTCCCCAGTTGAAGCCGTAACCCAGCCATTTCTTCTTTGGCTCAAGGCGCATCAACTGAATGAGCTTGCTCGGCGCCATGAACAAAAATGCCTTGCCGGCAAGCGACACCTTGAACGACCACAGCGCAATCGTTTCATACCAGCGCCACACAGCCATCAAGAGTGCTACCGCCCCCATGTAATAAATCGCCCCGGTCGGCACACTCGTTAGCGCCGCAACCAACACCATGACTACAGCGGCCATCGTCCATGCGGTTGCACCAATGACCTCGTATGCCGGCCGGAAGAGGTTTTCGTAAGCTTTCATCAGAATTTGAATCCAATATCAATCGCCGCCTGGCGTTTCAAAACAACCGCATCTACCTCCGCTCCATTGATCGAAACCCGATGCAGTTTTCTTCTGGGATTGCTTGCAACGGAATAAAGCCATTCCTGCCCGTGCAACTCCACGATGAATTTGGTTGCCTCGATGCCGTACATGGCGAACTGTTGGGCTTTGATAGCAAACCCTTCAGCAACCATTGCCGCGCACTCCGCTAATGCACCTGAACGCTGGTCCTCAACCAAGATTTCAAGCGCGCTGCGCACAGGTTTGGAAAGCCTTGCCGCAATCTCTGGCGGCAAACTCCCTGGCGTAACTTCTGCAACGGTTGGCAATTCGCCGTCGCGAAGCTTCTCTCCCGGATTCAGGATTTTTGGTTGGCGCGGCTTCGCCGGCGCCCGCTCCGCCGCCGGTTTTTCCGCCACCTTCGCCGGGGTAGGTGCGGGTGCGGTGACCGGTACTTCGGCTTCCTTCCGCGGCTGTTCCGGCAGCGTCTCGACAGGAGCGTCACCGGCGTTAGACTGGGCAGAAGGCTCCGAATTGACCGTGGCTACCGCAACCTCTGCTACCCCACCCGTCGCGCCGACCGGAGCAGCCTGTGACACCGTTTGATTTTGTCCGCTGACAAGTAGGTTGGCATCCATTGGCGCAGGCGGCGTTTCAAGGGCGATCAAAATGGACTCTGGATCAGCGATCCGCACTGCGATCAATTCAGCTTCCGCGCCAGGTGGTTTGATCGGCCAATAAATATCGCTGCCTACGTCCGCCAACAGCATTCCCGCCTTATGCAAAACTTCTGCAATTGTGGCGGCATCTTGGGGGACGCCCGTCACGTTTGCGCTCGACAACTCGTCTCGCATCTCTTTGGCAGCCGTGCGCCAGACGATGAACATCCCGTCCTTGCCGTACCAGATCCGCGCCTTTTTCTCGTTAATCTTCCAGACGCCCTTACCCACCAGCGCACGCATGGCATCCACCAGATGTGGCTCCAGGTGCATCCCCACCGTAAACTTTCCGTAGTTGTGCGGAGACAGGAGGAGGTCACGATCAATGACCTTCTTGCGGATTCGGGCGATCAGGTCAGCCAACGGGTTATTCTTAGCCGCACCATCATCGATAATGGCTTCGAGCATCGCCGGGATAATCTTTGCATCCCCTGCCTGCAAATATTGCATGGCATGGGCGGGGATGATTTTGTTAGCGAGGATTGATGACATCCCCATGCTGAACGGGTGGCCTTCATCAGACCAACGAATAAAGTAGCGGGTTTCGTGCTGCGACTCGATCCATTCTGCAATCCCAACCGAGTGCATTGGCCACTCATTACCGCTGGCCGTAACCACAACCATTCGACCGAGTGGTCGATGCAATTCGCAACACAACCCAGCGAGGAACGCTGCATATCGCCACCGTGGCTCTAGCTCCCGGCGCATCTCCACCCCTGCTCGGCCGGCGAAAATCAGCCCCTCGGCGGCCTGACGGGAATAGAAGGCAATTTCCAGACAGAGACGAAACAATCCGCCTGCCCCCTTGTGCGTTCCCGCAGACGAAGCAGGCAGCATGTCAACATAGGAAGCCAGCGTTTTAAGTACGCCGATATAGAGTCTGTCAAACTCTGAGGCCTCAACACCCGCCAACAAGCGGAGCCTCCGGATCAATTCAGTTTGCGTGGACAGGACACCATCGACCGGGGCAACTTCCACACCGCCATCGACGGGCGGATATACGGGCAACCCAATACTTACCTTGGGGGCTGGCGCGGCCGCTACTACTGCGGCTTTTGGCGCTACAGCCTGTCCTGGAGGCCGCGAATTGCTGAATAGCGAGAGAAGAGACTTGAGCATTCTCGCATCATCGCGGAACTGCTCTTTCTAATCCCGTTACTAAAACACCTGTTTTTGCCGCCTTTCCTCTCTTCTGCGGCGGGGGTCTCCTGGCAGCGGCGGAAAGATCGTTCCAGACTCTGTGACATCGTATTCGATGGCAATGTCTTTCTCGGGGCGAACAGTCTTTCCAGCAAGCATTCGACACACCGGGCATTGCTGGTCACCCGGAATTTCATCCTTTAGAACGATGTATTCAATGCCGCATTTTCCGCATTTACAGAACTGCAGTTCACCAATCTTGAAGAGCACGATGGCAAAGGCAAGTCGCGAGTAACCCATCAGATCACTACCCGACTGCCCGTTGAACGTAGCCAGGTAGAAGGCGTTGGTCGCTTCGACGGCTTCGATCTCGCGAACGCCCGATTCAATCAGACTCAGATATTTTTTGATGATGACCGATGTCTGGTGCCGGCGATCAATTGTTTCAACGTGAAACTCGCTGTTGCATACCCCACCACCCTGCGGCGAGGATCTTCCGTAAAGCCGCCGATAAAGCTCGGCCGCGAATTTTTCAGACCCTGGAATCCGTACTGCAATTTCTTTCACCCTTGCGCCTTGCATGGACATCCGGAGAACGCGGGTTTTGTCCGATACATATTTCTCAATGTAGACGCCAATCACCTCTTCACTGGCGATTGTCAGGCCCCCAGCCTTTCGAACCGCGGCTTTGGAGCCTCGATGAGGTGTGCACATCGGACAAAGCCCCTTGGACATGATGCTATCGCTCTTAATCAATGTCCTATGCCCGCATTCGCATTGCTCAACCCGCAATTCCCCTCGGTCTTCCGAGGCGCGAATGATGCGAATCATGTCATCGATGTTGTAGGCCAGCGGCCCATACTGCTGTGTATGCGACCTGTGCAATTGCAGGTAGGCTTCAATCTTGTCAATCCCGGCGTCCACCAACCGGCGATACATCACAACACAAGTGGCCGACTGAGCCCGCCGATCTGCTGACCCAACGAAATAATCCAGGCTCCACGGTTTTTTGGACTGGTAATCCTCCCCGTGAAATACTCTGTTAAACTCTCTCACGCGACTTTGCGAGTGTTTTTTGAACAAACTTACCAGCGTCGGGTTTCTTGCCCCTCTGGCACAAAACTCAATTAACGCCGCTTCAAGGCGTATTTCTCGTAAAACTTCGGAATAAACCGCCTCCAGCTTGCTGGCTGCGGACTCAATGGTGGTCATCGTTGGCCGCCAGTGTTAGAAACTGAGTCCTTTCGGCTTGAACATCAAGACCCGTAAGGATGCAAAATTTTGTGGTGTTGATGGCAGAAAAACGTTGTTTCCCATGCTGAAAATAATTCAACGCTGCCATAACCGGCATTTTTATCAGATCATTGCATTTTTCTATTTTTATGCCATAATGCGAAACAGCTAAAACCGGATCTTGTGATGCGACATCACGAACGGTGATAGAGAGTTTTTGCAAAAAGCTGCTTACTTTTTCTGGCAGAGATCCCATGGGAACATCCGCAACAGCGTCGTTGATTTTGAACAACAACACATCCGTGCAGGCAGCACGTTCCAAAGCCATTGGATCTGACTTGGCCAGCGACTCACAAAATGCTGGTTCTACACCCAACGCTTCGGCAGCAATTGGGTCGTTGCAAAGAGCGAGGAATTCTCGGTTGAGCTGGTGCACATCAGAGATACGAGATTGAGTCAAAGTCATCATTTTTTTGTCGCTCGCAAAAAATAGGCTTCAATTTTTCTACAAGGCGCAATGATAGCACTTGTCCTATGTCAAATGATGATGAAAATTTCGCCTACGTGATCGCTCATGGCATCAACGAGCGACTAGACGTGATCGGCGCACCACCAAAGAACAAGGGGCGCATTCGTTTCTTTGCTGACAAGACGGGGTTCAAGGAGGGCACGGTATACCGTTGGCTCGAAGGAACAGGCATGCCGTCCCTGCCCAATCTAGTAGTCGTGGCCAATGCCCTTGGATGCACGATTGACTTCTTGGTTGGCCGAAAAAACTTCTCGGACTTCTTGATGGAAACCAAGGACATTTCCATCAGCACAGCGCACATCCCCTACGTCGACAATCCAGGTGCGTTTTCTGAAATTCCTGTGTTCTCGCTGGCTTCGTTCGCCCCGCACCACGCCCCTGCCCTCAAGGCTTTCATCGTTGTTGGTGATGAAATGCATGGGTATGCGGAGGAAGGGGATTGTGTCTTCTTCGACTCGACACAAAGAGAACTGGCCCACGGCACTGTGATTGCCTTTGAAATGCGCAAGCACATCTTCTTGCGTCGCGTGCAACTCATGGCGTCAGAGCGCGTCAGCCTGCTGTGTGATAACAAGCTGTACTCAAGCGAGATGCTTGACTATCAAGACTTCTGCCTAGATTCCACCCCCGGAAAAATGGCAATTCTCGGTCGAGTTGTTGGCAAATTGTCTGCCTAGCCGGCGGTGAGCCGCAGTCTTTCTCTCCAGCCAACAACTTTTTGCGTAGCGTAGAAATTTTTCAGCTTCAGACGCGAGTCATCTTGATCGCGTGCGCCGTCACGATCTTGGGCAAAAACTCAGTGCGGATGACCACAAACCCCCATCGCAACGCATCATTGACCCATAGCTCACCCGCCTCGCCGTGCTTCGCCGCTTTCTGCATAACTTGCTCTTCACTCAAGTCTACTCTCCGCAGCCTCGCTACTGCCTGCCGAAACAATCGCCAGAGGTCTGGCTGATCAACATTGGCGAGACGACTTGCATACTGTGTGATCGCGTGGTCGGTCACTTCGACCAGGCCGAGGTTCGGAATCTCGATGACTTCGGATAATGGCTCCCTGATCTCGACCGTCTCAATGTCGTTCTGAGCGCGGGGCAACAACCATGAGGCATCCTTTGAGACATCAATTTCCAACCCGGAAAATCGGTGCCAAAGAAATCGCCCATAGGGAATAAGGTGCGGCTTGGTGATTGCGCTCTTGTCGGGAACGCCATTGCGCACATTCTTCAGGAGCTTTTTGATGGCGCCGGAAGTCACGGTCAGCTTCAGGCCCTTCCCCGTCTGTGTTGGACCGAAGATCGATCGATGTCCAAGAAGCCACTGCAATGCAGATAATTCTGCAATGACTTCTGGGTCATTGACGTTCGCTACAACGTTAATTCTCATGATGCCTTGTTTTTTGCTTCCGTTTCGCCACATCACCTCAAACGAGTTGTCCTCGATGCGGGTACAGAGAGTGGTCAATAAGTTCAATTGTTACCCCTTTGGATGTTTTGTTTGTTGCTTTTTATCATGAATGGCAACGAATGGAAGCTTTCCCCAAAAAAGACACAGGGGGGCATAGTGCCCCCCTTGTCCATTCATGCCGCCTTCCGGCGACACAGGTCTTGCTCATACACATCCCACATATCCGTTCCCGGAATACTTGGGGTAATGATCGAGCACTTCTTTCCGCTCTCCACCACACGGTCATGAAGAAACTTGGCAGCTTCCTGCCCTGCACGACGGCCTTTTTCATCAGGCTTGTCGTTGTCGGCAAAAATCACCAGATGCTCCACTTCCTGCGGCACAACGAACTTTTTCAAGATCGTTGCCGAAACCGCGGCCCATACCGACTGACCAGTCATCACGCTAGCCGCGAGTGCTGATTCGATTCCTTCCGCAACCCCAAGAATGGTTCCTTGAGGATTAGACAAGCGAATTGCACCGCCCTCGATACCAAGCGACTTCATCAGCTTCTTGGCTTTCGGGACATCAGCTTTCCTCCCATCTGGCGTCAGAAACGTCCGGTGCAAACAAACAGGACGCCCATCAGGCGCACGCACAATTGCAACCATGGCCGGATATACCCCCAGTTTCACAAGCTTGCCTTCTTCGTGATTCGGCAGCAGCAGGTCGTCTTGACCATTCACATGCCAATACTCAAGGCCAGGATGAAAACGAATACCCAAAGGCATTCTGGGCAGATCCAACATCCGTGTGTTGCGCAGATACTTCCATACAGGATCACCCTTTGTTACCGGCTGACACTCATTGGCCACCTTTTGCAACTTTTTCCGGATCGCTTGTACGTCTCGCTGATCCTGGTTGTCGTTTACGCGAGGCACTCTTGCGACACGCTCTGTGCCGCCCCCTTCTTGCGTTATCCCAAGAATTGCCTGAACTTCCTTCTTTGCTTCGAGGAAGGTCATATTGCGATAGCGCATCACCAGGCTCATGCCATCGCCAGGCCCGCAGCCTGAGCAAAAGAAAGACCCATCGTCTTTCTTGTCGTACCGAAATCGGTCACGCCCCCCACATGCAGGGCAAGGATGATGAAACCCATCCAGTGACTTTTCGTCGATTCCGAGTTCAATGTGGATATCCCGCCAACGCCCGAAGGCGTCATCCATGATATTCGACATACGTTTCTCCTTCGTGAATACCCCAAATCGAGGCCCACCGAAGAAGCCCTCTATGGGGCCACTTGGGTGGACCCCGAAACGGGGTTGGATTAGGAAATCCCGAAGGAGACCCCTGCCGGGGTCTCTCCCGGAGGGGTTAAATCTCGAATTTGGCAACACGGGTATTTCCCGTGCTGCTGTCGAGGATTCGTACCACATCGCCCTTCTTCAAGGACGCTGCATCAGCATCGAGCTCTTGCACGACGCTGATCATTGATTTGTCGCTGAGGCCAATCACGACCTCAACCATACGCTTGCGCTCCGTACCGGCAACTTGGTTGCCGATAAAACCGCCAGCGATGGCACCGACTCCGCCGCCAACTGCCATGGCAGCGGCTTTTACTTCACGGTCACCCGTGAGTAGCGTTGCAGCAACCCCCAAAAGCCCCCCAATTACCGCACCCGTGGTGCGTGCCGATGGGTTGTCCTTATTGGTCACTACCTCACGAACCGCCATCACCATGCCCAGTTGGACACGTTGGTAGCGGCGGGCTTCGTTGGCGCCGTAATCGGAACCACTGAGGTCACCCTCAACGGCGAAAACGGTCGTGTTCAGAGCCGCCGAGAAAAAAACGGCCATCAAAACAACAGATATTGCGCGAATTACAAGGTTCATTGTAGGAACTCCATGAGGAGCGGATGAACCTTGGCCCTGCAGGGAACAAAGTTCCCCGCGGGATTGAAATAGGCTGATAAGGGCCAGCTTCCCATCTGTGCCAACCATAAAGGTCGAGCAAAGAAACACTACACCCGGCGTACAGCAACCGGCTTTCTTTTACCGCCTGAAGCGGCAGAAGAAAGCCGCCCCCCGAAGGGAGCGGGCTTGTTGCATTTTGAGACCTTCAGGCCGCTTTCGCAAGTTGTTTCTGCAACACACGAAAAACCGCCTTGGGCAAGTCCCCAATGTTTTGGATTGATTCGGAGGTTTGGAACAGACCAGATACGTCGCATCCCATCCCCACGCCAATCACTTCGATATCGCTGGCAGCAAGCAAGCTGATCATTGCTGACGCTTGTTCGCGGTCATCCGGCTCCCCGTCCGTCATCACCATAAGAATCTTCCGATCCCTTTGGCTTTGATGGAGGTGATAACCAGACCACAGCAGCGCTTCCGCGAGCGGTGTCGTGCCTTGCGCCCCGATCGTCGGAAAACGATCAGCGATCCGCCGAAAGTTCTCTTCAAAATCAGAAACCAGCAGGACATCATCATGATTGCGCCCGCTTTGGTACGGGAAGGCAGCCACCGATGTATCGACCCCTGGCACCGCGTCCATAGCAATCGCCACAGACAGGGCCGCGTCGGCTGCCATGCCGATCCGAGACACAGGAACGAACTCACTCGCATCTTTCGACCACTGATGAGAGCAAACCCGAGTCATCGATGCACTGCGGTCGATTAACAGTTGGATAGCCGTGTTTTGCTTTCGGCCTTCCACCCGCTTTTCGAACACCCGCGTATCCCCCGTCTGCAAACGCCAGATACGTTTCGTATCCAGCCGGTTACCCGTCCTTGCCGACATGATCTTCGAGCGTGCTTCCGCTTCCAGCAGCGCAACCGCTTTATTGCGGATCGCGTTGCTTTGCACCTTCAGACGGTGAATGATCGAAGCCCCATTACCGTGCTCCAATCCAGCCCTCACAGCATTCGGCAACCGGACATGATCCCGGCTGGCGACAACGGCTTTTTCCCCAAGCGCTTGCGCGATCGAGGAACCAACATCCCATTCCCCGCTATCAACGTTTCCGTTGACGAAATCCTTGATTGCTCGCGGATCGAGGTGGTTTGCGACGGCTTCCGTTCCATCACCAGCGTTCCCACTGGTGTCGCATTCCGAGGTGTTGCTTTGCTGTTGCCCAGGCCTTGCGCCCTGCCCTTTCGAGCCACCCGATTGATTGCCCTGCTTCGACTGCTCCCCGTCACCGGATTGCTGGCCGTCGCCCTGGCTATCGCCTGAGTCCTGCCCTTTCGAGCCACCCGATTGATCGCCCGACTCCGACTGCTCACCGTTACCGGATTGCTGGCCGTCGCCTTGGCTATCGCCTGAGTCCTGCCCTTTCGAGCCACCCGATTGATCGCCCGACTCCGACTGCTCACCGTTACCGGATTGCTGGCCGTCGCCTTGGCTATCGCCTGAGTCCTGCCCTTTCGAGCCACCCGATTGATCGCCCGACTCCGACTGCTCACCGTTACCGGATTGCTGGCCGTCGCCCTGGCTATCGCCTGAGTCCTGCCCTTTCGAGCCACCCGATTGATCGCCCGACTCCGACTGCTCACCGTTACCGGATTGCTGGCCGTCGCCTTGTTTCTGGCCATCTTGGGGTTCATCCTTGGACTGATCCTTGAGAATCTCCAGAACCTTTTTGGCAAGCTCCACGCGATCTTTGGTTTCAGGTGCCGAAAGAACCGGCGAGACTGCATCCTCGATGGCGAGAACAGCTTCTTCTCCGATCATCGTCGCCAGGATCATTCGAGCTTCCGCCGCAGTCTGATCGAACATCGACTGCCCAAGGTACTTAGATCGCATCCCGTGAATCAGGACCGTTTTCAGCACCTCAGTGAAATTACTCGGATCTTGCACCCCGACGAAACGCCCGTTGCGTTGAAACGCACTGAACATCGATTTCAGCAAGCGATCTGCGCCGGCATACCGCTTGGTTTGCCGGTACTCGATCGCGATATCCTCGATACTGTTGTGGATGCTGCGTAAGGCTTCAGAGCCAGCAATATGACCGAAGTCAGTGTGCTGGATGTGGCCGTCTTCGTGGATCACTCCGCCGATGGCGATATCACGGGCATCCGCGTCATCTTCCGGCAATGCCGGAATATGAACGACATACGTTCCGTCGTCTTTCTTGGATACCGCGAAGCGGGGGCTTCCGAACTGGCTTTCGACCCCCATACGGTCTGCAAGCAGACGCACCATGATAGGCAGTGAACGTTCAATAGTTCTCATGTTTTTCTCCAACTGAGATGGGCAGCCGTTCTCTTGCGAGAAGGGCCGCCCTTGTGGTGGGTAAATGACGCCCACCAGAGAACTGGAGGACGTTTATGCAGCCAAACCCAACGGACGGATCTTGCGAAGCGCCTTGGGCATTGTTGGCAGCGTTGGAATCAGCGAATCGCCAGCCGTGGTTTGTTCGACCACCGGCTTGCTTTCCTTGACCTGACTGACTTCGACCATCGGGGTTTGCACCTCGACCGCCTTGACCTCAAAAATCGACTCCTCCACACCCTGATCTTCCAGGGCGGGCGGGGCGATCTCAAAACCAGCCGGGATACCGGCCGGTTCCTTCTTCGGTGACACGAAATCACCGCCGAAGAGATCATCAATCAGCGAACCAGCGGTTGCCACAGTGGGTTCCTCGGTTTCCTTGACGGATACCGTGGTGACTTCGGTGACATCCTCGCCCGCGTCATCAAGCGCATCGCTTTGTGAACTGCCGTTTAGGACAGACTCACCATAGCGACGCATGCGACTTGGCTCACTCAGGATCATGACCAGGCCCGTCAGCGCGGTCAGCGAAACTCCTTCGATCGGCGCATCCCCCGGCATTTGAGCCAGCGTATCGTCAATCAACTTCAGGAGCGGCTTAACCCGCGAATCGAGGAAGGCCAATCCGCTCATTTTCGAGCGGATATTCCGGATTGGAGAGAGTGCGCGGCGATTAACCTTGGGTTTCCCCGAGATCGCATCCAACACATCTTCTGCCGCATCGGCGATTTCGCAGAACAGACGCCCAGCCAAACCGCCCGTCTCCTCCGCCATCTTCTTGTTCAAGATGGAATCGGGTTCATCGGACGGCGTGCTAATGCGGGCCGGGGTCCAGCCGTAGCTGATTCGGTCAGCAATCGCATCTTTGGGTTTCGCCTCACGGCGAATCCAGGACTCCCATCCCGGATAACGGGCAACCCAGTCGTCGAGCTTGTCGTCGTAGGTTGCCAAGAGGTCGCGCTTGGCGTCCTCGAAGAGAACACCGATCGCGTCCAGTTCGGTGCCCAATGCAGCGGCCTCCTCTGCCGGAACGGCGTAGCCTCCCAGGAAACGAATTCCCCGCTTGGCACAGGCGTTGTGCGCCTGCTTCTTGAGCGCCTCAAACCGGTTCAGGCTTTTGGCGTCGAAAATACGCTTGGACCCCAAAGAAGCGAGATCCGCCGGCGGCAACGACTGTTCAGCCACCCCATCGAGGTCTGCAACCTGCAATTTCTTGCGGGCACCCCAGAGACGAATGCCTTCCAGGGAAATGCAGATGACTTTTTCGAGGATTTGATTTTGTTGCATGGTATTTCTCCTAGAGAGAACGCGGAAACACCATGCCCCTGCGGGAATGATGCCCCACAGGGTTGAATTAGAAGACTGGCTTCGGTCGGATGACCCAGGTAACACCAGCTACCTGTCTTGGCTAGGCCAAAGAATATTCAAATTCTACACCCGGCGATTTTCGCCGGGGAACTATCTTGGGTAACACCTAGTTTGCTATAAGTGTTATCAAACATAGCTCCGCTATAGCTGCAACGACACCTAACCAACGCCAAGCCCTTTCGGGCCTGGCTGCTCAATTGATCCCAACAAAGAGGCCTTTTGAGATGGTTTGATCAAGCTCGTTATCCGGAACGATATCGCCAGAGTTCTGATCGACGACAAACATGCCATCGAACGAGAAGACGCGGCGGCCCATTGTGCCGTAAAACGTTCTTGCCGGCGAACCGGTCATGCTTCCTTCCTTGATACTGGAAACCACATCATCGAATGATTCGACTTTCCTGACATGATCCCCAAAACCGAGTTTTGGTGCGCTATACATAGTCCCTCCTGATGTTCAGTTCGGGACTACCCCCATCCGGGAGTAGCCCCGGATGGGTTGTGTTGAAAATTAGCGGTGACGTGCGATCCGGCGCGTCAGCCGATCCGCTTCGTCCCACAGCACAGGTTGTGTGAACGGGATGTCGTCCCCGCCGATATCGAACCCGCCTGCGTCGAACGACGCCGGTTGGCCATTGCCACCGCCACCACCCGGCGACTGGCGTTCGCTACCGCCTGCGGCAGAACCTTGGTTCTGCTGCCGCTGATGACCGCTACCGCCGAGCATCTTGAGGTCCATCCCCTTGATTTCGGTCGTGTAACGGTCCTGGCCGTCCTTGTCCTGCCACTTGCGAGTCTTGATCTTGCCCTCGACGAGGACATGCGACCCTTTCTTCAGGTACTGCTGGCAGATTTCAGCCAGCTTGCCGTCGAAGACCACACGATGCCACTCGGTGGACTCCTTCTTTTCGCCGCTCTGCTTGTCCTTCCAGGTTTCGCTGGTGGCAAGGCGCAGGTTGGCGATCGCCACACCGTTGGCCGTGTAACGGACCTCCGGGTCGGCGCCGAGGGTTCCCATCAGGGTTGCTCGGTTGATAGATGCATTGCTCATATACTTCTCCTCATGAGTTCCGCGAGCCCTCGCCCGCGGAGATTTTGAATCCGTCCAAATGGACGGGAGTTAGATCAGCTCGATACTCCAGAGCTTTTTGTTCTTGAGTTCGCCCTTGACCATCACCGGCGTTTCGCCCAGGCAAGCGATTTCTACGCGTTGGCCGCGTTTGAAACCACCTTCCTCGATCGCTCTCTGAAGGTCAGCCCCCCAAATTGCGTTCTCGGCCCCAAGGGCGTCATCGTGCAAAAGCACCCGGTAGTTCAACTTCGTCTTACCGTTGAACTCCCGTGGGACTTTCCCCACCGAGAGGATTTCCCCTCGGTAAGACACCGCCGGTTTCTTCCCCTTCGTGCGCTTGCGCGTCACAACCGGGTCAGGCGCTGGCGCAACAGAAACCGTTTCCTCCTCAAAAGGCGGCGGCGGTTCGTCAGCGTAACCAGCAGGTGGATCATTTGCATAAGCATCCACAGGAATATCCAGAAAATCTGGCATTCCCGCATCCGCCCCTTCATTCAGACTCGACTTGGTTCGACTTCGGGATTTGGTTTCCCCGCAGCCGAACTTGGCCTCGACTTCCTGAACGAACAGATCCACCGCCTGCTTGATTGATGCCGCTTTCCGGTCATCCAGATGGATGTTCTCGCCGTGCAACTTCTGCAGCGCCTTGGTTTTCGGCTTCAGACGACCGTGGGCAAGCTCAAACTGCGCGTAGTACCGCACAGTCAGAATGCCCACTTTGGTGCTGATGCGGGCGATATCCCTCGCAGCGATGTATTGCGGCGAATCGTCCAAAGGAGCTAAATCCTCTTCCGCCTCCGCTGTTTGTCGCGCAACCGCGCCTGCGGTTACATCTTCGGCTGGAATCGCTTGCGGCGTCGTCTTTCCGAATGCGAGGCTGCCCAGCCTCAACATGCCGAACCAGGCATAGGCGAGCGCCCCGACGATCACAAAAACGATCGCTCCGAAGACCATTCCCCCGAAGCTCTCATCTTGTTGTCTTACTTGCATTACATGGTGCCTCCATAAACACTTGGATAGCCCTGTCCGCCTACGCGGATAGAGACATCCGCGCTGCGGTTGAAAATGCTGACTTCGGGTTTCCCCAAGGCTGTCAGCTACTTTTGCGAGAGCAACGCCCTCTACAAATCCATTTTCCGCTGACCCATTGATCACCGGGAAAAGGACTCAATAAGACACCGCCCCCTTTCGGGAGCGGCACCTTTTATAAAGTTCCGAACACGGTTTCCACCGTATTCAGAATCGCGTTTGCCGTTTCCGGCTTGGCGCGGTTGGTGATAACCCGCTCCAGCGCCACCTTGACCGGCTTGTCCACACCGAGGGCTGAATAGAGGGCAATGTACTTCGCCCAGCGTCGCAGCGCCCGCGTGGAGAACGTGATGTCGATCGCGTCCGCCGAGTCATTGACCCCGCAGTACAGATTCCGCACACGATTTCCTACGTCCACAATGTTCTCGGCGTAGGTCATGGCAATCCCTTGGTCAGGGTCACCCATGTTGGCGAAAAACTCACCCGCGACCAGCGGCACCTCCTCTTTGGCCGTCAGGTAATCAACCCGAAGCTCAATGAAGCGGTCATCGTTGGAGGCATCCTGCGTGTTGCGCCCCATCATGCCGGCTCCAACATCGTTGGGATTGCCAGCAGCGAAGAGACGGAAACCCGGATTCCCGCCAACCATTTCCCCCGTTTCCGGGATGTAGACCTTGCCGCCTTGTGCGATGCCGTTCAGACCGACCGCCACACCCGGATCGAGCACGTTGTACTCATCGATCAGGACCGAGAAGCCCTGACGCGCCGCATGCCCGACAGCACAGTAGTGATACACCATGCCGCCCTCCTTCGAGGGGATGTAATGGCCGATCAGATCGGCGATTTCCATCCGCGGATGCGCTACCGTCGTCAACAACGGCAGATTGAACGCTGCGTGAAACTGCTCGACTTCGGTGGTCTTACCGCACCCCGGCCAGCCAGTCAGCTTCATCGCCGTGTCGTCGGCCATGAAGAACAGGGCGATGTCTCGCGCCAGCTCCTCACGGAAAACATGGGTTTCGTCCCGGACAGGGGTGAAGGGTGTCGGCTCCGACAGCCCGTAAATGGTCATGTTGTTGAGAGAAGGGATGCCCAGACGCTCACCAACAGACATTTCAATGTATTCCATTTGAATCTCCAGTTTTACTCGGAGACTCCCCCTTTTCGGGAGAAGTCCCCGAAAGGGTTTAATAGAATTCCCAGCACGACGGGTTGTGTCCGTTGTGATGGTGGGTTTTGGGCTCACTGGCGAGATACCGCCCAACCAACTCCTGCGGCAGAATCTTGCGCAACGCTTCCCGATAAATTTCCGGGTCGTGGCGCTCCAATCGGCAGCAAAAGGCGAACGAGAAAGGCACGGCGTCATTGGTGACGATGACCTTCTTCGTTCCGGTGGCGGTTGTTTTTTCGACTTCGCCCACATAGTCCGGCTCGAAAATCCAGTTCAGGATGCCAAGCTTTTCCATGGGATTCCCATTGGCGGCGAGCACACGAAGCGAGAACTCCAGCATTGCCGAATGGAGATCCAGGATTTCATCCTGAGTCCACTCAACGCGCTCATCTCCCGCCTCTTCGAGCAAATCACCAACAGCGTCGGCCTTAACTTCAGCCTCAACCGTTTCGGTTCGGTCTTCTGGCTCCCAGAAATCCGTCTCGAAAAGCGGCAACTGCAAGAAGCGCAGGACATCCTGCTCTGTGGATTTTTTGGTGATCCGCCTTGCGGCAGCTTTCGCGGCTGCAGGCACGGTCATTCCGGTGAGAGGTGCGTTCAACATAGCGCCTCCCCCAGCTTTTTCCGGTCACGGGTATAAGCCCGCTTCACGTTAGCGACGACCGTTCGGAAAGGATTGCGTTCGTCGATCTTGAAATCGACGAAATGCCCTTTCTTCTGGTCCCCCGCCTTCGTGATGATGGCTACACCATGCACGCCTTGGGCTTCCCAGACCAAGGTCCGTGTCACCGGCCCTTGGACCGCATCCTGATTCACCAGATGCTTGCCAGATTGCCATTCTGCGACCTGGGCCAAGACCTGATTATCTTTAGGCATTGTGGTTCTCCTAAGAAAGGGGAACCACAACCCAACGGGAAAGTGATCCCCGGTGGGTTAAAAAAGAAAAAGCCCGACCAGATGGCCGAGCATTGAGTACGCTGGATTTCGGTAAAACCGTTTGGCAACCCCAGCTAGTCGAACGCCAAACAAACGTCATTAGCAATAGATTGAAAGGTCTATTTCTAATGGCGCTTCGTGATCAAGAAAGAAGGGGCCGAAGCCCCCCCTTTTTCCATTAGCCCCAGATCTGACGCTTGACGCGCAGCACGGGGATTGAGAGAACAAAACCCGAACTAATGACAGCGGCAACGATCAGAGACATTTGATTACTCCTTGGTGTCGTGGGCCTTAGCCCGTTGAACCTTGGAAACAACCATCCCTTGAGGAATGGACGCCCCAAGGGTTGAAAACTGCCCCCCGCCGAGCGGGGGGACTGGCCAATTAACCAACGCACAAGATGCGAAGATTGGCGACATGAAGACCTTTAACGCAGGTTCACGAAGTCTGGTGCCGAAAAACGGTCTGATCCAAACTCAGGCTAGGCCTGTTGGCGAGCGACGAAGCGTCGCATAAGTCATCACAAGGACGACAAGATCGCAAAGCGATCCTTCTGAGACGCGCACGTAGCAGCGGAGATAGCCTGTCAGGACAGGTGCAGTCTTGAGGACTGCATTTCAAAGGCAACCGCAAAGGGTCGCAAAGCCTCCACAAAGGGAGACTAATGTCGGGCGCAATGCACCGACGTTTTCGGGGAACACAATGCTCCACCAGAAAAATCTGCTCAAGGGAACGCCCGTTTTAGGTTGGGCGCTTTCATAAGCTGACTACCTGAAGGAGATTCGCGGACCCGCACTCGCAATGGGGCAGGTCCGTCGCTTGAAAATAAAATTCTTCAAGAGACTGTGGCCACCGTCGCGGCGCACATTTGTTTATATAGGCTCGAAATGGTTTGGAGTTCCAGCTACTCCGCCACCTTCATGAAGGCGACAGCGCAACTCTACCACGAGCCAACACGGCGTCAACTGTTTTTCGTCTCACCGTGTTTTGGTTGCCATCGCTGACACCAACTCACGCGCCTGACGCATTGCCAGGTAACCCGCCAGCGCATATGACCAGACCGGATCAACGACCTTTGCCTTGTACTGGCGGCCGATAACTGTCCGATGCACCCCCATTTCATTTGCGAATTCCTGCTGCGTCAGCCCGCTGCTGATCAACAGGTTCCGGAAATCCAAGCCCGTCATTTGCCTCACCTATCTGAATTCTCTCCAGATGATCATATCGAGCAAGAGGTCTAATTCAACCGCCATTTGAGACTCCCCCCCGTTTTATGTCCAAAAACCCGTGTTTTTGCCACGCGAAATTCTGTTGCATAAACCGTAGCCTGCACGCTCCGTTCTATCACCTTCAAAGGAGTGTTCCATGGCTATCGACCAGGAAACCAAAAAGGATTGGCTGACGAATTTTCGCGGCGCAACCCTGAAGCTTCACCCGACCTTCGGCAACCCCAAGGTTTGCCACATGTTCGACCGCAACTTCAACAACCTCGGCCGTAACGGTTTCTTCATGTCGGTGCGTGGCCGTGTCGTCCTTGGCGAAGCCGTCGCCGATGAGGCCGAAAAGCTGATCTATTCCCGGATGGAAGAACAAACGAAGTCCGTCGAGAACAAGATCAAGTGGTGCCACAAGATCCTCGCCGACGAAGCCATCGTTGACCTGGCCTCGTACGAAAACGCCCAGGAATACGTCGCCACCGTCGTCAGCCCGGTGCAGAAGCGCTACATCGAACTGCTGCGCAAGTGCGACGAACTCTTCGTCCTTCTCAGCACGCTGATGCTCCATGGCGCCATTTCCGAAAGCGAGCACTCGAAGAACGAGCTTCAGATCAAGAAGCACATGCGGGCGGTTCCCAGCGCCATGCGCAAACTGACGATTGCGTTGGGCGTCAAGATGCGTGCCCAATCCGAAGCCGACCGCGCCAAGCTGGCCGCCACTACGGCCGCCGCCCCGGATGCCGCCAATGACGCCAAGGCCGAAAAGGCTGATACCGCTGCAGCAACAGGCGCACCGGAAACTCCCGCTGAAACCCCGGCCGACGTTGCTATCGCTGCGTGAACCTCAACCCGGAACAGCAACAAGTAGTCGACCACGATGGCAACTGCCTCGTGGTCGCCTGCCCTGGCTCAGGAAAGACCCGCGTCATCGTCATCAAGATTGGGCACATCCTCAAGACCGTTCCCAAATCTCGCGTTTGTGCCGTCACCTTTACGCGTGACGCCGCGAATGAACTCCACGAGCGACTGATCAAAGACATCCCGCTTGAGGTTGTCAGCAAACGAACGCGCACCGGTACGTTCCATTCCCTCGCCATCCGCCAGCTTCGCGCCCGCGGCAAAATTGGCCGCATCGCCACCCCCGCCGAACAATCGATCTATGTCAGGCGATCCATGGACGCGGCAGAAGAACCGATCACATATGAAGAAGCCGTCACCCTCATTGAAACGGTAAAGGGCAGCATCGATCCAGTTCCAGAAATCAACCACCCGGTCTATCAGGCGTATGCCCGGATTCTGGAACAATCGAAGGTCGAGGATCTCTACGACGTACTGAGCAAGTCCGTCCGCTTAATGCGTAGCGGCGAAGTCGAGCCTTATCCTGTCGAGTACATGCTGGTGGACGAGTTTCAGGACACCGACGCAGTTCAGCTTGCTTGGGTACTTGAGCATCACAAGGCCGGCACAAAAATCACCGCCGTTGGCGATGACGACCAATCCGTTTATGCCTTCCGCAGAGCACTTGGCTATCGCGGTATGGAAACCTTCCGCGAAGCGACAAATGCCTTGCGTGTCGCGTTGGCAACAAACTATCGCTGCCACTCGGAAATCCTGAACACCGCCAAGGTTCTGATCGAAAAAAATCCTGAACGCGTTGATAAACGCCTGAACGGGTTTCGTGGCCCAGGCGGCACAGTGTTCGTGCAGCGTTACGGTAGCCGGACCGATGAAGCCGCCGCGATCGCAGACGCAATTGCCAAAGATGCGGTGCCCCTCAAAGGGTCAGTACGTTTTTCCTTCACCGTACCAGAAGGCAAATGGGCGGTTCTCGCCAGAAATCGAATCGTCCTTGACGAAATCGAGCGTGAATTGTCGATTCGCAAAATCAAATATTTCCGGGCCGCATCCGACTCGATCTGGAACACTCCGCCCTTCATCCAGTACCTCGGCATCATGAAGTCAGTGCAGACAGGAGAAGCGGACGGGATCACGAACCTGCTGCACTGGGCCGGCATTTCCAACGACGATATCCACCGGATTCATGTTGAGACAGACGGCAAGTTCTATTCCCTAATGGAACGATACAAGCCCAAGATGGCCGGCGCCAGCCCATCTACCATCAAAGTCGTCCATGACTTCGTTGATCTAGCCAGCGGCTGGCGAAACCTGGCCGGGTGCGGCTATTATTCCCACGCAATTACGTCCATCAACGACTTTTTCCTTCAACGAATTCCCGAAGAGAAACAGAACGAGAACGACTCAGAAAAACGCTCAAAGCGAGAACTGTTTCAGTCGATCAGCACCTCAGTGTCGGAAAAAATGTCCGGGTCGATGACGCAGCGAGTCAATTCCCTGTCGAGCAACGGCGAGTCAAAAAAGCCCGCCAAGGACTCCAATCAGGATTCTGAAGCCAAGTCCAATGCGGCATCCGGCGTCCACCTGATGACGATGCACGGGAGTAAAGGCCTGGAATTCGAACATGTCTGGATTCTTGCGTGCGAGGGAACCGTTATTCCTTCCCCCAAGAACCCGTTGATCGATGAAGAACGACGACTCATGTACGTGGCGATGACCCGCGCCAGAGATCACCTGTACCTGTCATCTCAGGTCACCGACCCACTATCGCAGTTCATTGACGAAGCCGGGTTGTCGTCTCGTTGAATTAGTCGGCAACCAGTTCGTCAGGCCGGATCGATACCCCGTAGAACAACACAGGCATCTTTCCGTCCTGAACTTCGCCGTCTTGAAGATCCCCAAAACCACGGGCGTAAGCATCATCCTCGGCTAACTCGAATCCGTCCGTTGTCGCCTCGACCCGTTGCAGCCGAGCGACGGTTTCAGGGTCGTAGGCATCCACCGGCTGGCGCATGTACATGATCATGTACCCCACCCCTCCCTTTCGCGCCAACCGCCCGCGTAATTGATGAAGCTGTGACGCCCCTAGCCGATCAGGATCAATCACCAATAGCCCACGCAACCCTTCTACCGTCAGCCCCAACTCGAAGATGGTAGTCGCTACCAGGACGCGCTTATCCCCCCGCTTGAATTCATCAATGACGGCGCGTTTTTCTTCCTCGCTCAACCGCCCGTGAAGCACGCTGACCTTACCCGGATAGCGCTTCTCCCAGTGCAAGGCCGCTTCAATTGCCCCGGATTTTTTCCCTTGGCTAGACTCAAGACGAGGATAGATCACTGCGAGTTGCCCGCCCTTATTCACCACTTTCTGCTCAAGAAAACCGATGACATCCTCCCGTCTTTCAGGGAACGCCAATCGCGTCTTGATGGTTTTCTGAACAGGGGATTCTCGCAAGATCGACACGCTCATTCCGCCGTGCGTCATCAGTGCCACCGTTCTGGGAATGGCCGTCGCCGTAGCTTCCAGCAGGTTCGTGTGCTCGGCGACAAGCGCCTCTCTCTGTTCGGTACTGAATTTGTGCTGTTCGTCGCAGATCAGAAAATCTATCTCGCGCCCCGACCGCTTAACC
This sequence comes from Azonexus hydrophilus, assembly GCF_038368255.1. Lineage (NCBI taxonomy): Bacteria > Pseudomonadati > Pseudomonadota > Betaproteobacteria > Rhodocyclales > Azonexaceae > Azonexus > Azonexus hydrophilus. Next base: position 128,740 of record NZ_CP151407.1, read on the forward strand.
ACATTGGCCAGCGCCATTGTTCCAAGCAGTATGCACGGCCCCTCACGAAGCGCCTGCTTGGAATTTCCCCCCACAACAATATGCACCGGGGCGTTGGGGTATAGTTGCTTCACCTCCTCCGCCAATTGGTTCACCAGCGGTTGATTCGGCGCCACGATAGCAACGCTCTTTCCCATCATTAACGCGGCCACGGCCGGGATAACGAACGTCAGCGTCTTGCCAGTACCAACATCCCCCGACAGCAACCGCCGCATCGCCTTGTCGCTCTCCAGGTCGTGAATGATCTCCGCAACCGCCGTGGTTTGATCTTTCGTCAGCGGATAGGGTAGCTGGCCCATCAAACTCGCCAGCATCTCCCGGTTGATTTCGATGCGCGAGCGTTCGCAAATGGGGCGCTCACTGAGTCGCGCAGCCATCCGCTTGAGCATCAAGATCGAGACATTTCGTGCTTGCGAAACAGCCTCCTCGGCAGCCGCCATCGACGCCGGCGAATGCAATGCTCGGAGAAGTGCGCCGAGAGACTTGATACCCAGGCTCGTCTCGGCGCAAATTTCGGCTTCAGAGTAGCCACAAGCACGCTCAATCGATTCGATTGCGTCCTGGATATGCGACTCCAGAGCAACCTCTGCAGCAGCTTCTACGGCCTCCGCAGACACCTTTCTGCGCTTCCCACGGTACATCGGACATATCTTACCTACGCGATGCTCCGGGATCAGTTCTGGCCCTTTGATTTGAAGCTTTCCATTCCATTCATCAACCGTAGCATAAACAGTGACTGCACTGCCCACAGAAACGGCTTTCCACGGTTGAATGGCACCGAACACCGTCATGTAGCATTCGTAGCCTCGACCATCCCGGACCCTCATCGAGATTCGATATGGCTTTTGCGCAGAATGAATCCCCGTCAGACTGCCCTGGCGGTCGTATTCTTCCTTGGACAGAATGGTTACGCGCAGTGCCACTTTCCCATGCCCGAACATCTTGGGAATGGAGTCCGATGGCGCTCGGTAGTCCCGATAGCCCTTTGGCAACCAGCGTAGCAATTCGCCGGGGTTATCAACGCCCAGGCCTTTGCAAACCCTCTCTACCTCTTTCTCAGGCGTGTGTGCGTCGGCCATTTTTGATAGGCGCTACTTTCTGGAGGAACGCCAGACGTTGATCGTCTGGCAGATCACGATATCGCCGCATAAGGCCATTAACGGGCGACGGTGCTGCTTTTTGTTCGTCATCCTCAAGTCCATACCAGCGCAACGCCTCTCGGGCGTCCCGCTCTCCGAGGCTTGCCACGATGGCCAGCACATCATCCCGGTTTTCCTTGGTCATTACCTTGGAGGCCTGTTCCAGAATGCGGAAATTGGCGGTCGAAATTTCATGGATTTCCGTGTCGGAAAGCGCGAAGTCGAACAACAAGCATTTTGCCACCTTCATAAACTGACTGGCAGCAGCGCTTTGGATGCGCTCTTCTTCAAGGAACGCCGGGAACGATTCCGCCTTCCCTTCCCAGAACTCCGGGTTATCTTTGAAGACGGTGAGCAGCATACCCAGTTCAAGTCGCGCCTTGCCGAATTCAGCCTGTACCGCTTTCAGGCGGCGATAGAGCGCTTCGCGCACATGCGGGTCAGCCATTTGACACCTCTCTTGGCGCTTGCGAGCGCGGGGTAACGTACATCTTGGCAAAATGCCGAACCAGCGCCATCACCTGACTTGCGCCAAGCGCCGGATTGTTTTTGATCAGTTGGTCGATAAACATGGCTGTGATCGGGTACGCCTCCATCGCAGGAATCGGGGTTGCCCTTGCGGCCTGCCCTTTCGACATCATCACCAGGAAGAACTGATTTCCTTGATTCTCGATGGTCATGGATTTTTCGTTGCTGGCGCCATGACTGGTGATCCTGATTTCCTTGATTTCACCCATGAACAGGGCCAGCACCAATGGCAACTCAGATTGCGTCAACTGAATTGCAATTTTGTTTTCCCAGTCGTAGCGGCGATCCCCTAGCGCCTGCGCTGACTCGACATTGATTGTCTGGGCGGTTTTGTCGCGCTGCATTCCCGCATTGAAACAAACTGCGTTCTTGCTGCCGTAGACATGGATGCTTTGGCCGTAACGACGATCACTTTCTGGGGAGTTGTTGTTCGGTATTTGACGTACCTTGTCATTAGGCGAACTCTCGATGCGAGGCGTTTTTTGTTGATCAGGGCTTTCTGGCAGCGGGTTGTCTTCACGCTTTTGTGGCGCCGCGTCGGTTTGACGGGCGGTCGGCGTCGGGATCAAACCGATGTGCTCTCCTACCCCTATCTGCTCGAAAAGCTGGCCGAGATACGTCACTGCTGCTTGGCGGTCTGTGTCTGCAGCGTTTTTTTGTAGCAGGCGAATTGCTTTCCTGAACGACTCACCTTCCTCTTTGGCAATCTCGATCATGGCAGTTAGCAACGGAACCTCAAGTCCTGCTGCGGCAATTGCCTCACGGGTTTCTGGCGCTACCGCCGTGGTCACGTCCTTGAGGTACTCCAGTTGAAGCACTGCCATATTTGGCGACCGTGCCGCCTCGGCGAGTTTTTGCGCAAACTCTGCCCCCTCGGATGAAAGTGCAGCCATCCCGTCCCGGTCCGGGATAGGCAGCTTGAGCTTTTCGAGAAGTTCTCTGACCTCCTTCCCTGATGACGGTATTTCGACTGTATTTTGGCTCATTGATCGGTGCCTCGGCAGTTGGAGTGATAGCGTTGATAACGTTGATATATGCGCTTGCTCTGCTATCTACGCTATAACTGTTGTCTTCGCTAACCTTGATACTTTGTGTGGCTAATGTTAGATGACTTTGGTTAATTATCTAACATTGCATCGCTATTGCAACAACGTTATACAACATTCCTCACTGAGACATGTTGTATAACTACGCACTGTTATCAGTGTTATCAAACCTACCATCGATATGTTAGATCACTTTGCTAACCTATGTTTTTTACGGTTGATAACATTGCGGTGTTTTGTTAGGCTTGCGGTCATAACATACATAACATTCCATCCATAACCTTGATCACCTGTATCACACAGCACTGGTCACTGATCTAACTTAGGAGAAGTATCATGCCCATCGTTACCTTCGGTTCATCCAAAGGTGGAGCAGGGAAGTCCACGCTCTGCGGCAACATCGTCGTGCAACATATGGCCAACGACGCCAACACAATCCTCATCGACTCCGACGTTCAGCGCTCATCCTCTCGCTGGGCAGCGTTGCGCTCCCAGCAAGGGGCTTCTCCAGCAGTGACGTGTTTTCAAAAGGTGGACGACACCCCCCAGGGTAATAAAAGCCAGTACGGGCAAGACATTCTCACTCTCAACAAAAACTACTCTTCCATTTTTATTGATGTCGCAGGGCGTAACTCGCGTGAGTTGCGCGGCGCAATGCTGGTCACTGACCTGCTGGTCTACCCCGTGCGCGTCTCGATGTTCGACCTCTGGACGCTGGATGACGATATGGCAATGCTCTCGGAAAGCCGTATCGCCAATCCAAACCTCCTTTGCATGATCGTTCTCAACGATGTCAGTCCTCACGCAGCCAAGCGCGTCACCGAAGTTCAGGAGGCCATGGAATACCTGTCCCAGTACCTGCATCCTGGAATGACCTTCGTGGCTGAAACCCGGATTCACGGACGCTCCTGCGTCAAAGCCGTCGTAAGCCAAGGCATCACCGTCAATGAAATTGCTCGCAAGGACAAAAGCGCCAAGCAATCCATCGATGAATTCCGTGGGCTTTACTCTGAAATCGCCGCCTGCTTCGGCCAAGCCTAATCAATAAAGGTGCTCAACATGACATCATCAAAATTTCCTCGCCCTCCCATCCTGACCCCTGAAGAAAAGGCAGCGCGACTGAGCAGCCCCGAGGCGGCTGAATTCGCCGCTGGAACGGCTTTCCCTCACGCCTCCGATGCTGTCCGGCAGGAACTCAATCCGACCCCGACCCCGACCCCGACCCCGACCACGGCACGCAAGAAGAATGTGAAGCCTTGGGTTGGCCTATCGTCGAAGCATTCGAAGCAAAAGCCCTTCCGCATGCCTGAAAATGAAGCGGCCATGCTCGATTACGTCGCCGGCACAACTTTCGGTGAAACGGTGCAATCCGTAACCCTGGCAGGTGTTCGTGCCATCGTGGTCAAGCTTCTCAACGAGCAGGGAATTCGCGCCCATATCGACAAGCAGAACGGCAGCATCGTCGTCGAAGAGTAATCCGCAGGAAAGAACATCCTCAGAAAGCCTCAAAAATTGGCCGTTTTTGTAACGCGCCAAAGGGGCTTCGTTTGCCTACGATCCACGAAACTACATTCGGAGCGCCTTGAAGATGTCCTTTTTTGCCAATCACCGTGCAGAACCCGCCAACGACCCGATCAACGAAGCCATCGTGCGTGACGATATGCAATCGGGGGATCTTCGCTATATGCAAGAGCCACGTATCGAGGTGAATATCAACGATGCAATCATCGTCGATCCTGATGGTCCGCCCCGGAAGAAGAACAAAGCCAAACGGGCTTTGATTTTCCTGGTCCCCGTGATCGCTTTGGCGGTGACCGCCGCTTTCGTACCCCCGGAACAAGCCCGCGAACTGCTGGGCCTCGGCCCCATGCCTGTTGAAGTCCCGCCCGTTCAAACCGCTGTCGAGGTTCCGCCGCCAGTGGCGATTACGCCGGTCGCCGACGCTGCAACAGCCGTGCCGCCCGATGGTCTTCCCATCGACCCGTCGCTTCTGCCGCCTGGCCTCGCCGTCGCTGGCGTTCCGCCCAGCGATGCGGCACTGCCCGGCCTGCCGCCCGTTCCTTCGTTGCCGCCTATCCCTGGACTGCCGCCGGTCGAAATGGCGCCTACGGCTCCCCCGGTTGCTGTACCTGCCCCCGCAGCACCAATTCTGGCGACTGTCGGGGCAGGGCAGGGGAGCGCTGCACCCATCGCGGCGGCGACCCAGCCCCCGGCTCAACCGACTATCGTCGCGCCCGCGCTCCAGGTATCCGCGCAGATTGAAAACCCACCCGTGGAGGCTCCCCCTCGCAAACCTGCCGCTCAAAGCAAGCCTAAAGTTGAGAATGTCGCTGTAGCTCCCAAGCTTGTGACGCCGCCGAAGGTTTCCTCTCCGGAGCCGCGGCGTGCCCCAGCAGCCGCAGCCCCCTCGATCGCCAAGAATGAAATCGGCCTCTCTGAAAGCGTCAAACGGCTTGTTACCACCTCCGCATCAGACTTCGGCATCCGGTCAATTCAACCCGAAGGCCTGATCTTTACCGGTAACAACGGTGGCCGTCCAGTCATCGTCCTGTTGGGCGATGTCATGCCCAACGGTGAGCGTCTGCAATCGATCAACATTCAAACGAACACCGTCATCACGGACAAATCCGTGATCCGCGTCAACTAAACAACGCGATACCAAAATAAACTCAATAAAGGAAAAGCCATGTTTTTCAAGAAAAAGCCCGTTGATGGTTGTGTGCAACTAATTCCCACAGCAGAGCAGCCGGCCAGCCAACCCGCTGCCGCTCCCACTCCGCAGAAAACAACCGCCATTGCACCTATTCCGGCAGCGCAATCTGGCAACCGCGTGGATGTCAAACAAGAGAACATCCGTTCGGTGATCGAGGAAGGAGAGATCGTCGAAGGGAACCTCAAATTCCGTTTTGGCATCAAGCTCAACGGGATGGTGAAGGGCAATATCGAATTCGGCATCGATGACGGCATGCTGGTGATCTACAACAAGGCGGTTGTAGTCGGTAACATCAAAGGGCCTCGCGCCTTCATTTTGGGCGAAGTTCACGGCAACATCTATTGCTCCGGTCGTGTCGTTGTGGCCCCCAGCGCCAAAGTCTTTGGCGATATTTACGCTGGCGGCATCCAACTGTACGAAGGCAGCCAGATCGACGGCCGCATTCGCTCGATTCGCGAAGTGGTGCATGAGGGGCAAGCGACAGCAACCCCGCCGCAGCCGAACGTTTCATCGGCTCAGACACAGGCTCGACCGCAACAACCCCAAGGTGCCTATGCAGAGGTTTCCCCGGAGGCCTCCAGCATTCCACGGCAAGTACGTCCTGAACAGCCTGCAGCACGCCACGACGCCGCGCAGCATCCTGGTCAGGAAGAATACGCCGCATCCAACACTGTCCACTCTGCGAAGCCCCGCGTGACGCCTGCGCAAGCTGCCGCTGCTGCCGCCTCTCCGTTTTTTTCTACGGCAGCCAATGAGGGGCATGATCCCTATCGTTTTCCTAACGCAGCAAATCAGTAATGTCCTCGGCTCTTGCCATCCAGAAGAGGGTTACGCTCGATCAACCCTCGCTCTCGACGCATGAGATTCCCTGCGACAAAATCAGCAAATCCCCATACCAGTGTCGCGTGGGCATATCCCGCGATCAGGTTGCTGTTATCGCTGAGTCCATCCAGAAGAGCGGGCTTCAAGACCCTATTACCGTTCGCCCCACAGGCGGAGGCTATGAGCTGGTGACGGGCGAACACCGCCTGGAAGCATGCCGACTTCTTGGAAAGGAAACGGTCACCGCGATAATTCGGCCCCTTGCGGATGCCGATGCGGCAAAGATGGTTTTGAGCAACAATGCCCTTCGCTCAAACTTGTCTGACTGGGAGACCTTCCAGCACATTCAGTTACTATTGCGCAGCGGCTTTGCCACGGAATCGGAATTAGCGGTTGTTGTAGGAAAGTCACGCAGCATCATCAGTAAGCTAATGGCCTTTGGTTGCTTTTCCGAAGAAGCCCAAGCCATCGTTGCCGCAAATCCTGGCCGTTTCGGTGCTGCCATGGCCTCTGAGTTGCGCGCCAGCGGTTATTGCTCGACTCACCCCGAATTGGTCGTTGAGGCCTTCCGCCTGGTCGAAGGAGCCTCATTAACGCAGGATGGCGTTGTCTCCTGGGTTCGCAACCGCGTTACCCCGCCACAGAATAAGCCGACAAAGACGCGGACCTTTAAGGTTGGTCAGCACAAAGTCTCAATTGCCTACTACGGCGATGCTGTACGGATCTCATGCAAGTCCATCGACCCAGCAGCACTCGATCCTCTGCTCGAAAAAGCGCTTCGGTCTTACATCGACGATGGTGACCAACCGCCGAAGAAGAACGGGCGAAAACCTCAATAACCAATTTCTGCACAAAACCCTTCACCTGATCCCTCGCTGACCTGAACCCAGGCCCGGCGCGTTCTGCACAACAGTCTTCACCTGATAGCGAACACCCTGCCAATCAACAGGTTAGGGCAGGGTGAAACTTGCACAAAACCCTTCACCTGATCTCCCTTGGCCTGAATTCAGCCTCAGAACGTTCCGCACAACAACCTTCACCTGATAGGTGTTTCGCAAGCGTGCAAGTTGAACACCATTGATTATTCTGATCTTTTTTGGTGGCTGTAATAGTAGGCCTCCTTTCCACTACTTGACCTCCACCCCCACGGAAACGCCGTGCTCTTTCACAAAGACCTTCACCTGATAACGAACACCCTGCCAATCAACAGGTTAGGGCAGGGTGAAACTTGCACAAAACCCTTCACCTGATCCCCCCTTGGCCTGAACTCAGGCCCGGCGCGTTCTGCACAACAGTCTTCACCTGATAACGAACACCCTGCCAATCAACAGGTTAGGGCAGGGTGAAACTTGCACAAAACCCTTCACCTGATCCCCCCTTGGCCTGAACTCAGGCCCGGCGCGTTCTGCACAACAGTCTTCACCTGATAACGAACACCCTGCCAATCAACAGGTTAGGGCAGGGCGAAACTTGCACAAAACTCTTCACCTGATCCCCCCCTTGGCCTGAACTCAGGCCCGGAGCGTTCTGCACAACAACCTTCACCTGATAGCGAACCCCCTGCCAATCAACAGGTTAGGGCAGGGCGAAACTTGCACAAAACCCTTCACCTGATCCCCCCTTGGCCTGAATTCAGCCCCGGAGCGTTTTGCACAACAACCTTCACCTGATAGCGAACACCCTGCCAATCAGCAGGGCAGGACAGGGTGAAACTTGCACAAAACCCTTCACCTGATCCCCCCCTTGGCCTGAACTCAGGCCCGGAGCGTTCTGCACAACAACCTTCACCTGATAGCGAACACCCTGCCAATCAACAGGTTAGGGCAGGGCGAAACTTGCACAAAACCCTTCACCTGATCCCCCCCTTGGCCTGAATTCAGCCCCGGAGCGTTTTGCACAACAACCTTCACCTGATAGCGAACACCCTGCCAATCAGCAGGGCAGGGCAGGGTGAAACTTGCACAAAACCCTTCACCTGATCCCCCCTTGGCCTGAATTCAGCCCCGGAGCGTTTTGCACAACAACCTTCACCTGATAGCGAACACCCTGCCAATCAGCAGGGCAGGACAGGACAGGGTGAAACTTGCACAAAACCCTTCACCTGATCCCCCCTTGGCCTGAATTCAGCCTCAGAACGTTCCGCACAACAACCTTCACCTGATAGGTGTTTCGCAAGCGTGCAAGTTGAACACCATTGATTATTCTGATTTTTTTAGGAGATTGTGACAGTAGGCGTCCTTGCCGCTACTTGACCTCAACCCCAAGTAACCGCCGTGCACTTTCACAAAAACTTTCACCTAAGCACAAAAACCTTCACCTGATGCGTAAGGCATTGTTTTATCGACGTTCCGCCAAACACAATTATCTTCACCTGAGAAATGGCTTTTTTCACAATTACTTTCACCTACAGCACAAGTACCTTCACCTACAGCACAAACTACTTCACCCGACGGCCACACAATTATCTTCACCTGTAGCACAACCACCTTCACCTACGTCACAACGATTCGCACCTGTTGCCGTATATCTTATTGTTTTTACTAAACAACATAGTCTCTCTGCTTTGCTTTTGCTTTAAAAACAAAAAGCGCTTGCTTGCTTTTCTATACAACCACTCAAAACCCAAGAGCCAGGCGTTGATCGACGACCACCTCATCAGGTGAAGTCACACGGTTGACACTTTACCCCTGAGAGCATAAGGTGCGGATATACGATTGTCTGACTTCACCTTACATCATGGCGTCATCTGAAAAATCTCAAGGAAAAGCGCTTGTTGCGCAGCTTCAACGAAGCTTTGATATTTTCGAGGAGTTCGACCGCGGCAAGAAGGGGATTGTCGAGTCTCCCGTTGACTTCGGGTTCAACAAACATCCGGCGCTGATAGAGATTACCGGGCTAACACTTGTTAGCAAACGGGCAATAAATGCGGTTTATTTCATTGCCAGCCAAAACCCTGAAAGTCACAATCACGACGTAGACCTCAGTTATTTCCTGTGGCTGGCAAACTACAGTGGTAGCCGGAATATCAAGCATTTGCAAAAATCGCTTCGGGAATGCCAAAAGGCTGCCGTAGAACTTTCAATTCTCGATCACGACAATCCCGATAATGACGCGGCTGGCGCCGTCTCATTGTTGCCAAAATTTTTCATTGCGGAAGGGCGTATCCAATTCGCGATTGACGATGACATGAAGCGAGTGGTTTCATCACCACATGCGACGCCATTCTTGTCTATCGTTGTTGGGAACAGCTTCAAATCCATCTACGCCTACGACATTTACGAACGGCTGTTGAAGTTTCGTCTTGACGGGGAATCACCTTGGATGACGCCCGATGAATTTCGGGCAGAGTGGGTTTGCACGTACCAGCCCAAGTCTCCTGACTACAAGTTTCTGAAAAGAGACGTTCTCAAACCGGCCATCGCGCAGATCAATGAAGTATCGGATATCAACATTTCTCTCGAAGAACGTCGTGACTGGCGGCGAGTAACAGCGATTCGTTTCAAGGTTAACAACAATCCTGAATACAAAACGCGATTTTCCGAGGCCCACGAACTTCACACGAAATTCGAAATCTTGCGCAAGGAATTTGGTCTTACCTCAAGCGATTTCAAAGAGATCATGGCCAATCGAGACGAGTTTACGAATGAACGGATTGACGAGGTGATTGAGCTTGTCAGGCACCGGGCAAAACAGACTGCGATTGGGAAGCCGTCGCGATACTTCATGACGCTCCTGCGCGACGGGGCAATGCTTTCAGATATTGAACGCACCCAGGCCAATCAGAAGGCGTTGAGCGCCTCGACCGCTAAAGAAAGAAAAGAAGCGCAAGATCGGTCTGCCGATGAGCGACAAATGGCACAGTCAAAGGTTGTTCCTGAACTCACTGCGCAACAACAAATTGACTTTGCCACTGCGTTTATCGTAAGCCCCGCAGGGAAGTTGATAATCAGCCGCTTTGGCAGTGAATTAGCGGATCATTCTTATACAACGCTAGTCGGCAATTTGCGCACAAAGTCGGCATTCATTGATTTCATCGCCAAGCAAACCAAACCTGCACGCCCTCGCAAGGGCAAAACTGCTGCGGAATAACTTGCGTCATTTATGAAAATTTTGGGCGTGTAAGAATTTTTGTGTAAACGGTCATTTGGCAGGAAACTGCCGCGCCCCAAGGAGCGATGATGGCCGTAGCAAAGAAAGCAGTACCGAAGGAGTTGCTGGACAGCCTGCTGGCTGACTATCGGAAACCGGAAGACCTGATTGGCGAGAACGGCTTGCTCAAGCAGCTCACCAAGTTGCTGGTCGAGAAGGCGTTGGAAGCGGAGATGGCCGACCACCTCGGCCACGGCAAGAATGAGCCGGTAGAGAATCCTGCCGGCAATACGCGCAACGGGAAGAGCAGGAAGACGCTCAAAGGGGAGTTCGGCGAACTGCCGATAGAAATTCCCCGTGACCGCCACGGCACCTTCGAGCCGCAGTTGATTCCCAAGCACCAGACCCGCTGGACGGGCTTTGACGACAAGATTCTGTCGCTTTACGCCCGAGGCATGACGGTCCGCGAAATCCAGTCACACCTGGAAGAGATGTACGGCACGGAGGTGTCGCCGACGCTGATTTCATCGGTCACGGATGCCGTGATTGAAGAAGCCAAGGCCTGGCAATCACGGCCGCTGGACAGCATTTACCCCATCGTCTATCTGGACTGTATCCACGTCAAAGTCAGGGATGGCAGCGTGCGCGTCAAGGCCGTCTATATGGCGATTGGACTCAACCTGGCCGGTGAGAAGGAAGTGCTCGGCCTGTGGATTGCCCAGACGGAAGGCGCAAAATTCTGGCTGCAAGTGGTGACGGAATTGAAGAATCGAGGCGTACAGGATGTCTTCATTGCCTGCGTCGATGGCTTGAAGGGATTTCCGGAGGCCATTGAAGCAGTCTATCCGCGTGCTGCCGTTCAGCTGTGCGTCGTCCATATGGTCCGGCACAGCCTGAACTATGTCTCGTGGAAGATGCGCAAGGCCGTTGCCGCTGACCTGCGGCGGATATACACCAGTGCCACCGCCGATGAAGCCGAGCAGATGCTCGGTGAATTCGAGGACAAATGGGACGATGCCTACCTGCCCATCAGCCAGTCCTGGCGCCGGAATTGGTCACGCATCACGCCGTTTTTTGACTACCCGCCCGAGATACGGAAAGTCATCTACACGACCAATGCGATTGAGTCGGTGAACATGAGCCTGAGAAAAATCACCAAAAATCGCGGTTCGTTTCCGAGCGATGAGGCACTGATGAAACTGTTCTACCTGGCGCTCCGCAACATCAGCCAGAAATGGACCTTGCCCATTCGGGATTGGAAGGCTGCACTGACCCGATTTACTATCCAGTTCGAAGACCGGATGAACAACGTTTAACTCAAACCCCGTTTACACAAAATTCCGGACACGCCCAAAATTTTACGAATCGCATTACCCGCTCTTTTGGTTTGCTTGTCGTCGTTAGCGCTTTCAGCAACCGACACCCTTCCTATTGGCAAGTGGGCAATTCAACTATCCAATGCGCCAGATGCGGTACGCGACGCGCTGCCCAGGCTCTGTCTCTACAAAAAGAGCAGTTGGAAATTTAGCGACCAATGGGCTTCCACCGTCGCCGGCACACCGAATGTAACCTGCCTTGAGTACCTGCGTGCCGACCTTGCGCAGCGCCGTCTTTATTTAGACATCCCCGGTTTTAATGGCCGACGCAGCCAGAACAATGGGTACGCCGACGCCCATTGCCCAAGCGATAGTCCAGCAGCTTACACAGCCTGCTCTTCTGCCTTTTTTACTGCGTCTGCCGAAGCCTCGGAATACAAACTCATTCGCCCTGGATTGGTCACTAAGATCCTGACGGAATCTGGGCTGCTCGATGCTTTGGAAAAAGCCCATGAGGCGAAGTATGCCCATCGCAAAGAAGCAGAGATGGCGATTTACCGTGCCAGATTCGCAGACATCACGACGAAAGCTGAAGCGGATTCCTTCGCCGAGTTTTACAAAGGCAATGATCCTGAAGGCCTGATTCCAAAGCTGCAGAGTCGAATTAATGGGGCAGGGCAGCCAGGGCAACGTCACCCTGCCGTCATTTCGCCCGTCGAGCATCCCGTAACGCCAATACCGCTGCCAAGAGAGGATCTATCGCTACCTCCCCAAATTGCGTCCGTGAAAGCGAATGGCTTTGCTGCGCCAATACCGCCCGATCAGGTCGTTCTTGCCGATATGGCTGGTGATACCCAAAACAAAGCGATCCAGCGCATACGCCTGTGTCGCCGGCAGATCGACCAGCTTACCCCCCGCATCGACCAGGGACAGAGCGTCTCCCGCGCCGATGCCGAATTGATCGAAATGTGTCGCCAAAGTATTTCCGAGCAGTACGGCGTGTATTTGAAAAGTGGGGGCAAGCTCCTGCTGCATGACATCTACTAATCCCCAGGCTCTTGCTTTCTCGGCCTTGCTCGAAAACAGTATTGATACTGGATTGGCTTCATTGCCAAAGTTTGGTTCTCGGAAGTCAAGGGGAACTAGCCCCTCCTGCTAACATCCAAGGAAAACGGCGCCGACTATTCAGGCGCCGTTTTTTGTTTCACCCGGCTACCCTTGGCATTGATTGCCCGTAGCCGTTCCTCTTTTTCGTCGTTCAGGTAAATCGAGGTCGTTCGAATATTGCTGTGCCCCAACTGATCACGAACAGCAGAGAGCGGCACGCCATTCTTGAGCCATCGTGTGGCGGCTGTGTGTCTTAACGAGTGCGCGTGAAAGCCCTTGATTGAGCCTGCAGCAGGGTCTCCCTGCGCTTCCAGCCAAGCATCGGCCTCCTTGAACATAGACTTCCAGATAACCCCCAGTTGTCGCGAAGACAGGATTCTCATAGGTCCACGAATCGGCGCAATGATCGGTACTTCCACCTCTTTCGCGCTTGGGTAAGGCGAAAGACCTCTGTGCTCGCGGTAGCGCCGCAGCACCTCGATCGCATCGTGACTAATCGCCACGCTACGTTCCACACTCCCTTTGCCAAGAACTTCCAAAAACCAACCGTCCTCACATTGAAAGTCTGACATTCGCCCAAGTGCTTCAGAACGCCGTATCCCAGTCAGTTCATAGAAGTAGAACATGAACCGCTTGCGCTCGATGTCTGGATCACCTTCTTGCTGGGCATTGAAGTACCGATCCATGGCTTCGACCAGCCGATTCGACATGCTTTTCGGGGCGCCTTTCCTCCGCTTCTCCTTGTTGAGCGTTCTGAATGTGGATACTGGATTGCTCGCCAGGTAGCCTACTTTGACCAAGAAAGAAAACAGGCCATGAACCACCGTTATGGACTGCCGCACAGAGGAAGCGGCCATTTTTGGTTTGCTAAACGGCTTCCACTTCTTGTCGTTGAGCGGCTTTGCCGGCCCCACATGGTAAGCCGGAGGTTTTGTTAGCCACTCCCGAAACGCCACAATGTCGTCGTAGCGCATGTCGCTTACTTGGCGATGAAGAACATCAGAGCAGAAGGTTAGGAGCCGTGCGGCTTCTTTGCGATAGGAATCGAAGGTGTTCGGGTTATCGCAATGCGCCCGTAACCATGCATCGATGGCTTCGAGATCGTTGCCAGCCGGGATTTCGCATAAACGCATCGTCTCCCGATTCCGTCCCGGCTCAATCTCCATCGCCAGCGTGACGCCGTGGGGGATGAAAGTGTCAGTAGCCTGCGGCTGGGCAAGAATTTTGTTCATAGCGATAGTTTCGCAGATAGAAGGGATGCATAGTAGGCTTTCCCCATACAGAACATGGTGCCGCTGACATCCGCGTTGAGCGGATGTCGGCGGCCTCATGGGGCGTGTCAGGCGCCCTTCACCTTGTCCTTGAAGACCTTTCCGGCCTTGAAGCGCGGCGCCTTGGTAGCAGGGATCTTGATCTTGTCGCCCGTCGCCGGATTGCGGCCTTCCTTGGCGGCGCGCTCGGCGACCCCGAAGGAGCCGAAGCCGGTGATGGCAACTTCACCGCCGGCGCTGACCGTATCCACGATGGTATCGAGGACACAGGCCACCACGCGGCCGGCGACGGCCTGGGAAACCTCGGTCTTTTCGGCGATAGCTGCAATCAGTTCTTGTTTATTCATGCTGTTGATACTCCAAAAAATCGACTATCGTCGGCCAGTCGAATGCCGTGAAACTTACCCTTTCAGGTATTCATTGATCTTTGCGACAAAGAACTCAAGGGAGCGGCCAACGCTAACCAGATATCCTTGGTCGTCAAACATGTTCAGCCAATCTCTCTGCTCGGTTGTCGGTTGGCCGGTCGGGCTTTTCAGTTCCATAACGAACCCGGCCCACCGTCCCGACTTGTGCGGGATAAACAGGTCAGGGAATCCTTTCTTGGCCCCCATCGCCTTGAGCTTGCCGCCTTCGCCCGCAGAGCGCTTGCCCCCGTTTGGCACATGCACCAGCCATCGCAAAACTGGGTAGACATGCTGGTGCAACTCTGCCCACGCAACGCATTCGCGGTGCAGATCCTCTTCGGGGGATTGACGCCTTGTCGTCTTAGCCTTTCGCTGCGGAGCGGCATTTTCCGTAATAGCGGAGGGTAGGGCGGTGCCTGCGTTTATGGCACGGAACTCCGCAATGGAAATCCTGGCGCCAGTTTGAACTGGCCCAATCCCTGCTGCGTTTGCGGCAGAAATGCGGATCATAAAACCCCCATCCCGGTGATGGCAATCAATTGCTTCGGGCAAAACATTGCAACCAGCCCTGCTACTGCAAGATACGGCCCAAACGGCATCGGCTGATCCCGCTTATGCCCCTTGGCCAGCATGAAATAGACGCCGAATGCCAAACCAACGAAGGCAGACAAAATAACCACGCCGGGGAGAACCTGCCACCCCAGCCAAGCGCCAATCGCGGCCAGCAGCTTGAAGTCACCGTAACCCAAGCCTTCCACGCCGCGCAGTATTTTGAATACCCAGAAGACGACCCAAAGCGCCATGTACCCAGCAGCAGCCCCGATGACTGCAGAGGGGAGGGAGGCAAAGCCATGATTCAAGTTAAACAGCAGTCCAGCCCACAACAGCGGGAGCGTGATGTCGTCAGGCAAGAGCATGGTTTCCATGTCAATCATGGCCAACAGGATCAAAGCCCACGCGAAAGCAAGCGTTCCTGCCAGCATCCATAGATTGCCTGTTTTGCCTATCGAGTACGCCGCCCACCCGGTCACAGCACCCGTTGCCAGCATCATTAGCCACCCACTGATTTCCGCGTGCCCCCCTTTGCACTTTGCGGAAAACACAATCCAAGGGATCGACGGAATGCCAGCCTTGCATTTTCCGCATGCGAACGATCCCAAGACTGGGGCAGGGGAGATATCCCCGTTCCCTGTGTGTTCAATAATCTCCTGTTTCCACGACCATTCCATTCGGCTGGGCAGGAAACGGCCGATTATGAACAGAATGCGTCCAATAAGCCCCCCCGCCAGGGTGGCGATGGCAATAAAGATTAGTTCGCTGGCGTTCGGCATAATGGACATTGATGTTCTGATGTTCCCTATTTTCTGAATAACCACGCGTTTATTCCAATTACAGAAACGAGGGAAAAGGGCGGTTAATTAAGGCCTTCTCGACTGAACTCGACCAACTTGCAGCCGGCAATGGTATCTGGCTTTAACCCAGATCCCGAAGTTTCCGAATCGCGTCATCCAGTCGATTCACAGGAATAACCTCCAGTCCGTCGATTGGCTTTTTGGGGTTATTTCCTCCTGGCACGATGGCGGTTGTAAAACCGAGCTTGACGGCTTCCTTCAACCGTTCTTGCCCACGCGGAGCAGGGCGTATCTCCCCGGCCAACCCGACTTCGCCGAACGCCACCAGTTTTTCCGGAAGAGGGCGGTTCGTCAGGGATGACACGATCGACAGCAGTACAGCAAGGTCGGCAGCCGGCTCACTGATCTTTACCCCGCCGACCGCATTGACGAATACGTCCTGGTCGAAACAGGCAATACCTCCGTGCCGATGCAATACCGCCAATAGCATGGCCAATCGCTGCCCTTCCACGCCAACCGTTAGACGCCGTGGGTTTCCGTGCGCAGAATCGACTAGCGCTTGAATCTCAACCAACAGCGGCCGAGTGCCTTCTTGCGTAACCATCACGCAAGAGCCAGAGACGTTTTGGTTGTGCTGCGACAGGAATATCGCGGATGGATTGTTTACGCCCTTCAAGCCGTGTTCTGTCATTGCAAACACGCCCAGCTCATTGACGGCGCCAAATCGATTCTTGAAAGCGCGAATCAAGCGGAAACTGGAATTCGGATCGCCCTCAAAATAAAGCACGGTATCGACAATATGCTCCAGCACGCGTGGCCCCGCCAAAGCGCCTTCCTTGGTGACATGCCCGACCAGGATGATCGTGATCCCGGCCTGTTTGGCGAGGCGTGTCAGTTGAGCAGAGCATTCCCTGACCTGCGCCACCGACCCCGGCGCACTGGAAAGCTGATCTGACCAAAGAGTTTGGATCGAGTCGATCACCGCCACTTGCGGCGCCTCCGTTTGCAGGACGCCAAGAATTTTCTCCAGATTGATTTCTGTCAGGAGTTGCACCTTGTCTGTTTCAAGGGAAAGCCGCCGCGCCCGCATGGCCACCTGTTCAGCAGATTCCTCGCCGCTGACGTAGAGCACCTTGCTCGATGCGGACAGCAGCGATAGCGCCTGAAGCAGCAGGGTGCTCTTGCCGATCCCAGGATCGCCGCCGATCAGAACGACTCCACCGGCAACCAGGCCGCCGCCCAACGGTCGATCAAACTCCGCGATGCCAGTTGCAATACGCACCATGTCCTTCGTTTCGATATCGGACAGGTTTCGGAGTTTTGCGCCTCCTGGCGCGAGCGATTCAAAGCGACTGGCAGGCGTTGCCTTTTCGGCCACGGATTCGACCAGCGTATTCCATTGGCCGCAGCCGTCGCATTGCCCTTGCCACTTCGTACTTGTTGCACCGCATTCGGTACAAGAAAAACATAGTTTTGCTTTCGCCATTACGGACCACATCGAGGGTTGTATAGCCCTAGTGTATGGAACGAGATGTCGATTTCTACCGCGATTTGCAAAGCGTTTGCTGTTTGCGCGAATTTCGATCTCTGGTGGCATGCAACATCCAGCTTTGCGCGCATTCATGGCAATCCCGAATGCATGCTTTCTGCTTGACTTTGATGTTTCACGGTTTTTTATCGCCAGTGCCTCAAAGCCCTAATTTGCGAGGTATCAAGTGCATAGAACAGGGCTTGATCTACCAAATCCCTTGTGGCGTCGTGATCAGCTATCTCGACCTAAGCTGCGAAAGTCTCAACTTAAACTGCGACGGCGTGAAACATCGAGAGTCGGGCGAAGTGAAAATTGAGCTGCATGGCAATGGCATTTTTGCGTCGTGGCAAGAGCTTGCATTCTTGAACTCAAGTAGTTCTGCAGTTCCGGTGGAAAATTTACTTCTCTACTTTGGAAGTAATACTTTCTCTATTCGACCGACTGATCTAATATTTCCACATTGCAGCCGTAGCACCTTTCGGTATTTTTCACTGATTAGGAGTTGCGCATGGCGGGAGTTGGAAGGTCACCCAGATCATCGCTCAGACGGTCAATCCCTGATGCCTATCGGGCCCGAGGACATCGCGTAAGCAATCTTTGGCTTGTTTATAGCCCGAAGACGGATAGAGATTGGCTCCTTCCAAGCGATCGGCAACTAGTTCATTGGCTAGTTTTTCTTGAGTCTAATCGCGAGGTGTTGTCATTCGATTTGGCTCCTGAACCGGTTATCTCTCATGACGCCAAAGAGCCCCGGGCAACAGAGTTAGACGCAATAGCAATTTACCGTGACAGGCATGTGGAGTGGCATGAGGTCAAAGCTGGTACAACCCTCCAAGAAACTGATCGTTCTCAGTTTCAAGCTCAGGTTACCGCTGCACGCGAGGCAGGTGCCGCGTACCGAATTATAAACGATGAGGATCTCGGTCCGAACGCAAGGCTAGCAATGCGATGGCTTAAAGCCATTGGTTTTGCGGCAGCTATTCGGGGGCAAGAGCATGCTCCATGCCGTTCAGCTCTCGTCGCATACCTGAACAACAAAAAAAACGGTTACGTCAGATTGATAGTTTCCGAACTGCAAGCTTTCGATTCCTCTGTTGTTCTTGGAATGTTGGTACGCCTGTCTATCTCGGGGATAGTCTATTTGAACCTGGAAGATCGGTCATTTGGGTTGGGTACCAATTGGAGGCTTTATGGCGAGTAATCGTTGGAGCCGTGCCGAAGCGACAGGTTTCCCTCCAATTGCTACTTGGCCAACGGTTGAAATCAGTTTACTTGATTCGCGCTCAGCAGAGTTGTTTGAGGCGAAGGTTATGGCTGTAACGCTTTATCTCACTGGCGTTCCAACTGGTGAGATACAAGAGCGAACCGGAATTCCTCGCTGGGATCTTCCTCGTATGGTCAAGCGCTGCTTGGAACTTGCTTCAGATGGCCAAATATTGGGCTTCCGAGCACTCATTCCATATGTGAGGGTTGTTCCTTATACTCGGAAGAAGGAGGTGCAAGCAAAGCGCCCTCAACAAAAAGCGGGGCATTCAGGAGCTCTAGGCGCCTTGCTCTCCAGGTTCCCAAAGATTAATGACGAACTTGTGCTGCTCATCAAAAAGGAAGCAAAAACCAAGAAAATTAATGAGCAAAAAATTCGCGCTATTACACTGCACCACATCTTTCTCGACTATCTGCGAGAACATGGTGTAACAAAAACTGAATGGCCGTTTAACACCTTGTACCTTGGGATTAGATCAATTCAGAGTTTCATGAAAGATGTGCTTAATGCTAATTTCGGCAGAGGCGTCTATGCCAGAGAAGAAAAGGCAGCAAAAGCCCATCTCGCGGTAGGCAAGGGCGTTGAGCCTCTATTAGCCTTCGATGAACCCTTCGACGCAGTTGAAATTGATGCGTACTCGATCAATGCATTCTTCACTGTTCTATTTGCAACTCCCGAAGGTACAGAAACTGAGGTCTTGTTAGACCGCATGTGGCTCATTGCCGCCATAGATAGGGCTTCAACGGCAGTGCTGGCTTATTCAATTGTATATAGCAGCGAGGTCAGCGCAGATGATGTTGTACATGTAATCAGGAATGCTGTCGGCAAAAAGTGGGAACCGAAAAATCTCACCATTTCCGGATTGGAGTACCCGGCGAGCGCAGGCCTGCCTAGTGGTGTAATTCCAGAGTGTTTTGGGGCAAATTGGGGGTGCCTATTATTAGATGGTGCATTGGCACATCTTGCAAAATCTGTCAGAGAGTCTGCTAGGCGTTCCCTTGGTTTCGCATTAAATTGGGGACCGGTAGGGCATTTCGAGCGGCGTCCGAACGTCGAACGACTATTTAAAAGTATCTCTGACGATATATTTCGCCGGCTTCCGTCTACTACGGGTGCCAATCCTGGGACAGGGAGGGCAGATAAGGCCGAAGAGAAGGCCGTCCGCTACAAAATCCGTGCAAAAGATGCTGAAGAGTTTGTCGATGTATATTTTGCGCAATTTAACGCGACTCCTAGTGCTGGGATTTCCTATCTTTCTCCGCTTGAGTTCATTCGATATTTTACGGAGAGTGAGGAGGCACATTTCTTGGCCCGACATCTACCCAAACCGGTCACTGCGAGCCCCATTATTCCATGCTTTAAGGAATGCGTTGTTCGTGGAGGTATGCGTACCGGAAGGCGCCCTTATGTTCAGATAGACCAAGTTCGCTATACGAGTTACCTGCTTGGTGAGACTGCGGCTCTAATTGGAAAGAAAATTACGGTCGACATTGACGAGGAGGATATGCGTCAAGTAAAGGCATTTCTCCCAAATGGTGCTGAATTAGGATTCCTTAAGGCAAGTGGAAGGTGGTCACAAACAAAACACAGCCGAAAAACCAGAAAGGCAATCAATAGTCTGATTCACCGAAGAATATTAGTTTTGTCCGAATTCGATGACCCAGTACAGGCGTATCTTCGGTATCTTTCGCTGCCGAAAAAAAAGGCGGGGGTTTCAACACCTACCCCGCCACCAAGTAAAGCAATGGAAGCAGTACGAGTCAGTCGTGAAGGCGAACTGCCATTACTTATAGAGCCGACAAAGAGTGGCACTGATAGTTTTTTGGGAAGCCGTTCAAGGACGAGCGAAGCGTCAGCATTAATGGATGCCCCCGCGCTAGATCTCAATCTGTTGGTCAATCGAAAGCGCTAATCGGAGGAACGAATGGCGACTATTACGGTACCGCGAGAGTTGAACTTGTCTGACGACCAAAGAGTTGACATGCTCAACGAGCATCCAATTATCATAAAAGATTATACCGTCCTTACGCCGATGATTAGCAAGACCTATAGTCTGGTGCGCGAGCGGGTCTGGACACGGAGAACAGGGGCATTTCTATATTCCCGGCCACGCATGGGGAAAACTCGCTGTGCGGCAGTTTTACAGCGCCTTCTGTCTATCGAGTTTCCCAATGTACACATTACTAGGCTTAGCGCTGATCAGCGTAGAACATCATCTGACACTGGCTTGGTTTCTGATTTGCTTGACGCAGAAGGATTGGTCGTAAAAAAACGGCAAACATACAAGGAGATGCTTTCCCACTTGCTCGTTCACATACGTACCGCTGTGAGTGCACGAGCAGGCAAACAATTTGTGTTATTGATCGATGAAATGCAAATGCTGTCCGAAGCAGATCTCCGAGTTCTATTGGTATTGCACAATCGGCTTGAAATGTCTGATATCGCAATGACCACTATCGGATTTGCACAGCCAGAAATTCTGGAAACACGATCAGCTCTATTAACCACCAAGTCCTTCAATTTGATCGCACGTTTTCTGAGCGAACCAATACCTTTTGACGGATGTGCCGGACGAGAGGACTTGTCGACGATTTTGGTGGCCTACGATAATGAAAAGCGATTTCCAGAAGATAGCACTTGGACCTATACACGTTTTTTTCTTCCCGAGGCATACGAGTCCGGATTTAGGCTTAAGGACTACACACCTATTATCTGGCCTGCTTTGATAGAGGCCTCCAAGTCTCTAGGGACAGGAACTGTTCCCATGGAGCACCTCACAAGAACCGTGGAGTACTTGTTACTTTCAAATCGAAAGAAAGATGCAGCAACATTTCGGCTAAACGACGACATGGTAAGCGCTGCCGTAGCTTCAAGTAATTTGGCGGAATTCTGCGGATTAATGTCGCAATAGCGGCTTGTTGAACTCTGATGCTGATTTTTTCCAGAACGCTATGCACGAGAGACTAACTTGGCATCCGTTTGATCCGGCTCCTTATGAATCGGCTTGGAGCATTTTTTGCAAGCTTATCGCCCTAAACTTTTGCAAACCGGCTGATATTGCAAATGCAATAAGGAGGAGTGGGGGGGCAGAATTAATATCTCTTGCATTTCGCGATTGTGACTGGATTGATTTTGATCGTTTTAGTGAATTAACTGGGGTGGCGTCGAATCGGCTTAAGGCTGGTTTTCTGCAAGAGTTGGGCTTCCCGGTATTTCCGCCTCGCTTTCGTGCCGAAGGAGTTCGGTTTTGTCCAGAATGTTTAAAATTTGGCTATCACTGCAGTCTTTTCGATCTGGCTCTGGTTACAGAATGCCCAATACACAAAAAGACGCTCCAAAAAGGATGTGCCGTTTGTTATAAGGCTGTTGCAAAAAACGGGCTTGTTCGCGAATTATCTCCTCATAGAATTAATGGTGGTGTTATTCACGATTCTGCATGGAGGTCGGATATCTACACTTCGAAATGCGGGCATCTCTATTTCGATCCAGAGAAGGTACTCGGGATCAGTCGTTTTGATTTCAATCAGCGGCGCGAAGTGAATACGGCTTGTGAGGAATTCATGAAGTGGTGGAGAAAAGCATTTACGAGTTCGAAAGCTTCACCTGGCCTAATAGCAAGATTGGCACAAACGACTTTCGAAGAGCGGGATGAAAGCGCCCTTAGGTTAATCATGGATATTTCCCAAAAATTGGCAGGCAAATGCCCGTGGCCTACTTCGATAGCTCCTTCAGACGCAAGCTGGGTTACCTTACGGCGTACACAATTAAATCCAAGCAGCGGAAGTCATTCAATCGAATTTAATAGTGATCTAGGGAAAATATACCGATCTGTTAGGCGCCATATATTTAAAAAATACATTCAGCCATCGCATTTGATCTGTTGGCGGGAAATAGCAGCATATGATCGTGAAATGTCTAGGGAAATCAACAGTCAAAGTATTTGTGTTATGGTTCTAGCCTTCATGTCTTGGCGCATGAGCATCGAAGGATTTTCAAATATTGAAGCTTTTGGCGTAAAGAGGCCATACCACACGAATCTATTTTCATTTAACTTCGTCGAAAATACGGCAACAGAACTTGCCAACTTTTGGTACGCGCAATTTTTCGCTATTCTCGGCTGGATTGAAGATAAGTTTAAAGCTGGAGGAAATTTTTATATAGAAAGATTCGATAGGGTACCCAGATTCGTCGGAAGTGCGGAGTTTGTGCCTGATATTGAGCAGGGATCCAATAGCGGGACTTGGTACATTGTCTTTCCTAGTAAAGATCGGGCGACAAGCATCGCTGCAAAATGTTGTAAAGATAGAACCAGAGGTGACGAATTGATGCTTGATGCAAGTGCCGCCAATCAGAGGTTCAGTTGGGAGTGGAACGACTATAATTCGAGTTTCAACAGGCATAATGCACTGTTCCGGATCATAGATGAGGCGAGCTTTGCTAGAACTTACACACACCTGTATGTATAGTGAGCCTGAATATTAGAGGCCACACTATAAAAATTTGGATAAGAGGAATAATGTCAAACGAAGTGGAGCAGGGGAGTAGTGGCAATTCCCGCTCGTCGGCCAATCCGGCCATTGCCCCATTGGCTGGTGTCAGACAGCAATCTAGCGCATACCTGCCGTTCAGCGTCTAATGGCCCCGAACGGCAGCTTCTTCATCTGGTGAATACGTACTCGACCCTGAGCTGACATTCGTCTTTCGGGAAGCTACGGTAGCAATCGCCTCGTTGCGGCCGTTCGAGTCTCGTTGATTCCAAGGGCGTGATGAGAGGGAGGGCTTGTATTAAATGAGACGACCGGTCTAAAATGTGCGCATGGACATACAGCATTCCCAGCTCCGCAAACGTGGCCGCCCGCCAAAGCGGCCCGAAGACACGCTCGAAACGCGCGAGCTCCTGCTTCGCGCCGGGCTTGAGGTGCTCACCGAGAAGGGGTTCGCGGCGACGGGCATCGACGAAGTGCTCAAGCGGGTTGGCGTACCGAAGGGTTCCTTCTATCACTACTTCGATAGCAAGGAAGCTTTCGGGGCTGCGCTGATAGATCGTTACGCGAGCTACTTTGTCCGCAAGCTGGAGCGCCATTTCATTGACGAATCAATGACACCACTCGATCGCCTGAGGGCGTTTGTCGACGACGCACAAGCCGGCATGGCGCGGCACGATTTCCGCCGCGGCTGCCTGATCGGTAATCTCGGTCAGGAGATGGCGGCCCTGCCGGAGAGCTTTCGGGCGCTTCTCAACGCCGTGTTTGACGACTGGGAGCGACGCCTTGCCCGTTGTCTCGAAGCGGCGCAACGGGACGGTCAGATTCCTGCCGCGGTTGATTGCACGCAACAAGCCAGCTTTTTCTGGATCGGCTGGGAAGGCGCGGTCTTGCGCGCCAAACTTGAACGTAGTGCCAAACCGCTCGATATCTTTGCACGGGGATTTTTCACCGGGCTGCAGTGGGCCTAATTTTTTTGACTTTTTATAGACGACCGGTCTAAATCATAGAGGAGATGAACATGTTCAAAGGCATTCTGATCGAGAAGGATGACGCCGGCTATCGCGCCAATCTCAAGGACATCGACGATGCGCAGTTGCCCGAGGGCGAAGTCACCGTCCGCGTCAGTCACTCGACGCTCAACTACAAGGACGGTCTTGCCATCACCGGCAAGGGGCCGGTGGTTCGACGCTTCCCGATGGTGCCGGGCATCGATCTGGTCGGCACCATCGAATCGAGCACCCACGCCGATTACCAGCCGGGCGACAGCGTGCTGCTGAACGGCTGGGGCGTCGGCGAGGGACACTGGGGCGGGCTCGCCCAGAAGGCACGGCTCAAGGGCGACTGGCTGGTTCCGCTGCCCAAGCAGTTTTCGCCGCAGCAGGCCATGGCGATCGGCACCGCCGGTTATACCGCCATGCTGTGCGTGCTGGCGCTGGAGCGCCACGGGGTGATGCCGGCGCACGGGGAAATCCTCGTTTCCGGCGCTGCCGGTGGCGTCGGCAGCGTGGCAACTACCGTCTTGGCGAAGCTTGGTTATACGGTGGTAGCGGTCAGCGGACGGACCGAGGAAGCCGATTACCTGAAACGACTGGGCGCAAGCGAAGTGCTCAATCGCGCGGAATTCTCGTCGCCGGGCAAACCGCTGGGCAAGGAACGTTGGGGCGGCGCCGTCGATGTCGTCGGCAGTCACACCCTGGCAAACATCTGCGCCACCACCAAGTATCGCGGCGTGGTAACGGCATGCGGGCTGGCCGGCGGGATGGATTTTCCGGCGACGGTCGCGCCGTTCATCCTTCGTGGCGTGACGCTGGCCGGTATTGACAGCGTGATGTGCCCGCGGCCGGATCGCCTTGAGGCTTGGCGTCGCCTAGGCATCGATCTCGATGTTTCCAAGCTGGAGATGATCAGCACCGAGATTTCGCTTGCTGATGCCATTCCGACAGCTGCGAAGCTCATCGACGGTAAAATTCGCGGCCGCGTGATCGTTGACGTCAATCGATAAGTGTTGGTGACTCGCCGTAGCAGTCAAACTGTTTGACCATGTGCCCCAGGTCGGCATAGGTCAAATTGTAGTAATAGGCTGCCCGGCGGGTTTCTACATTGACCTGCCCTAGTGTGTCCATACTAGAGCGATGGGTGACTGACCGATTCAGGTTCGTCGCATACGTTGGCTCCAGTTAGCCCTTGGGCCGCTTCTGGCCGGCAGTGTGAGTAGGCGCCCTTGCCCGTAAGCCGACGTTCGCCGAAGCTCAGATCTTTCAATGGCTGCAATGCGGCACATGCGCAACTGAGTACATCCGGCCATCAAGAGAAGCTCGTCCGGAATGCCAGTCAGACAGCAACAGACTGACAGCGGACATTCGGGTTTCGTGGCCCGGGGAATCCTGGTCGGGCACTGCGGACCGTGGGTCTGCGCTCCAACTCGGTCGGCTATGCGTCGGTTACCGGCCAGTCAGTTGCTGATGGAGGGTGTCAGTTTAGGCCATAGCCCGAACCGACCCACAAGAGACATTCATCGTATCGGCGATCCGGCGGAAGGTTTCTGAGCGTAGCAGTCGCACTGAGTGATCGCTGGCTGTAAGCTACTCAGCCAATCTCGTCATACAGGCCAACACTTGAAGTTCAATCAGACACACCCACATGAAAGTCGATACGCGCTCTATTTTGACCTCGAGGGCCGATCTTGGTAATTACCTTTTTATGGATATTGTGTGTTGCCTTGATTTTGCTGGGTTTGGCGGGCACCGTGCTGCCCGTGCTGCCAGGCACCGTGTTGGTTTGGGGCGGCATTGTGCTGGGGGCTTGGATAGACGACTTCGCTCGTGTCGGCATGACCACCGTGGT
Organism: Azonexus hydrophilus; assembly: GCF_038368255.1. Taxonomy (NCBI): domain Bacteria; kingdom Pseudomonadati; phylum Pseudomonadota; class Betaproteobacteria; order Rhodocyclales; family Azonexaceae; genus Azonexus; species Azonexus hydrophilus. The sequence goes on from NZ_CP151407.1 coordinate 154,695, forward strand.
GGTGGTCAGTGTGCTGGCGTTATTGGCCTGGGGTTTGGAGTATGTAGCCGGGCTCATGGGAGCCAAAAAAGCCGGCGCCAGCAAACTGGCCCTGATGGGCGCAGCGGTGGGCACGGTACTCGGTCTTTTCATGGGCTTGGTGGGCGTGCTCTTCATGCCTTTGGTCGGCGCCGCCGTTGGCGAGTACTTGGCACGAAAAGACCATGCACGCGCTGTCAAAGTCGGCATTGCCACATGGGTAGGGATCATGGTGGGGCTCATCGCCAAAGTCGTGCTGGCTTTCACTATGGTGGGTATTTTCGGCGCGGCCTTGCTGATTTGAAAATACAAAGGCGCGTCAAGACCAGGCGAGTGATCAGGGCTGGGAAGTTTGAAGCGGGTCGTTCAGTGCAGTAGTGTTACGAGTAATACCAGCACCCCAAGGCCCAGATTGATCGCAACCCAGTTGCGGGTCTGTGCCAGGGCCGCACCACCCGCGACCCAATCAAACGCCGCAACGGCAAGGCTTAGCCTCTTGTAAAGCACAACGCGGATGTGCATGAAGATTGCCACTATCGCGATGCCGATCACCGCCATGAGGGTCCAGGCCAGCGGCATCTCGAAGCTGCTACCCGACTGCACCACCTGCGTAGTGATGCGGGTGGTGGCTGCGTGCGATCAGGCGCGTTCTGGCAGTACGGGGGTGACTGAGGTGCGGATAAAGACCTGATCGCGGGGCGCAAAGTCCCACTGCTCGATAAGGCAGAACACCCCCTTTTCGGCCCCGGCCTGCGCCAGATCGCCAGGTGCACCGACTGCCTCGCCCCAGCGCAGGATATTCACCGAGTTGGGCGCTTCGGGGCGAGTACGCGACGAAATGGCGGTACCAGCCTGAAGCACTGAAAGTCGTCGGGACAGGCCATGCACCGCCAGCGTGTAGGGCAGATGTATGTGCCCACCCAGGACGAGGTCAGCCCCGGCCGCCGACCAGGCGTGCAGCGCGGCTTCGTGGCCGCGCAGCAGATTGACGCGTTCTTCTGCCTGAGCCACCGCCGCCGGCTGGTGCACCACCACCAGACGCAACTGCTGCGGGCTGGCCGCATTCAACAGCTTGGCCACGCGCTCAATCTGCACCGAGGACACTTCTCCGTTCTTGTGCCGCCAGGCGCGCGTGGTGTTAACACCGATAACCAGCAGATCGGACGATGCGTGCACGGGTTCGAGATTGCCCCCGAAAGCCTTGGTGTAGCGCGCATAGGGGCTGGTCAGCCGTGACCACAGATCGAACAGCGCAATGTCGTGGTTGCCCGGCACGGCCAGAAGCGGAGCGCCTAACCGGTCGACGAAAGCCTTTGCAGCACGGAACTGGCTGGGCCGTGCGCGCTGCGTGATGTCGCCCGAGAGCACCACCAGATCGGGATGCTGCTGCGCAGCCAGCGCGACAAGTGCGTCGACCACCGGCGGCAGTTCAGTACCGAAATGCGTATCGGAAATATGCAGCACGACACTCATGCCGGAAACTCCGAGCCGGTCGCCGTGGCAGCCTGATCAGGGTTTTGCAGCAGGTACAAGGGCTTTTCCAGCACACGAATGTCGATCGGTGCGCGCATGCGTGCCACTTCGCCATCGAACGCGACCACGAGTTCAGTGTGGTCGGTACACAGAGTAGGTTTGACCACCATGTGCTTGAACTCGAAGCTTTCCACGCCGGCGGCTTCGCCCAGCCGGCCCATCGCTCCGTGCAGCATCAGCTTGAGCATCGACAGCGTGCCAATGGGCCGTAGCATCAGCGCGGCCATGCTGCCATCGCCGGGGGTGCCGGCGATGGTGTCTTCCGGTTCGGCGCCGAACTGTTGCAGTTGCAGCCGGTTGTTGCCGACGAACAGCGTCAGCGTCTGTACATCGCGGACCGCCGAACCCGTCTCGATGTGCAGGCGCAAGCGGCGCTGTGCGCGCAGCAGCGTCGCCCCGGCCGCGACGAACGCCACCCAGCGGCTGCGGCCAAAGCGGGCTTTGTAGGCTTCGCGGTCCTGCAATAGTTCGGGGTAGATCCCCAGGCTGGCATTGACCAGGAAGATGCGCTCGTTGATGGCACCCACCTGCACCGGCACCGGGCGCGCCTGCAGCACCTGCCGGGCCGCAGCTGCCGGCTCGGTGGCAATGCCGTGTGTCCGGGCAAAGTAATTGAAGGTGCCGTAGGGAATGACCCCCATGGCGCAGCCGGCGGCGTGCGCAGCCTGGGCCACTGTATTGAGGCTGCCATCGCCACCTACGGCGATCACCGCCGTATCCCGCGCCACCGCCATTTTGGCGGCCTCGCCCGCTACCTGTGCCAGATCGGCAGGCTGGCAACTCAACAGTTCGCCCTTTCGTCCATGTGCTGCGAGTGCCGACTGGATTACCGTACGCTTGGCCTCGAGGTCGAAAGCCCCAGCGGCAGCGTTGATCACGAACAGTAGCGTTGCCTCAGGGTCGATGCTCGGGGGCGGCAGCGCATCGCGCTGGGGGCTGCCGGCTGATATCGGTCGGGGCTGGCACCTATCAGTCATGCCGCAGCAGATCGCCGAAGACCGTGTACTCGCCATCCTGGCGATCCATGCCGGGCGCGTCGTAGAGTACCAGCCAGTGAGGCGTGCGGCCGGCGATCGCTAGCGGCAGGGCACAGATCGCTTCGGCCCGGTTCGTACCATGGCCGTGGGGTAGCGAAACCGATTCGGTCAGCACCGTTTCGAAACGCACCGGTTCCCGGTTGGCGCTGATTGTGGCTCGGGCGAATGGCCATTTGAAGACACGGATATCACCATTGAGCACCATTGTCGGACCGGCCAGGATGTAAAGATCGTCACCGGAGAAATGCAGGTCGCGCACGCCCAGGCCGTCAAGTTGCAGGAAATGTTTGCGCAGCAGCGTGCCGCTCTCGTCAAGGGGTACCAGGCGGAGTTGATCCCGATGCGCCTCGACTGCGATTTCGAGCAACGCCGACCAGCCGCGCAGCACCGGGCCACGCAGGCCGAGCAGCAGCCGCTGTCCGTCCACCGCCAGACCTTCGATGTCAAAGCCGTTGTCCTTGCCCGGGATCGCCATGTAGGGGCCAAAGTGGGGATCGTCGGCCAGGATGCGGGTGAGCAGGTTCGCCTGCGCATCGCCTTTGAGCCGCAGTGCCTGGCGGCCGTCTTGAGCCTGACGTACCAGGCAGGGCTCACCCTTAGCATCGGGCTCGATGGGCAGACATGCCAGCAGGCGGCGATTGGCGTCGAGCGTCACTTTTGCCAGCCGTTTGGCGTTGTCGGCGTGACCTCGGTCCGGCTTGATGTTCTTGCGCTTGAGGCCATGCGAACCAACCACCCAGAGGTAGCCATCGGCCACCGCCATGCCTTCCAGGTCGGCCTCATCATCGTCTGCACCGGGCAGGTCCAGCAGCTCAGCCAGCGGAAAATCGCGGACTTCGCCAAAATGCAAGGACTCGCCGCCTACGGCGTCAAGGCGGCGCAGGCGATCCAGACCACTGGCTTCGTCGCCTGCCACCCAGAGCCAATCGCCGGTGAAGGCTGCTCCCGACAGGTTGTTATGAACCAGGGAGTCAGGTGCGAACTCAAGACGAACGGCATTCGGGATTCGGGTTTTGGGCATGGGATGGGGTTTCTGGAAAAGATGTTGCGTTGGTCGCCCTACTGATTGACAAGTGCCATCTTCGGTTGGCTTATTCGTCAGCTGCGGGGTGCGATTTGACCACTCACGGGCTTGCAAGGTCATCATGATCTTTCCTTAATTTGCGTTATCTAAAACGGTCATCGGCGAGAGCTCAGGTCGATGGTGACAACATCTTTCTCCTGGACCGAAAAAACCAGTGTGAAGTGCTCGCCGTCCTTGACGAACTCATGGCGCTCTTCCGAGGGTGAGGCTGAGCGAAGCGTCTGCTGGTACCCCAGTGCGGCGAAGCCCTGGATATAGTGGTTTAGAACTTCGGTGAAATCAGCCTTGCCCTGGTAACGCACTTGCACTTGCTGCTCATCGCGTTGCCACTGAACTCGCGCCAGGCCGGGATAACGTGCAACCGGCGCCGGATCGGTACCCGAGACTTCGCGCAGCGGACTTTCCGGCTTGAATCCTGGAACCAGGACGCCCAGTTTTTCCTGGACGCCCGGGATGACCTGCTCGACCTGAGCGGTGGCGGCACGTACAGCTTCCGGTGCAGCGTTGACCCCATCTCTGGCCATACCGAACAACCATCCGGCAGTGCTGATCGCCGCCCAGATGAATAATGCGACAAGCACCAGAAAGGTCACCGACAGGAAAATCCAGGTTCGGCGGCTGATCGAAAAGATACGGCTCAGGAGACCGCGCAAGAGGGGATTGGATAATGGGCTCACGTCATTCCTCCGCCGAAAACACGGGGGTCGGCCCAAACTCCCGTTGCCGGGACAAGCGGCGTTCGAGGCTGCCTGCGGCACGATCGACGGCATGCGCAATCGCCGCCTGCAGATCGCAGGCAACTTCCTCGATCACCACATCCCGCATCCGCGACAGCGGAATACGCAGATGACAGCGCTTGTCGTTGCCGCCACGCGGACCATTGATGTCGGACAGGCTGACGACGATTCGATCGACATCGTGCTCGGCCCAATCCAGACCAAAATTCACACAACGCTCGATGTGCTCTCGCAAATCGTCAGACACTGTGATCCCTTGGCTGCGGATGTCGATCTTCATTCCCTGTTCCTCAGATAGTGAAATAGGGCTTCAAGATAAACAAGGACGAATATTTAAAAAACACAATTTTTTGTGGATAATATTTCGTAAATTTCCGAAATGTCAGCATGAATCACAAACACCTTCATTACTTCTGGACGGTAGCCCGGCTTGGTGGCGTCAGCCGGGCGGCGGAGCAACTTGACCTCACGCCACAAACCATTAGCGGGCAACTGCGTCAGCTTGAAAATGAATTGGGGGCCGCGCTTTTCCGCCCTTCAGGCCGCGGTCTTGAACTGACCGATGCCGGACGGATGGCTCTGTCCTACGCCGATGAAATACTGCATCTCGAAAGCGAGATGAAGCAGGCGTTGCTGGCGCGCCAGCAACGCCCGATGCCGATCCTGCGCATCGGCATCGCAGATGTTGTCCCGAAATCGTTTGCCTACCGCTTGCTGGCCCCCGTTGGCAAACTGCCGGAACCGGTCAGACTGGTTTGCCGGGAAGGCAGTATCGACATGCTGCTCGCCGAACTGGCCCTGCACCACCTCGACATGGTCGTGGCCGATCGCCCGATGCCATCGGGACTGGCCATTCGCGGTCACAGCCATAAGCTGGGTGAAAGCACCCTGGCCTTTTTTGCGGCCGAATCCCTGTGCCCCGAGCCGCCCGCTTTCCCGGAATGTCTGAACAATGCACCACTACTCCTGCCCGGCGGGCATGCCGCAGTTCGTGGCCTGATTGATCGCTGGTTCAGTGACCAGCGGCTAACCCCACGGTTGATGGGCGAGTTCGATGATGGCGCGCTAATGAAGGCATTCGGGCAAGCCGGTGCCGGTTTCTTCCCGGGGCCGGCGGTGCTGGCTGATGAGATCCACTCACGCTACAACACGCCTTGTGTCGGTCGCGTAGAGGAGATTCATGAAAGCTTCTGGGCGATTACCGCCGAGCGGCGGATCAGCCATCCATCAATCGCGACGATCATCGATTCCGCCCGTACAGCACTCACTCCCGATCTATCCCATCAACATCCAGGCACTTCAGCCAGCCCAATCGGTGACCCTCATGCAAGCAAATGAAAATTCGAATCACCACACGAAAGACCCTGTCCTGTTGTTTTTCAACCGGGTGATCGCCCAGGTTTCCCGAGTCCTTGCCGCGATCATGGTCCTGGTAATCATCTGGGGCGTGGCTGACGTTGTGTATGTGCTCTATCAGCGTTTGATGGCGCCACCGTTCATGCTGCTGGAAATCAAGGACATCCTGGCGACCTTTGGTGCCTTCATGGCGGTGCTGATCGCCATTGAAATCTTTCACAACATCATTCTTTATGTCGAAGACAACCACAACCGGCAACTCGCCGTTGAAATCGTTCTCGGGACAGCATTGATGGCGATTGCCCGCAAAGTCATCGTACTGGACTTCAACGAAGTCGGTGCCGGTCACGTTTATGCGACCGCAGCCGTCACTTTGGCGTTGTCCGTGGGTTACTACTTGATCGTGATCCGTGCGCAAAGCGCAAGGCGCAAGGCGACGAATGCCCCGCAGCATTCTTCCTCCTGATAACGGCTGACGCCCATGTCCATGCTGAATGATCTGTTCGTCGCCATTCCGGGCCAATGGGAAAAGGTCATCGCGACCTTCTTCCTGATCGCCATCGGCATGGCCCTTTCCCATCTGTGGGCGCGCTATCTGGCACGCGGAGAAATTTCCGCGGAAAAACGACGCATACATCTGGTCTGGGCCAGAAACGTCATCTGGTTTCTGGTCTTTTTCATCATCATTTCCGTCTGGGCATCAACGATCGCCGGTTTTGCCCTCTCTCTTGCGGCAGTGGCTGGCGCGGTACTGATCGTCAGCAAGGAACTGCTGATGTGCGTACTCGGCTACCTTTACATCACCTTTGTTCGACCATTCAAGGTTGGCGATCTTGTTGAAATCAACCAACTGAACGGGCGAGTCATCGACATCGACATATTTGCCACCACGCTGGCTGAACTGGGCTATGGCGGGCAACAGACAGGAAAGGTGGCAGAGTTTCCCAATGGTTTGTTGCTGACGACACCGTTGAAGAACACCTCCCTGACCGGGGAATATGTGTTGCATCTCTTCCGCATGCCCATTCCTCAGGAAGCAATGCATGATCTCGACAAAGTCGAGGCTGCTGCATTGGCGGCCGCCGATCAGGCGACCCAGGCCTGGCAGGCAGATGCCCAAGCCCATTTCCGCAGGATTTCGGTCGAAAGCTTCATCGCCTTTCCGTCAGGTCGCAACAAGGTGCTGTGGGACTTTTCCGACCCCGACAAACTGATGCTCGTGGTCAGGGTAGCCTGTCCGAGTGACTTGCGATTGAAAGTCGAACAGGCGGTGTTTCGCGATACCTGGCGGGCGTTGAGGTTAACTCAGTCCAGTGACTCAGGGCCGGGGCGTCTTGCTGAATGATCCGACCAGCCAGTGTCCGGCGATTGCAAAGATGAACAAGACCAGTGCACCCAAGCCCCAGATTGCCCAAATCAACGGGCTGAGCCAACTGATGGCTGAAGCGAAGAAAGGCACGGTCTGGGTTACCGAAACAGTGACGCCATCACGCCAACGGCGGCAATAGGTTCGTTGCAGACGTTGGCTCCAGTTAGCCCTTGGGCCGCTTCTGGCCGATTGCGCCAGTACGGGCAGTGTGCCACAAAGCTACCGTTGGCCTGATGCCCATAGATCATGTCCGGATAGTGTCTGCGGGGGGGCGATTTCTTCTGGATTGTCTCGGATAGCCAGTCTCAGGATAATGGCGGATTCGCAGAACAAGCAAACCAAACCCGTGTATGACCGAACGCACAAAGCGCCCTAAGAGCAAGGTCACCTGGTCCGACGTCAAGAGCAAGCTCGCTGACTTCGACAGGGCGGGGTTGCAACAACTGGTTGCCAACCTTTATGTCTTCCACAAGGACAACCAGACCTTTCTTCATGCCCGTTTCGGCTTGGGTGAGAACCCACTCGAAGCCTACAAGCAACGCATCCAGGCAGCGCTAGCCCCGGATATCAGCCGCAAGCGCAATGCCAACATTTCGGTAGCGGCGGCTAAAAAGGCGATATCAGAGTACAACAAGGCCGTCGGCGATCCGCTGGGTATTCTGGAACTGCGGCTGTTCTGGTGCGAAACTGCAGTCAAGTTCTCCATGGACTACGGATACGGTGATGTTGGCTACCTCGACGCGCTTGCGCTCCAGTACAGCGAGGCATGCATTGTATTGTCGGCCCTGGATGAACCCTTGCTCGAAGACACCATCGAACGACTGACGAATATTCGGGACGACGCACAGATGGGGTACGGCATCTGGGATTACATGGCTGACACTCTGGGGAAGGCGTTGCTCAAGTTGCCAATGACTACAGTCGAGGCAGAGATCCCTCAAACTGGCAGTTCATAGCTCATGGCATTCAACGACCTCGACAGGAAGCGTATCGAAAATGCCATGGTAGCGTTCATGGCCAAGCGCCGCCCGCCACCGCACATACGCCCGGAACTCGACATTGGCTATCGGCTGACTGACCAGAGCGTTGAGATATTCGAGATTCGCCCGCAGTGGGACAATCCGGCGATCACTCGTGAGCGCCCATTCGCCAAGGCGACCTACGTACGAACTCAAAATCTGTGGAAGGTGTTTTGGAAACGCTCTGACCTGAAGTGGCATGGTTACGAGCCTGCCGCAACTGTGAAGTCGATTGATGAATTTCTGGCTGTCGTCGACGCGGATCAGTACTGTTGTTTTTTCGGGTAGCCCCCGTCATCTTTGGATGAAAAATCAGACTCCGATCAACAACCAAGGAGTCAAAGATGGAAACCATCAACAAACGCGAAGCCTGGAACAAGGGAAAGCTCGTCGGCCAGAAGCCACCGCTCAAGCCCAAGGACATCTGGGCCATCCGCATCTACCTCCAGAATGCCCATGCGGTCCGCGACCTCGCCATGTTCAACCTGGCCATTGACAGCAAGCTACGGGGCTGCGATCTCGTCAGTCTGCGGGTTCGCGACATCACCCACGGAAACCAGGTGCTTTCCCGCGCCATGGTTATCCAGAGGAAAACGCAGCGGCCCGTGCAGTTCGAGCTGACGGAACCGACGAGGGTGGCAGTGTCCGCCTGGCTGGAAAAATCTCACCTGCGAAGCGATCAGTTTCTGTTCCCGAGCAGGGTGGCGAGGTCACCCCATGTCTCGACACGCCAATATGCGCGGATCGTGCATCACTGGGCCGAGGCTGCCGGCCTGGACTCGTCGGCCTATGGGACGCATTCCATGCGGAGAACCAAGGCAACGCTGATCTACAAGCGCACGAAGAATCTGCGGGCCGTTCAGCTGCTACTTGGTCATTCCAAGCTGGAAAGCACCGTTCGTTACCTCGGCATTGAGGTGGACGATGCGCTGGAGATTTCGGAGCAGACTGAAATCTAGCCGGCACCTTGCGGCTGCACGGGGGCACAACCCGGGCGGCCGCTTTCTGGCATCATGTTGTATTCGTGCAATCGGCCAGGACCCGCCGTTCGGCACTTCAGAAAAGCTGTCAGTTGAACGACTGCTGCTGTCAGAAACCTGCCAGATACCCGCCCCGTGAGAATTCGCCATTGGCAATTTTCAGTTGCTAGATGGTATCGGTCGCAATCCGTCGCATAGCAGCTGATCAGGGACACATATTGCAAGGGGATTTTCTTCAGAACCGACGGTTGACAGTAGAGTGCTACAGCACTATAGTGCTCCATAGATTAACGGAGGTTCACATGTACACCATTGAAATTGACTTCGACGTATTCAAGAAATTAACGACCTTGCGCGAGACGGAAACGGTTAGTTACAACGATGTAATCCGGCGCCTGCTTAACATGCCTCAGTCACCTCAAAATACCGAGGCGGCCCCATTAATCACCAAACAACAAGATCTAACACCTGTCAAACCTACACAATTTGAAGGGCCCGGCGCATGGGTCGTCAAAGACGTAGTCTTTCCCTCTGGCACAGAGTTCCGAGCAACACACAAAGGCCGGGTAATTCTTGGTCGCGTTGAAACTGGTGCCTTGGTGGTCAACGGCAAACGATATGAAACACCTTCTTCAGCCGCGTCAGATCTTACAAATACTTCTGTAAATGGATGGATTTTCTGGGAATGCAAGAAGCCAGGTAGTGCGTCTTGGCAAATGATCAAGACTTTTCGAAAGGGGTCATAATCCATGCGAACACATCTGACCAATTCCGTTGAGATTCTCTACTTGTCGCTGATGCTGCGTTGGGAGCGAACAGCTCCGCCTGATCGCCACAAGGGCATTCAGGAAGGTGTTGCCAAGATTAATTCGCAAACAGCTCGTCTTGCCTATGTGATCAAACTCCTCGCCCTTGGAGTTGAGGACAAGGTATTCGGTACATTCGAGCGATACACTCGTCGCAATGACGGTAATTCCTATATTTCAAGCGATCCGTCATGGATGGAAAGTCCCTACCCAATTTTTAGCGGGTGGTATTTCGAGGGTTGTACTAGCCTTTCACAGAAACTGAGTTGCATTCGATGCGTATCCAAGCTCGGTCTATCGGCCGTCTTTGAGAAATGTATCGAAGACTTCGTGGCTGGCGCGACGGTGGTTGAGTACATGCCAACGCGTGAAGAGCAGGAGGCGATATTGGAAAGCCTTCGCCTGCGTGGCGAACTGGATTTCGAAATTTCAGAACCAGAGCACCGAACCAAATTGCTTTCAACGGCTGAATCGGTAGAAGGAAGCACCCTATGCCCATCTTGCCCAGCGGATTGACGATTGGAATCGGCCACCAGGCCATCCCAAAATCGGTTGGCCCAGATTGGTTTAAATGTCCAGCGGGCCGTTTTTGGTACAAGCGGCCAGATATCTCCATCACCCCGCCACCTTACGACGGCATTACCGCAATATTGGAAGACTGGGTTCATGCTCCGGTTCCTGAGGCCATCGACGAGGTGAAACAATACCTTTATGTCCTCTACCGCCAGCCAGAGGGGAAATTTCAATGGCGTGGCGAATGGCTCAACGAGTTTCCTCTGCCCGGACAGCTTTCCAAGGAAGACGAAGAGGCCTGGAATGCGTGGATTAGCAGCGAACTGGCGCTGCCTTTCCTGCGCAAAGCAATTGATGTTTGCGGCGGTGTCCCGCGGAGTGGTGTAAGAGCGGAAGGTGTTGAGTTTGCCGTGGTGGCCCTGCAGGGCCACCACGGCGGGCGCAATCAGGAGGTCATCGGAGAACTCCGGTAAGGTTGGGTTTGCGAATCTCAATCTCTACTGAGGAGTAAACCGATGACCCAAGACAGAATGCAACTTTCCGAGCTGCTTGAAAAGGCCGGCGCCGACGATATCGTGCGCGAGATGATCGGCTTTGTGGCCCAGCGCCTGATGGAGCTGGATGTCGAGAACCGCTGCGGCGCCAGCCATGGCGAGCGTTCCGAGGCGCGAACCAATTCCCGAAACGGCTTTCGGGATCGCGCGTGGGATACCCGCGCCGGCACGGTGGCGCTGCGCATCCCTAAGCTGCGCTCCGGCAGCTACTTCCCGCCCTTCCTGGAACCACGGCGGACCGCCGAAAAGGCGCTGGCGGCCGTTATCCAGGAGGCCTACGTGCAGGGCATCTCGACGCGTTCGGTCGATGATCTGGTCCAGGCTATGGGCATGAGCGGCATCTCCAAGAGCCAGGTCTCTCGCCTCTGCGCCGAGATCGACGAGCGGGTGCAGACCTTCCTTGCCCGTCCCATCGAAGGCGACTGGCCCTATCTGTGGATTGACGCCACCTACCTCAAGGTACGTCAGGCCGGAAGAATCGTTTCCGTCGCCGCCATAATCGCCATCGGCGCTAACAGCGATGGCCGACGCGAAGTGCTTGGGCTGCAGGTCGGCGCCTCTGAAGCCGAACCCTTCTGGACTGAATTCCTGCGCAGCCTGTCGCGTCGCGGCCTGCGCGGCGTCAAGCTGGTGATCTCGGACGCCCACGAGGGCCTGAAAGCTGCTGTACGCAAGGTGATCTCTGCAACCTGGCAGCGTTGCCGGGTACATTTCATGCGCAATGTCCTGGTTCATGCGCCGACCAACCAGCGTCGCATGGTGTCTGCCCTGATCGCCACCATCTTTGCCCATGAGACAGAAGCTGCGGCACGGGACCAGTGGCGAACCGTCGCTGACCAACTCCGTGAGCGCCTGCCAAAGATCGCCCGGCTGATGGATGATGCCGAGGACGATGTGCTCGCACACATGGGCTTTCCTCGCGAGCACCGGAGCAAGATCCACAGCACCAATCCGATTGAGCGGCTCAATGCCGAAATCAAGCGCCGTACCGACGTCGTCGGCATCTTTCCCAACGAAGCGGCCATCTACCGCCTGGTCGGCGCCCTATTGCTTGAACAGAACGACGAGTGGGCCATGCAGCGACGTTACATGACCCTGGAAACCTTGGCCGAGGTCGGCGACAATCCCGCCGTCAGCTTGTCCGCCGTGACCCTCTGACTGGCAATCCAACCTCACCGGAATCCATGACTTCCTGATTGCCTCTTACACCACGAACGGGGACACGATCATGTTTGCCGCCAGCAGGCTGAATCGAACAGTCAGTGTTCTGGCGTGGCCGTGTTTTCTGGCGAAAAGCGATGACCCCGAGCGAATACTACTGTGGGCCTTTCCGCGAGCACTTTTATCAGTTCTGGAACTCGCTCGATAGCAATGGATCGGTATCGAGGGTTCGCTCGAAATGCAACCCCTCCAGTTTTGCGAAACAATCGGACCTGCATTTCTCTACATTCGATCTGGTTGCCAATCCGGCCAATGGATTCAGAGATCACTTAGCCGGCATCCCGACATCAAACCACGTTAATTTCCTTTGCGCGCTGTTCTCTCTGATCCTAATCGACCAAGTCATGTATTCGCATCGGAAGTCAGATTACCTAGCGTTTCAGGCACTAACGCTATACCCCAAGGCGGATCGAACCGTTGGATTCGCACGAACATTAATGATGGCTAACCCCTATGAGTTGTTCTCAAACGAGATTCTGCAAAGCCATAGCATCGAGCACACGGAAATCAACAGGCAATTTGCTGTATGGGCCCCTTTCATAGTGCAAGACCTCAAATCCTTCTTCGCAACGCATACCGTTGGAAACAGCACGTGGAATGGAGTCAAGGCTGCCATGCTCAGCGATGCCAGCTGTTTCGCAGGGGGCCAGTTAGGTGCGTATTTGAGGCGCGAACTTGAATCGGAAGTTGGATGACAGCGATGAGATTTATCACAACTCGTGATCGCTTCAAGGGATCTCTGCTTGGATTGGCCTGTGGCGATGCAGTCGGGACAACTGTTGAATTCAAGCGCCGTGGCACCTTCGAATTGGTAACGGATATGGTAGGAGGTGGTCCATTCAAGCTTAACGCTGGTGAATGGACAGACGATACGTCGATGGCATTGTGTTTGACCGCCAGCCTTCTCGAAAACCAGGGTTTTGATGCACATGACCAGATGACCCGCTATGTCCGCTGGATGCGCGAAGGTTACATGAGTAGCAACGGAAGTTGTTTCGATATAGGACTAACCGTAAAGACAGCATTGAACCGGTTCAGACATTCGGGTGAGCCGTTTAGCGGATCAACTGAGCCAGATACTGCGGGCAATGGATGCCTGATGCGATTGGCGCCAGTACCGATGTTTTTCTTCAGCGATCGGCAGCAAGCCATTGCAATGTCAGCTGAAAGCTCCAGAACGACCCACGGTGCATTGGAATGCATCGAGGCAAGCAGCCGATCGTGTCCCCGTTCGTGGTGTAAGAGGCAATCAGGAAGTCATGGATTCCGGTGAGGTTGGATTGCCAGTCAGAGGGTCACGGCGGACAAGCTGACGGCGGGATTGTCGCCGACCTCGGCCAAGGTTTCCAGGGTCATGTAACGTCGCTGCATGGCCCACTCGTCGTTCTGTTCAAGCAATAGGGCGCCGACCAGGCGGTAGATGGCCGCTTCGTTGGGAAAGATGCCGACGACGTCGGTACGGCGCTTGATTTCGGCATTGAGCCGCTCAATCGGATTGGTGCTGTGGATCTTGCTCCGGTGCTCGCGAGGAAAGCCCATGTGTGCGAGCACATCGTCCTCGGCATCATCCATCAGCCGGGCGATCTTTGGCAGGCGCTCACGGAGTTGGTCAGCGACGGTTCGCCACTGGTCCCGTGCCGCAGCTTCTGTCTCATGGGCAAAGATGGTGGCGATCAGGGCAGACACCATGCGACGCTGGTTGGTCGGCGCATGAACCAGGACATTGCGCATGAAATGTACCCGGCAACGCTGCCAGGTTGCAGAGATCACCTTGCGTACAGCAGCTTTCAGGCCCTCGTGGGCGTCCGAGATCACCAGCTTGACGCCGCGCAGGCCGCGACGCGACAGGCTGCGCAGGAATTCAGTCCAGAAGGGTTCGGCTTCAGAGGCGCCGACCTGCAGCCCAAGCACTTCGCGTCGGCCATCGCTGTTAGCGCCGATGGCGATTATGGCGGCGACGGAAACGATTCTTCCGGCCTGACGTACCTTGAGGTAGGTGGCGTCAATCCACAGATAGGGCCAGTCGCCTTCGATGGGACGGGCAAGGAAGGTCTGCACCCGCTCGTCGATCTCGGCGCAGAGGCGAGAGACCTGGCTCTTGGAGATGCCGCTCATGCCCATAGCCTGGACCAGATCATCGACCGAACGCGTCGAGATGCCCTGCACGTAGGCCTCCTGGATAACGGCCGCCAGCGCCTTTTCGGCGGTCCGCCGTGGTTCCAGGAAGGGCGGGAAGTAGCTGCCGGAGCGCAGCTTAGGGATGCGCAGCGCCACCGTGCCGGCGCGGGTATCCCACGCGCGATCCCGAAAGCCGTTTCGGGAATTGGTTCGCGCCTCGGAACGCTCGCCATGGCTGGCGCCGCAGCGGTTCTCGACATCCAGCTCCATCAGGCGCTGGGCCACAAAGCCGATCATCTCGCGCACGATATCGTCGGCGCCGGCCTTTTCAAGCAGCTCGGAAAGTTGCATTCTGTCTTGGGTCATCGGTTTACTCCTCAGTAGAGATTGAGATTCGCAAACCCAACCTTACCGGAGTTCTCCGATGACCTCCTGATTGCGCCCGCCGTGGTGGCCCTGCAGGGCCACCACGGCAAACTCAACACCTTCCGCTCTTACACCACTCCGCGGGACACCGCCCAAGCAGCCTGTTAGGGGCAATGCTGCATTCCGCTCTTTCAGGAGCAACGAAAGAAGGCATCCTCCTCGGACATGGACTCAACACGTTCCAATCAGGAGCCATTGCCGCTATTGCAGCTGGAAGCTATCAAGACAAGGATGTGTCACAAATCAAAGGGTCTGGATATGTTGTAGAAAGCCTAGAAGCTGCATTGTGGTGTTTCTTCAGAACTTCATCATTTACGGGGGCGGTACTGGCTGCTGTGAATCTAGGGCACGATGCCGACACGACAGCCGCCATTTGTGGGCAATTGGCAGGGGCCTATTACGGGGGGTCCGAGATTCCCTCGAAATGGCGGGACAGGCTTGCGCGGAGCAATCTAATTGCAGAACTAGCCGACCATTTGTACGAGCAAACAAATGGAGCAGTGGTGACCAATTAGCTGTCCTGTCGTCATAACAGGCTTTGGCCGAGCTGCAGTCCATGAGAGGCTGTACTGGGCGACCGCTCGGAACATATACCTGCCGTTGAACTGTTGAAGGATTGGGCGGCGGCAAAGGGTCGGGAGCACGTATTCGCCGGAGTAGAAAGCAGCCGGTCACCGTGATGTAGGCGCCAACGGCAGCTTACTGCCTGACTGCTGACCGATATCGAGTGATCTGGCAATGGCAGCAAAGGCCGAACTCCCGCCACCATCTAACGACAAAGCTGTCCCTTTCCCGTTCTTTTCAGCCTGCGACACTCCCAAGGTGCCATCGGATTCGGCTCCTGCCAAATCCCAATCCGTCCAGCTTTCGCCTGTCGTTCAGCTTCTGGATAACCCAGGCGCTGCTCTCGCGTAAGCTCTGGGGAAAACTGAAATGCGTACCAGGCATACCCCGCTTCAATCATTGCCTGTCCGACATCCCGATTTCCGACCCGTACATGGCACACCTGCCGATAGAAGCGATCCTCCTTGTAGCACCAAGCCGTGGTTTTCTGACCCGCAACGAGGGATCGAAGGTAATTCCTCGCCGATCTCCAATACGCCTGACCCGTTTCCGGCGTGTCGGCACCGGATAGACGAATGTTGATTAGACCTCGTTCGTCAGTCATGAGTTTGAGGGTATCCCCATCAGGGTTCATCAGCACGCTGCCAGTGACTTCAAACGGTCTATGAAATCGGCCTTCCGCATGCGCGGCCTGGATGCCAGTCATCAACAGAGCGAGGGCAAATTGCCTAATTATTGTGCGGCTTATCGAAAGCATATTCCCGTCAATCAGTTAGGACTCGTCCTAAGCTCGAACCCACAAGCTTATCCACAGATTTCGGGGATAAACGATCTTTATCAAAGCAGGGGCTGCTGCGGGTTTTCGGCGACGAGGTTGTCAGCCGGATAGGCGTAGAGGAAACGTCGGCTATCTGACACTGATGCCTGGAGCCAGCCATCGTAGTCCTGCTCATGCAGGATCACGATGGACCGCTTTTCATCGTCAGGTTTATGAAACTGGCGCATGAGTGGATGCTGGTCTGCATTGATCGTCAGCATCGTGTAGCTGTAGGTCGTTTCGCCACCCGGGTTCTTCCAGATCGACCACAGCCCGGCAATCCCCATCGGTTTGCCATCGGCGCGGGAAATCCGGGTTGGCACTGCACGGCCAGTGCGCCAGTCGGGTTCATAGAACGCTTCGGCCGGAATGATGCAGTGCCGAGCCAGACGCCAGGCATCCCGGTACGACGGTTTCTCATGCACCGTTTCCGAGCGTGCGTTGTAGGTGTTGCGGGCAATCGTCGTATCTTTTGCCCAGTGAGGAATCAGACCGAACGAGCCGACCAGTAATTCCCGGAACGGAACCGCTTCGTCGCCGACATCGGCAAACTCATGTTTGCGCAGGAAAGGGCCGTGATACCCGGGCCACAGGCTGGGTTTCAGGCCGAGTGGCAGGTCGTGAACGCCGAAATAGGCTTTCAGCTGGGCAGGATCGGTCTGCGGATCATAGTGGGCACACATGCCCGGCAGAATAACAAAACCCCTCGGTTTTGGACGCCGAGGGGTTCTGCGGGACTACGAGATTACGGTATTACCAGACAGCAAGACTCACTTGGCAACCGGGGCTTGAGGTGCCGGCTTGGCTTCCGGCTTCACCTCTGGCTTGCCTTCGGTCTTCTCATGCTTCTCGTGTTTCTCGTGCTTGGCTGGCCTTCATCCGTCGCTGCAGAATCCTGGGCCTGTCACTGGCTGAGATTCACGAACTACAGAGCTATCAGGACGACCCTCATCAGCCTTGTACCGCCGTCAACGCCTTGCTCGATGATCACATCTCTCATGTGCGGTCGCAGATAACCGCTCTGCAAGCGCTTGAGAAACAACTCGTTTCACTGAGAGCGAGTTGCAACGATGACCGGGAAGTTGAGGCGTGTGGGGTTCTTGCTGGAATTAGCGAAGGAAACATGCACCAGCAGTAGGTGAAGCATCAACCAGATAATCCGATGAGATGCCGGTCTGTCTCACTCTCATGCAAAGGTAAGATCAACCATTTAATCCGCTTACCCCAATAAAAATGGTGCCGCCGGTGGCGATGTCACAGATTCTTCATCGGTTCGTCACGCGCAGGTAACACAGCCCCCCTACCATGGCCTGGCAATTCGATTTTGTAATCGTCATCGCAGTTTGATTGCGAAACCAACGAAGGACTCGCCATGATTCATCTGCACAAAGTATCGGTGCAATTCGGCAATCTTGTTGCCCTGCATCCAACCACCCTGGACTTCTGCCAGGGCCAGTTTACCGTTTTGCTGGGCGCCTCCGGTGCCGGCAAATCAACCCTCCTGCGCTGCCTGAACCTGATGCACACCCCGCATGCCGGCGAGGTCCGCGTCGACGGACACGGCCCCCTCCAGGACCGCAAGACGCTGCAGATGCACCGCCGTCAGACAGGCATGATTTTCCAGCAGCATCAACTGATCGGCCGCCTCCCGGCCCTGCAAAACGTGCTCATGGGACGTCTCGGTTACCACTCGACCCTGCGCAGCCTGTTTCCGTTGCCGCGCGCCGAACAGGAATTTGCGTTGCAATGCCTGGAGCGTGTCGGCTTGCTGGACAAGGCGCTGACGCGGGTGGACCAGTTAAGCGGCGGCCAGCAGCAACGCGTCGGCATCGCCCGCGCCCTGGCGCAGCGACCACGCCTGATTCTTGCCGACGAACCGGTGGCCAGCCTCGATCCCGTCAGCGCCGACAAAGTCCTGTCGCTGCTGCACCGTATCTGCAAGGAAGACGGCATCTCGGCGGTCATCAGCCTGCACCAGGTCGAACTTGCCCGCAAGTATGCTGACCGCATCGTTGGCCTGGCACACGGACGTCTCGTGTTCGACGCCACACCGGATGCCCTGACACCGGCGCAAGCCGCCGCCCTGTACGAGCACAAGGCGGCGGGCACGCCGCCGGCAGACGTCGCTGCCACCGTCCGTTCTCCCTTTCCCATCGCAACCGCAAAGGAAGCATTATGAAGAAACTGTTTGCCGCCATTAGCCTGGCCTCGCTTGCCCTTCTGGGCGCCGTCGCGCATGCTGCGCCCAATCCGGATCCGGACACCCTGAAAGTGGCCCTGCTGCCGGATGAAAATGCCTCGACCGTCATCAAGAACAACAAGCCGCTGGAAGAGTATCTGGAAAAAACGCTGGGCAAGAAGATTGAACTGATCGTCACCACCGATTACTCCTCGATGATCGAGGCGATGCGCCATGGCCGCCTGGATCTGGCTTACTTCGGCCCGCTGTCCTATGTGCTGGCCCGGCAGAAGAGCGAAATCGAAGCCTTCGCCGCGATCAAGCAAAAAGGCAGCACCACTTACCAGTCGGTCCTGGTCATCAATACCGGCGCCGGCATCAACGGCATTGCCGACATCGCAAAAAAGAACGTTGCTTATGGCGACAAGGCCTCGACCTCCAGCCACCTGATCCCGAAATCGATGCTGGCGGAAAATGGCTTGAAAGCCGGCGAGAATTACCAGGAACACTTCGTCGGCGCCCATGACGCCGTCGCCATCGCCGTGCAGAATGGCCACGCGCAGGCGGGCGGCCTGTCCAAGCCGATTTTCGAATCGCTGGTCCAGCGCGGCATCATCGACGCCAACAAGGTCAAGGTGCTGGTCGAATCCAAGCCCTTTCCGCAGTACCCGTGGACCATGCGCTCCAACCTGAATGCCGCGCTGAAGGAAAAGATCCGCGCCGCTTTCCTGGGCCTGAATGACCCGGCCGTGCTGAAGCCATTCAAAGCCGACGGCTTCGGCCCGATCAGCGACAAGGAATACGATGTCGTGCGCAATCTCGGCACGCTGCTCAAGCTGGATCTGTCCAAGTTCTAGGCACACATCGCACAAGCAATCAGGAGTCTTCATGCACGCTCAATTCGCACTGCTGCTGGACCGCCGGCAGCGCGCCTGGAACCGCTCGATGGTCTCCCTGGCCACCGTGCTGGCAATCGTCATCGCTTGCTGGTATTACGTTGGCCTGTTCGACGCCGAACGCCTGGGCGAAGGGATCCCCAGCCTGGCGTCACTGGTCGGCGAGATGTTTCCGCCGAACTTCAGCCAGGCCGGCTCCTGGGTCAAGCCACTGCTCGACACCCTGGCCATGAGCGTGGCCGGCACGGCGGTTGCGGTGCTGCTGTCGCTGCCACTGGCGGTGCTGGCAGCGCGCAATACCACGCCGCATCCGCTGGTCTACCAATGCGCCCGGGGCCTGCTGAACGGCTTGCGCTCGATCCCTGAACTCATCATGGGCATCGTGTTCGTCGCTGCAGTCGGCTTCGGCGCGCTGCCGGGCGTGCTGGCGCTTGGCCTGCATTCGGTGGGCATGGTCGGCAAGTTCTTTGCCGAAGCCATCGAACATGCCGACCGCGCGCCGGTGGAAGCCGCGCGCGCCGCCGGTTGCAGCCCGCTGCAGGTGATCTTCCACGGCATCCTGCCGCAAGTCTTGCCGCAGATGGCCGATACAGCGATCTACCGCTGGGAATACAACTTCCGCGCCTCGACGGTCATGGGCATGGTCGGCGCCGGCGGCATCGGCTTCGAACTGATGGGATCGCTGCGCATCATGCAATACACGGATGTCTCGGCAATCCTGATCGTCATCCTCGTCATGGTGAGCCTGGTCGACGCCCTGAGCGCCTTCCTGCGCCGCACCTTCAAGTAAATCATTTACGGAAATCGTTACATGAAACCCAAAGTCGTGCTCACCCACTGGGTGCATCCGGAAATCATCGAACTGCTGCAAGGCGTTGCCGAAGTCATTCCCAATACTTCGCGCGACACCCTGCCGCGCGAAGAAGTGCTGGCGCGCGCGCGCGATGCGCAAGCCATCATGGTCTTCATGCCCGACAGTATCGACGACGCCTTCCTGCAAGCCTGCCCGCAACTGAAAATCGTCGGCGCGGCGCTCAAGGGTTATGACAACTTCGACGTCGCCGCCTGCACCCGCCGCGGCATCTGGTTTTCCATCGTGCCCGACCTGCTGACCATCCCGACCGCGGAACTGACCATCGGCCTGCTGCTCGGGTTAACACGCCGCATGCTGGAAGGTGACCGCCAGATCCGCAGCAGCGGCTTTCAGGGGTGGCTCCCGCAGCTGTACGGCACGGGGCTCACCGGGCGTACGATCGGCATCATCGGCATGGGTGCGGTCGGCCGCGCCATCGCACAGCGGCTGGCTGGCTTCGACATGCAGATTCTGTATTGCGACCACGTTGCCCTGCCGACCGAACAGTCTGCGCAATGGAATGCGCGCCAAGTCGAACTCGATGAATTGCTGGCCGCCAGCGATTTCATCGTGCCGATGCTGCCGATGACGCCGGAGACCCTGCACCTGATCAATGCTGACACGCTCGCCAGGATGCGTCCGGGAAGCTACCTGGTGAATGCCTGCCGCGGCTCGGTGGTCGATGAAGCCGCAGTCGTTGCAGCGCTCGCCAGCGGCCGCCTTGCCGGCTATGCCGCCGACGTGTTCGAGCTGGAAGAATGGGCACGGCCAGACCGGCCGCGCGCCATTCCGCAAGCCTTGCTGGACAATCCTGCACAAACTTTTTTCACGCCGCACCTCGGTTCGGCCGTTGCCGAAGTGCGCCTGGAGATCGAACGTCAGGCCGCCTGCAACATTATCCAGGCGCTCAATGGCGAGGCGCCTGCCGGCGCCATCAACCGTCCCGGCAGGAAGACGGCGACATGATCAACCTGGAGTGCGTCGCCACATTCCTTGCGGTCGCAAATCAGGGGGGATTCCGCGAGGCGGCCAGGCAGACTGGCCAGTCGCAACCGGCCGTCACGCAACATATCAAGCGGCTCGAGCAATCGCTCAAGGTGGCGCTGATCCAGCGCAGCAATGCCGGCTGCACACTGACGCCGGAAGGCACTTCATTCCTGCCCTACGCTAAACATCTGGTACGCGCCGGCGCCCGCGCGCAAGCCTTGTTCGACAAGACAGTCCTCAGCATCGGCGCCAGTTCCAATACCGGCATCTACTTGCTGCAGCCGCGTCTGCGCGCCTACCGCGACCGCGTTGCGCACAAGCTCCAGATAGCTATTGGCAGCAACAACCGCATCGCCGAGCAACTGCAGAATTTCGAGATCGACGTCGCCATCATGGAATGGTGGGATCCACGCCCCGGCTTTACCGCCACCGTCTGGCATCGCGAGGAATTGCAGGTCATCGTGCCGCCCGACCATCCCTGGGCCGGGTGCACCAGCATTCCACGCAACTGGCTGTGCGGGCAGGCGCTACTGGGCGGCGAAGCCGGCAGCGGCACAGGGCGGCTGCTGCAGTCCTATTTCGGCGACGATGCGCGCAACATCGGGATCGCCATGCAACTTGGCAGCACCGAAGCGGTCAAGCATGCGGTGCGGGCCGGACTCGGCATCTCGCTCGTGATGGCGGCCGCCGTGACCGATGAAAACCGCGATGGCAGTCTGCGGGCAATTCCCCTCGAAGGCGGCGCACTGCACAAGGACCTGTACGTGATCAGCCGCGAGGACCTCTTGCCGGACGCGCCGGCGCGTCATTTTTGCGAATTTTTGCTGCAGGGTGAAACCGCGCCGCTGGCGCCCGCACCCTAGCTGATCCGGGCGTCGCGAAACAGCGCCTTGAGCTCGCGCGGCTGACAACGCCAGTACTGCGGCGGCGCATCCACTTGCGCGCCCAGTTCGGCGGCCGCATGCCAAGGCCAGCGCGGGTCGTACAGGATGCCGCGCGCCAGCGCCACCATGTCGGCCTGGCCGCTGGCGACGATGGACTCGGCATGCCGTGCTTCGGTAATCAGGCCGACGGCAATGGTCGGCATGCCGACGTCCCGCTTCAATCTTTCCGCGAACGGCACCTGGTAACCCGGGCTTAGGGAAATTTTTTGCTGTGGCGACAGCCCGCCGGTGGACACGTCCAGAAAATCGCAGCCGCGCACTTTCAGAGCGGCGGCAAATGCCAAAGTTTGCTCGATATCCCAGCCATCTTCGACCCAGTCGGTTGCCGAGACGCGGATGCCGACCGGCCGGCCGGCCGGAAAGGCTGCACGCACCGCCTCGAATACTTCCAAGGGAAAACGCATGCGATTTTCCAGCGACCCGCCATAGGCATCGTCACGCCGGTTAGAAAGCGGCGAAAGGAACTGGTGCAGCAGGTATCCATGCGCGCCATGGACTTCGATGGCATCGATGCCGATACGGGCCGCGCGCGCCGCGGCCGCAGCAAAGGCCTGGCGAATGCGCACAAGGCCAGCCGCATCCAGCGCCTGCGGCGCTTCATTGCCGGGAGTGAAAGGCAAGGCCGAGGGCGCCCACGTGCGCCAGCCGCCTTCGCCAGACGGGCGCAGCTGCCCGCCCAGCCAGGGTGGAACAGTGGATGCCTTGCGGCCGGCATGCGCCAGCTGCACTGCAATCGGCATGGCCGAATGCCGGCGCACTTGCGCCAGCGTGGACGCCAGCGCCTGCTCGTTCTCATCTGACCACAGGCCGAGATCTTGCGCCGAAATGCGGCCCTCTGCCTCAACGGCGGTAGCCTCGATGATCAGCATGCCGGCGCCGGAAAGCGCCAGCTGGCCCAGGTGCATCAGGTGCCAGGATGTGGCATTGCCGTCCTGTGCCGAATACTGGCACATCGGCGCTATCACGATACGGTTGGGCAGTGTCAGCGTTCCAAGTTCGATGGGAGCGAAAAGGGTACTCATGGGTTGGCAGTCTTCTTCATGTCCAGTCCTGGACGGTCAGATCATGATACCCAACATTGCTACCCGCCGTGAGCGAGGCGGGCGGCCATCACTGCCCTGCGGGTGCCGGCTGCGCCAGCAGTCGGTCGATCTCCTGCTGCAAGCCCTTGTTTGCTGGGCCGGTCATGCTCGAATAAGCGCTCGCCACCTTGCCGTCGCGCCCGATCAGGTACTTATAGAAGTTCCAGCCCGGCTCTTTGCCGGTGGCAGCGGCCAGTTGTCGGTAAAAGGGCGACGCCTGCGCCCCCTTGACCGAGCTCTTGGCAAACATCGGGAATTTCACGCCAAAGGTATTTTGGCAAAAAGCCCCGATTTGCTGGTTGCTGCCGGTTTCCTGCTTGAAGTCGTTGGAAGGAAAACCGAGCACCACCAGACCCTGGTCCTTGTGGCGTGCATACAGCGCTTCCAGACCGGCGTATTGGCCCGTGAAACCGCAATAGCTTGCCGTATTTACGACTAACAACACTTTGCCGGTGTACTGGCAAAGCGACTGCGGTTGATCGTCTTGCAATCGCGGAAAGGTATGTTGCAGCAGCGGCGGGCAGGAAGTGCGGCCGGCGGCGCTGGCTGCGTTAGAGAACGCCAGCGTACTGGACAACACTACCGCGGCAATGCTGTGGAAACGATTGAAATACATGGGCCGGCTCCCGTAATTGCGTATGCCCAGTGCCCCTGGCCAGGACCAGGCATGGACCATTTTGTCGAACTTGCGGAAATTCATTCCCTACAAGGCCTGTGTTTCAGAAATTCCGACTTCACTACTTTCTATTCTATTGCAATTTTTTGGGTAGGGCCTTGGCAAGCCGTCCTCTTTAATAGGACGCCTTAGACAGATCCTTCAATAAAAGGGATTGGGCGTTACCAGAGGCTATAGGGCGGCGCTCATTCGCCTCACTTTGCTTAGATTTGACTGGTGCCCTGAATACGGCTCGGTGCATTTCACCGTCGAAGATTGAGCGCTAGGGGGATAATGTCTAAAAAAATGGTCGCGCACTCGCATGCATACTCGTCCGAACGGTGATGAATCCAAGGTTGCCACACCAGAAAGAGTCTGGCTGGCCAAGCTCGCAAGAATACGTCCTGGGGACGTCCTGCTAACCCGCAATATTTTTGCCAGGAGTCCAGCCGATAGAGCTCAATCTTTGGCAATACGGAACGCAACTGGCGGGAACTATAGCCACGTAATGATGTGCACTGGAATACCGACTTTTATTGAAGCGGTAGGGGATGGAGTCTCGAACATCAGCATCCAAACCTGCTTTGCCTACGACTCGGGAAATGTCCGCGTAATGCGTTACAGAGATCCGGAAGTCGCAAAAGCAGCCAGTGATGCAGCGCTAATGTTTCTAGGGCGACCTTACTCTGTGCAGCGTGCTATTGCATCAATTCTTCCTGCCTTCTCGGCTGGTGCGACGGGAGGTCATGCTACTTTTTGCTCCGCACTGGTGGCCGCTGTATACGCGGCTGCGAAGTCGAAGGACTTTGTCGGCCGAAATCCGATGAAAGTCACGCCGAAAACATTCGAAGAAATCGGCGCCTTCGACGATATTACAAATGACATATTTATATCAGTACTTACGCCGCCGAATCTGGGTGAAATGAGCGCACTCGATGGCGACCGTGCATCCAACCCGATACGGGAATATCAGGCTTCACTTCTAGCCGAGCACTTTTATGGTGTTTTCGGAGAGTGCCAGGCACTCAAGAAGGACTTTCCCGAATTTCTCAATGAACTTCCGGAAAGTTTCTTTGAGTTGATCCAGTTCCTTGCAATTGGTTTAAGTCATAAGCAACATCTCGGGCAAGCTGGAGATCCCTCGCTCGTCGCCATGATTGCTCGGCTCGAAATGATCGATAGGGAAGCACATAGGAGATTTGCTGACGGTCGGTTTGAGGCTATGTTGAGCGAGACAATCCGCATCGATGCAGAAAGTTCAATGAACTTAATCAAACGATCATTCGCATATGATCCAGACATAGACGTAGAAGACATTAAGGGGATGGCTGAAGCAACGGATAGTCAAATAGAAGCCAGATCTTCTTTGCCCAAGAGCTATGAGTCGTATCCTTCTGGCCTTTGTCTAACTTTAGACAAATGGCTTGCGCTAAACCAGAAAGCGATCGAGAACATGGTGCAACGAAAAATGCTCCTGGCCGAAGTTCTCACTCGATTAGGTGCATCGCACTGACCTACGCCTTTGGGTTACGTAGTGGGCGCCTCACAATACTTCCATTGCTGTTCGCCCAGATCATTGGGTTATTCGGGCGATAATGTCAAAACGAAGTAGGGCAGGGAAGAACACCCAACTTCCGTCGTTCGGCCGAAGCGGGCGTTCGAGGCTTCGCCTGGCAACGACCGCTTCCAACTCAGAAGCGACTGGGCGGGAAGTTCTCGCGGGGTAAGGGACTGCGAACTATGACTGAGAACATCAAGAACACGGCGATCACCGCCGCTGGCTACATCTATCAGAACTGGCAAGGGCTGCGGGTGTTGTGCGACTGGCTGGATTCACCGAGTCGCTACGCAAAGGTCAAGTTCGAGTGTGACGTTGAGGCGGATGCACCGAAGGGTCTGGACGACATCGTGGTCGAACGCACGGACGGGCTGTATGACCTCAAGCAGGTCAAGTTCACTCCAAACCCAAATGCACACCCGCTGTCCTGGGATTGGCTGCTTGAGAAGTCCGGCAAGACGGAACGGTCCCGGTCGATGTTCAAGAAGTGGTTTGATGCGTACAGGTTGCTGGACCCGGCACGCACCGGCGAACTCTCTCTCCTGACAAACCGGCGACCGGATGCCGAGATTGAAGCCTGCCTGGCCGGGGGAAAGATTGACTTTTCCAAGGTTCCTGAACCGAGGCGCGCGATGCTCATCGCCGAACTCGGCGGTGAGAAGGACTGTGAGGAGTTTCTCGGCCGACTGCAGATCACGCACAGCGACAAGGGCTACGAGACCCTCGAGCACGAGATCAATGCGCGGCTGCGCGCGCATGGCACGCCGGAGGGCATCGCCGTCCTCAAGAACGTCGCCTTGAACTGGGCGACTCAGAAGAACTCTCCGCCGCCATTCGGCTGGATCACGTTGCCAGACCTTCGCGCGATCCTCCAGGCGACGCCGCCGGCACCGCTGCCGGAAGACTTTGCGGTCCCCAAGGGCTATGAGGTGCCCGATGCTGACTTCCACGACGCTTTCGTCGAAGACGCGCTGCGTTCAGCCGGCAACGCGATCGTTCTGACCGGTCCGCCTGGTCGCGGCAAGAGCACCTACCTCAGCGCGCTGTGCGACACACTCGCCGACAGAGACATTCCGACGGTCCGCCACCACTACTTCCTGTCCACAACTGAGCGCGGCCGGGACCGCGTGCACAGCTACGTCGTCGAGGAGTCGATCCGATCGCAAATCGAGCGATTTCATCCCGGCGTCCCCCGTCCGCCCGGTGGTCTGCGCGCGCTTTTGGAAGCCACTGCGGTGCACTACAAGACGCTCGACAAGCCCTTTGTTCTGATCTTGGATGGTCTCGACCACGTCTGGCGCATCAACGCCGAGGACAAACAACCGCTGGAGGACCTCTTTGCGCAGGTGGTGCCATGTCCTGAGAACATGGTGCTCATCGTAGGCACGCAGCCGGTGGACGACGCTCAACTACCGGCAGATCTGTTGGTTGCGGCGCCGAAGGCGAACTGGAAGACGCTTCCCGCCATGTCCGGCGATGCCGTCCTTTCGTACTTGCGTCAGGCGGTGCAGACCGGTCGGCTGAGCACGGGCTTTGAGCCCGATGAGCCGGATGTTCATGCAGAGCCGGAGGCGGTCGAAGCCCCAGGGGTTTCTGCTGCGCGCCAAGCTATCGCTGACCAGGAGTTGCAGAGTGCCGCGGCAGCGCTGCGCGCCAGGACCAACGGTCACCCGCTGCACGTCATCTATGCGACCTCCGCGCTGGTGCTTGCAGGTGGCAAGGTCACGCGATGGGACGTCGAGCAACTTGCCGGCGATCTGAGCCAAGACGCGAAGTTCTACTACGGATCGCTGTGGGAGCGTCTTTCGCCTAGCTTGAAGGATGTGCTGCGACTGGTGTGCGCTTTCCCATTCTTCTGGCCGCGGACCGCGTTCGATGAGGTCGCGGCCGAGATGAGGCTGGCGGCGCCCGAGATCGAAAAGGTCGAGCATTTGCTGCATTCGTCGGCTGCCGGGCTGAAGGTCTTCCACGAGAGCCTGGCCGTGTACGTGCGCTCGACCGATGGCTACGTCGATCGCATTGCCGCGCTGAGGCCGGAGGTCGCGCGCTGGCTGGAGACGTTGGCACCAAACGCTTTGCGGGTAAACTGGCTCTGGACGGTCCAGGCACAGCTCGGCGATCCAAGCCAGCTGATCGCCGGCCTGACACGGGACTGGATCCTGCTGCGCCTGGAAGAGGGATATCCGCAGTCGCTGTTCGACACCTTGATCACCGACGCCGTGTCCGCGGCGCTGGACCGGGCTGAGTTCGCGCAGGCCTATCGCCTCCAGCACCTGAAGGCCCGCATGGTTGAGGGCAGCCAGTATCAGATGCAGGACGAGGACATGGCCCGGTTGGTCTCTTACACCTGGATGCTGGCGCCAGACGATGGGGTGATCCGCGAGGCTGTTGCTTCCAGGCACGAGACGGATATCAAGCTCGTGGCGGCGCTGGGTCTCGCGTTGCGGGCGCGCGGCGATAATGTCATGGCCAAGGCATGCGGCGAGGAGGCGCTGCGACGCTTCCGGGGTGCGAGTCGGTTCTCAAGCGAGTACGCCACGGGCAACGGCTTGGATGCTTTCAAGTTCCTGGCGGGTGCGTTTGCGCGCCTGGGCGCGATAGGGACCACACCGGAGGGACTCAAGCGGCTCGTGACACAGACTCACCCAGAGGGGTGGCTGCCGAGCATACGGCTAATGGCCGCGGAGGGGCAACTGGACGAACTGATGGCGCTCGCGACTTCGATGGGCACCGGCCGGCGCAAGCGCGTGGTCAGCGATGCGTGCCTCCGGGCCGCGGCTCAGGTTAATGCAAGCATCGTCGAGCGCCCCGACTTCAACGCACTCGCCAGAACGCCCTTTGTTGCAGCCGTGGAGACGGCCCACAGGCGGGCTGTGACGACCTTAAACGCTTCGATCCCGGTCGACTGGCTGGGACTCGACTACCGCGAGCGCAAGCTGGCCCTTGCGAGGTTGGTGCACCACTGGTTCTTCAGCACAGTGCATTTGAGCCTGTGCATGGCCGCGGAAGGGCAGACCGAGTTCAGCTTTGCACGCGCGCCGCTCTATGCCGACCGAGAGAACGTCACAGACTTCCTGAACGCGCTCTCCGGCGTCGCTGCCCAGGTGGCCCATCACTGGTGGCGGGGAGAGTTCGTAGACTTTCACGAGGTCTTTGAAATATTAGACCCAATGGAGTTCAGGCATTTCCGACAGAGCCACGCCTGGCAATCAGCGGCCGATGACTTCCGGGCTGCGCTGCATCGTGTGGCCTGCGACGTTCGACTCGGCAGCATCCTGTTGGGCCATACCGTGGAGGTCGATCTGACGGAAGCGACGCTGGTCACCGCGGGGGCCTTCAAATGGTTCGACGCCACGTCCTTCCGTGAGCAGTACGCCGCTGGACTCTTGACGAAGATGTCCGATGAGGCCGCAGCGGCTTTCGTGCGATCCCAACGCACGCTGTTCGATGTGGAGGTCCGCGAGGAGACCAGTGTGCATCTGCAGACGCCGCTGCAACTGTGCGGGATCGCGGTCGCCCATACATTGGTGGTGCCAGCGCGCGAACTCTGCCGGCAGACCTGGGAGCTGGCAACGGGTTTCTCGCATCGCAAGGACCCGACCCTGAACAACACCCTTGACGCGATCGGCTTCCTAGTCGAACCCGCGCCGAAGGATGCACGACGACTGTTGGCGCAGTTGGCCTCTCAAGTTCACTCGGTACTGGACTACACGGACGGCAGCGGCACCCGGCATGCTCTGACCGAGGCGGACGCGCTGCTGGCCAAGCTGGCTCCCGCCGCATTGGTGGTTAAGTACGAGGAGCATGTCGACGCCGGACAGTGGTCTCAGGCCGAGAACAGCCTAAGTGCATACGTCGAGCAGGGCGTGAAGGCCGGCTGGCCACTTGATGCGCTGATGCGAACGGGCCTGCACCCGGATGTTGGCGATGTGCTGCAGCGGCTTGCCAATGAGGGCGTCGCGGGGGCCGGCGAGCGACTGCTGGTACTCAACGCTCACGGAGGGTGGGACATCGGCGTTCTGGATCGCGAGGAACACGCAGGCTCCAGTACGGATGGAAAGCCCTTCGATGGTGACGTCTCGGCCTTCGAGCCCGAGCAGCTGAAGGCCTTGCTCGATCGTCTCTCTGGTGGTGGTTACGACGACGAAGCGGTGCTTCTGGCTTGGTATCGGTACTGGGAGGGGCAGGGCCAGGGGAAGCGGCTCCTTGACGCGCTCGATGCTTCGCTCTTGTCCGACCGAGGTCGAGGCCGGGACCTGCTTCACCTATCCGGCCACGCCTTCCACACCCGACGCAAGCTGAGTGGCCTAAAGTCGGCCTGGAAGTACCTCGTCAGCGCGCAGATCAACAGAGGCGGGTGGATTGGCTACATGGAGCGCGAAGAGAAGACGCTCGCGCGGCTGGACCTTGTGGCCCAGTACTACCCGACACGGTGCGACGACTTCGTGACCGAAACGGCCTATGCCATGTTCGGTGAGCCGGAGCGGCCGCGATTCGCGCCGGGCGAAGCCATGGTGTACTTCTACGCGAAGCAGGGGCGCATCGATGCGGCGGTCGTGTTCGCGCAGGTCATGGTCGACTGCGTGCTCGAAGACACCCGAACCCTCCCGCTGACTGTCCCGCGCTGGGGAATCGAGCTGGCTGCAGCGGACGTGCCGGGGGCTTGATGGACGACCTTCGAATTCTCATCGCTCGTCTCGGATGGCCGACACCGGCCGCCCGATGGTGGACAATGCAGGAGTTGGCAAAACGACTGGGCGCCCTTGGGACGACGGCAGAGACCGAGGCCGCGCTCCTGGTACTGCTGCACTCGCGCAAGCTTGAGGCGGAAGTCGTCGAGGCGCTCTGCATCTTTTGGATGGCTGCGGCTGAGTACGGCTACGTCCCCAGTCCGGATTTGCCGAACCGCATACCGAAAACGTCGCTACTGTCCAACCTGTTCCTCGAAAACCTTGGCTTCGAAGCGCAGGCGCTCGATGCCGACCTCAAAGCGGCGCCAAAGGACTTCAAGATCTCCGGTGATTTCGATGGTGTGCAGGGGGGAGACGTGGCCAGGATCTTCCGGACCACGCTGACGAAACTGGAGCTTCGGACCAAACTCCCACTGATTCGCCAGATGGCGTTCGAGTGGGCTCAAAACCGGACGACCTATCCCGAGGCTCCCCTGCAGGGCGACACCTGGCACTTTGCGCGACCGCTGGGCAAAGGTTTCGTGGGCCCGTACTCTGCCCGCGCCGCCCTTCGTGCGATCTCTGCATACTTGCGCACCTTGGTTGTAGCGGAACGGTTGTGGGGGCTGCCGTCTGGTGTCGTGCGCCATTTCGCGCTTAAGGCGTTGCCTATTCATCCAACGCTGGCCGCGCTGAGGCCTTCACGTCCGGCATGGGTGCCTGTGCGAGGGGACTTCAGCGGGGACGCGAACTCGATCGAGGGAATCCTGCGAGGAGTCGTCCACCGCGTCGCGGCCGAGCGACCCGGCGATGAGCTGATCGCGCTCAGCACTCCCGTCGAGATAACGATGGGACGCTGCGTGGAGGTGTCGCTGGTGCACTGGCTGCAGGCCGGCGACAGCGAAGTGGCAGACCAGGATCTGGCTTCACATCTCGATTCTTTCTGGCGCGACATGCCGATGCTGCCAAGCGTGTCCACGACGCCGCTCGACAAGAAGACTTGGTTGGGAGCGGTGCCTATCGATCAGTTGCTGGACGATCGGTCTGCGTCGTTGCCTTTGGCCGGACGGATGGACTTTGGTCGCATGGGATACCTGCAATTGAGCCTCTATCCATCTCGACTATTCGTGCCGATGCTAGTGGGGGCTGCTCAAACCGAGGTGCGCCAGGTGGGCTCCACGCTCGAGGTCCTCGTGGATGAACAAGTGGTGGCGGACTACGCTCACTGGAACGCGGGCTGGGGTCCGGTGCATCCGGGACCGCTGAGCGGAGCCTGCGGTGCGGCCTTGGTCTCTCGCGGAACGAAGTACCGCGAGATCCCGGCCGCCGAAGGACACGTGGTTCGATCGTTTTATCTCTGGCAAGTGCGCCTGCTTCACCGGAGCAACACGTACGACGAGTTCGGCGAGACGCTAAAGAGCGGCGTCTTTTTCGTTTAGCCCGCCGCCGCTTCTGCGTTCCGGGGCACGGCGGGTGTGAGCCACGGCGCCCCGGCCAAAAGCTCGAACAGATCTGCTACGCCGGAGCAGCCGGTCGCGGACGGCTGCTTCTGGCCGAAATTGACGCTCTGGTTGCACTGCCGCAAAGCTGCCGTTGGTGTTCTGGTTAGGAATTGGGTGGTAGCTTACTGGTGTGAGAGCGAACTTTCCCTTCCTTGAGCGCTCCTTCCACTCACCAGCTCCAAAGCAACTACTCGCCAAAGAGAATTTCAAAAGCGGCTGCTCGTACATCTAGGCTGATTCCGTTCTCTAGCCGACCGGTTAGGGTTTGCAGCAGCCACCGTGCGGAAGAACGCTGCAGACCGTCTCTGGTCAGGAGTCGTCACTGCGGCCGTCTGCCCCATTGTTGCCATTCGCCAGTCTATCCTAGAGACACTGTAGAGTGTAGCGACCAGCCATGACCGCTATGTTTTATCGGTTCTCATGGAGCGCTTTCAACTGTTCCTTACTGGGCTGAAGCATTTCAGTCCTCTGACCAAACGGCGCCAAGCTTCCGCCATCAACGGTGAACACGGTGGTGTGATGGAGGCGGCCGCCAAACCCATTGCTGCCTCCCAAGCTCTGACCTCCATACACGTTCTTCTCGCCGGCTAGAACCCACACCGGCTCGAGTCCGGCTTGGGTGAGGTGTTCCAGGAAATAGTCACGAGAGACCACTCCTGCTCCGGCCCCACGCGTGTGAAGGGAGGGGTCTTGCCATCGAAGAATACCTTCAGCGTCAAGGTATTCCGGCTTCTTTCCGCTGCGAAGGCGAAGATCAAGAAGCTTCATGGCGGCTACAGACGGAAGGTGGAGCGTGAACGACTCCTCGACCGAATTATCCTTGGTGTTGCCCTCAGCGGTAAGGGACTCGACGATGCCGGCGTAGGGCGTGGCAATACCTATGTAAGTGTTCCTCGATAGCTTAATTGTCTTTTCGCCGCGCCAGCCGTGCTCCCCCAAGAAGGTTTCCAGATGCCCTTCATCCGACAGTCTCGACGAGTCACCACGTTGCTCGCTCAGCAGTTCCTTGGCCAATGCAGGGCCGGCACCCTGGCGGGTGACCAAGCACCTGATGTGGGACCAGGCATCTGCGTGGTTACGCCTGCTCTGACCCGGAACCTTCCAGTGGCGAAAACTGTGCACTACAAGCCACCGGTGGCCGTCAGGGCTGACCACTTCAATCTCTTCGGGACCGTTGCACAGGTCACTCTCTACCGCAACCCAGGCAAGGAGCAAGTCCGTATCGCCGGACGGCAGTCGCGGGGAGGAAGGCGTCCACCAGGTGACTGGAGTCGAAGACCAGCCAGACTCTTGGGTGTTGCGTACAAGGAGTGACGGGTCAATATCCTTCTTCATGGCGCGGCCACTGGGGCCGTACTTGAAAGCCCGCAGCTTGCCATCGTCGTGGTAGGAGGACACAGCAAGGTTGTCGGTCAGCCGAGCCGTGACCTCCGCAAGCGCTATGTACTGGTACTTCTTTCCTATCCGCTCGACCCGATGATTGCCCATACGCTCGCGAGAGATGCGGGGACCCTCGTCAAACTTCTCGAAGAGCTCCTCAGTCCACCCTATCGAGTGCGCACGAGCACATATCCAGCGCCTCACGGTCGCGTGGTCAAACTCGGGTGGGCGCCTGTCGTCGTCGTTCATCCTAGTCGCTTCAAGCAGGTGCTGTTCGGCGAAACCGCTGTACTCAGCGAGTATCCCGGGGGGGAGTTGGTCCTTCAGAGCCATGTTTGCCTGCGCCAGCTCTTCCCATAGTCTCTCTGACTCCTCCCTGTCCTTCTCGCTGAACCAACCACGCTCGGGTCGTTGGCGGTAGTTCAGGCTTGCGCGAAGCAGGTTTGTGTAGGCCTGAAGTTGCGCTGCCGTAGCCTTACGCTCGAAGTCGGCTTCCCAGCGCTCGTAGAGCTGCTGCGTGGTAAGCCCCGCGAATGCCCGCGGCAGGCTCATGATATCGTTCAGCCAAGTGCCTAAGGTGTAATTGCCAAAATCTCCATGTTCTTCAGTCGAAGAGAAAATGGAGTCGCCGTACCCCTTCTTGCGGAACTCCTTGAGGTCGTCATCGGTTATCGACTCCAAAGGCCAAGGCGATGTGAACTTGGCCTTTCCGGTTTCAATGTCCACCTCCGAGGGCAAGTGCCCAGCAGCTTGAGAATACAGGAGAATACCAATAGCATAATCGCGTGCGGGTAGGTGAAGTGGAGGGGTGCGATCCCTGGCGAAGTGGTTCGCCCAAACTGCTGACGCTACGGCCCCGGATCCGGCACGGTCTACTCCCTGCATCACTGCTCCGTAACATGCAGCGAGCAGACGCTCAGATATATACGGGTCGTCGACGTCGACGAACTTGTCGAGCAGGGCAGCTGCCACATTAAGGTTGGAGGACAGCAAATTTACCAGGGCTTTCGTAGCCCGATCCCGCACAGCGCGGTTGCTGGCAGACAGGAACCAAGTCAGCGCGACGGCCGCCAGCCATAGACGCTGTTCTTCCACTTCGCCGGCTTCCACCTGCCAAGCCCAGTCGATGAGGGACTCCACGGTACCACCCTCACTCAAGTCGTCTTCCGCCAAGAAGATAGACCACACGGCGTCCCTTTGAGGCAGAGGACGCTGCCAGAGGTCAAGGTGCAGCCATTCGGCATTGAACTGATTTTCCGGCTCGGTGCAAACCAGCAGCAGCAACGCATACGAAGACTGACCGGTCAACTTACAGAGCGTGTACACCCAATCGACCGTCCGCTGCGTGAACGCTTCGGGAGCACGCCAGGCAAGCGAGCTCACAAACGCGTCAGCTAACGATGCATCCTTGATTGCATCTGCGGACAGCACATCGAGCAGTTCGTACCCGAACTGCTCGGGAAACTGGACCGCAAGCGCCTCGATGACCCCAGCAAAGCGCCAAGATGCTTGGGGGCCAAAGTAGGTAATCAGCGGCTGCTGTTGGATCGAGCCCTGAAGGTCGGCGGGGTCGATTTGCGCGATGAGGCGTCCGGCTCGCAGGTGGTCCGACAGCCGCTCGAACGTAAACCTGATGGTTTCGACAGTTCTGCCTTGGTGGCGCTCGATTTCCTGCGTAAGCACGCCTTCGGAGAGGAACGCCGACAGAAGGCTACGTTCCACTCTGCCCCCTGAATTGAGGTAGCGTTCGAATAGCTCAATCGTTGTCTCGAGTGGCAAACTGCCACCGTCCCCGTCAGCAGTGGAAGCATCAAGGAAGCCGTCGAGCGCCTTACGCGCAATCTTCTGCTGGGGAACAAGGCGCAGCTCCGTTTCCACCTTCTCCGCGACCGCCGACAGGTAGAAATTGAAAATGGCTGTGATTCCTTGCAGACCCTTGGGCAGTTGTTTGAGGTTCTTCTGCTCCAGGTATCTACAGCACGTCCGCAGGAACAGGGGGTTCTCAAACTCGTGGGCCAGATTTGGCGAGCTGGGCCGCGCAATGCCGCGCCGGTCCAGGTATGCTTTGGCTGCAGCCCCAGCACGGCCCGCGAACCCGTGGTGAACCAAGTGCTCAATGCCATCCAGCGGGAGGTAGTGCAGGTACGTGTCGCGCACAGTCAGGACCAAGGCCAAGCGCGGAAATCGCTGTATGTGCGCAACGAAGCCTTGCAGGCGCGTTTCCCACAGGTCAACCCCATGCCTCTCGTTCAGGGCATCAACTGCAAGCACCGCTCGGTAGCCCGCGGCCTCAGCAGCAGCATCCAAAGCTCCGAGAAACTCGTTGGTGCTGACCTGTGTCAGGTCCAGCTGCGCTCGAATTTGCTCCCACGGGTCGGCCTCGGTCAGGGTTCCAGTCAGGACCAGGACGAAGGGGCGTGTCAGTTCGAGCTGCTTTACTCCGAAGTCGGCCAGCAGATGCGACTTGCCGATGCCAGCCTGTCCAGAGATAAGCAGTTCCCGCTTGTTCGCCAGCCGCCAACGCGTGCTTGCTAGCTCGCGGCGAACGTGGTCTACCGATGAATACAGATCGAACAGGTCCCGGCGAGCAATAGCACGGTCCTTGTCGGCGACTTTGTCTTGAAGTTCGGCTAGCGCACTTGAGACACTCTGTGCGCCAGCCTCTAACAGCGGGATCCAAGTGTCCAAGGGGATATAAGCATCCAGCGCAGCCGGTGAACCCGCGAGGGCATCGATTAGCGGCTCGCAAGCTTGCTTCATCTGATCAGCGGCGGACGTCAAGCCTTCCCGCGCCAAGCTGCGGGTCGCCCCGTCGAGTCGGTACGTGATTTCTGCAGCCCAGGCGTTTGGCTCGTTCAGCAGTTCCGGGTCCCGCGCGAGTGCTTCCAGGGCTTGCCGGATAGGCAAGTCGACATGGCTCTCGGGGCTGTAACGCTCGCCGAGATTGCGGCGCTGGATCTCGAACTTCTCGCGAAACCAGGCTGAGCTGAAGCTGACGGTGTCGAACCAGTAGCGGGCCCGCCCCGAATAGGCTGGAGTGTCGCGGCCGAGCCGTTCCTGGATGCTTGACGCGCTCCAAAGTTCGAGCTTCAACGAGCGGCCCTGCGCCACAGCGGCCGCGATGCTCTTATCTCGCCACTTTTCGTACAGCTGTACCTCACTCAGCTTCCTACCCGAGCGGTTGTCTCGAAGGTCGATGGGCAGGCAAACGATAAACGTCATAAGTTGCGGATGGGCTGCCATCGCACGCTGCAGGGATTCGGCCAGATCCGCGACCTGGGGCGATTCGAACCCATTCATGAAGTACTTGGCCTGCCAGCCAACCTCGTACCCGTCTGCGTACGCGCGGTAGCACTCCAGCCCCTGGTCCGCTCCCGGTCCTTTCCGAACGAACCGTGAGCCCTCCGCCGGATCCTCCAAGGCAGCTAGCTGGCAGCAGAGCTCTTCGAAGCCACCCATCTGGGTGCCCCGGTGTTCTCGAATTTCAGTGAAATCCATGCGCATCGGCAACTCAGCCTCCGGTGTGTGCTATCTGCTCCAGCCACGGCTGGGAGCGTGATTAGTCGAACACTTTATCGGATAAGGTGTTCATTGGCCTAAACATGGGCCGCCATTGAATGCCAGTTGGCCATCCACCCCGACTCGATTCGCATGCTTCATAACTACCGTTTCTCAGTCTGCCTTTCCCAGATGGCACTTCTTGTACTTCATGCCACTACCACACGGACAGAGATCATTACGGCCAATTTTTGCCTTTCCTCTCATAGCGGATGATCCACTTAGGGTTATTCCTGGCCTGCGCTGCATGCCTGCAGTTTGAGCGTCCATTTCGTCTGACTGATGCCATGGGTAATCTAGAACGACTCCCGTTCGGATGCTTTCATCGGTATCAAGACAGAGTCCAAACCATTTCCGCGCTTTTAGTGTGTATTTCCGTAGATGGCAATGCGCTGCGAGTTTTTTCGCTGCCGCGTCTGTTTCCCCTGGATTGCAATGGATGCAAATTCCCTCTTGTGCCTCTCCTAGGGAAACAGTGAAGTCATGGACCGCTCCATCAAATTTGGCTTGTCGTATGACTTCTTGAATTCCGTTATCGATATGGCGACACGTGTCCTCGCCAATCGTGAGCAAGAGGAATCCGAGTTCAATGGTAGCGGGATCACCTCTCTGTTCAATCTGTCTAATGAGGCGCTCAAATGCTGTCCCAGCAAAGCGAGTGAGAATCCCGTCAGGTGTTCTGTTGCCAGGAATTCCTTCCCGACGAATGGTCATCGCCAGGTCCAAGTCGGCGCTAATGTCGTCGTCAAGGAGAACCATGTCATGCTCATCGGAGAGCCACAGGTTCTCTTTGAGATGAAACGATAAGGCAATCAGTTCATGCTGTATAAGCAATTTGTCGGCATGCAGTACACGCTGATTGATGTATCCGAGAAGTCGCAGAGGGGTTTCCAGCATCTCGGTCATCGCATCAAGGAGGAATATGTCCATGATGAAAGGAGGCCTGATGCCTTCGGATACTTCTTGTTTCAAGAATTGCCTAGCTTGAAAGCTAAGGGCGGGATAGTGGTCTGAGACGACATTTAAAATAAAAACCTCTTTGGGTTTCCAGGGGAGTTTGATCTCGCTATTCTGAGGACTGCGTAACACGCAGTCACCGGCCAAGAGGTGCCGAGCACACAGTAGCCCCTGTTCATAGGAGTCCGTGATTGCCTTTTGGAAGTCGGCTTTGATCTGACCATCATTCCCCTTTCTGGCTTCCAAGGTGAGTCGCTTCGATTTGGCTTGAACGACAATCAGTCGATCCCCAAAAGTAACCAGAACATCAATCTCGCCGGCTTTATTTTTTCCTTGAAATAGATCGACATTGCGCAGAACGTTTTCTGCTCCAAAAACCTTGGTCAACCGGTTAACAACAAACGATTCTGTGAACTCGCCG
The DNA here is from genome assembly GCF_038368255.1 of Azonexus hydrophilus. Lineage (NCBI taxonomy): Bacteria > Pseudomonadati > Pseudomonadota > Betaproteobacteria > Rhodocyclales > Azonexaceae > Azonexus > Azonexus hydrophilus. Next base: position 192,489 of record NZ_CP151407.1, read on the forward strand.
CGATGTTTAAAAGCTGTTGCTTTGTAGGCATCATCGGCCGCCATCCAGTAAAAAGGCGACTCATACAAAGCTTCTACGATGCTGTAATACTGAAGCAGCAACACGCGGCCGTCTGGGAGAGGGATCAGGGGAGACGCAGCAACAGAGTTGAAAGCGCTGGCATCGCTAAAGTGCGTATTCCGGTCTTGAAGCGTGAAGGCGTCTAGTACTGCCTTTACTTCCTTCAACGAAACGCCGCTGATGCACTCGACTTCTTCAGCAGATAGACAAAAACCAGGAAGTATCGTCCAGTCGGCGGGAGGAGCCTTGAGCATTGCCCTATGGGTTGCCAAAACTTTTGTGTTCTGTATTTCGCCTATGGCACGAACGACTCCGGCGGCAGCCTGGATAGAGAACCCTTTTTTGCTGCTCAACCACACCTCATCGTGGCCGTATTTTTCTACGGAGAAATCGCGGTACTGAAATGAATAAGCCGACTCGCCGCCATAGAAAATGGGCTCCCGCAAAATCGAGCCCTGTGGGGTGGATGGGTCACCAATTGTCTTTATACTGTGAAAAAGAGATGCCCCTATTGCTGCGTGAAATTCATCCATTAGGCGATAGGTTCGATCGATGTATTCCTGCATGGTCGCAGGCTCTGGAAGTTGCCAGTCGATCTCTTTCTGCACCACGAGACCAATAAGTGTGGTGATTTCGGTGCGGATCAATCGACTGTGCGTGAACAGCTTTTGCATATCCGCCACCTTCATCTCTTTCTCGTACGTGATGAAGTTGTCTTGGTGGCAAATGTAAGCAAGAGCATGGACGTATCCTGGACTTGTGGAAAGCACCGCCAGTTCGGCGAAAACATCGGATTCCGATCTCATTGTTCGATGCGGGCCTCTGCGCATGGTGATCCCCCCTAAGTGTTTTGCTTTCGTCAACTTGCCGGTTAGCCTAACCAAGGCGCGATGCTGCGATTGGGGCTTTCCGTCCTGCCAGTATTGCCAAACGGAACTGGTTGTCTTCGCGCATGTAGCGCAAGCCATAATGGGCATCGACGCGGAAGTAGTAGTCAGGATTGGCGGAATACAAAGTCATCGGATGGCCGAGATTCAGCTATCGCCTTTACCATCGTATGCGATGCTTTTCTTCGGTTTCTTTGTGGCGACGGTCATCATCAACATGAAGGTATTGGCTCGTCGTACTCAATGACTCATGGCCAAGATTATCCCTAACCAGGCGCAAGTCGATCTGTTGATCGGCCATATGCGAACCGGCGGTATGGCGCAGCCAGTGCGCCGAAGCACGCTCCAGTAAGTCCGCTCGAACCACATACGCATCACCGCGCTGCCGCAAGCGCTCCGCGGCACCCTCGAAAACCTTTTTCACGATCGAATGCAGTGCCGCTCGAGTCAATGCCTCACGCGATTTCCCGATCGGCAACAGTAGAGGCGTTTCCTCGTTGGGGCTAGGGTAGGGCGCCATGCCTATCTCACGCCGATAACGGGCTAATTCCACCATCAGTTCGGTGGTCGCTGGCACCAGACGTTCCTTGTCGCCTTTACCCAGAACCTCCAGCCACCAGCGCTCATCGCCCTCACGGTCACGCCGGCAAAAGAAACTGCCCATGGTGTTTTCAGCGACTTCAGAAATCCGAAGGCCGCCCAAGTAGAGGAGGGTGAATAGCCACCGGACGCGAAAATAGTGTGCTCGCTGGCGATCGGTTTCTCTGGGCATGCTATCAATGAAGACTTTCAGTTCCTGCCAAAGGTCAGGATCAAGATAGCGGGTGATCCGTGGTTTGGCACGTCGCGCCCGGTGCCGGGATAAAGATAAGGGATTGCCAGCCAGATAGCCGGCATCGACCAACCAGGAAAACATCACATTCAAGATGATCATCGCCTGGCGCTGACTGGCCGTCGAGAGCGGCCCATAGAATGGCCGCCAGCGTGGATCATCCCGGGGATGCTTACGTCCACCACCGGCTACCCATTTTTCCCGGGGTTGGGGATCCAGCAGGAACTGCTGGTAGACCAGGAAATCCTCATGGGTCAGGGAGGAGAGGGGTTTGCCCAGTTGCAGCGTCGACCACAGCAAGAGTCGTTCGGCTTCTTTTCGATAGTTGTCGAACGTTGTCTTGGTTTCGATGAAACGCGCCAACCAGGCGTGAATGGCCTGCAGATCATTGGTGGCTGCAATCTGAGCGACACGACCAACGGCACGATTGCGCCCTTGGCTGCCGTCGAGGTCGGCGGGCAACAGGATCTGCTCAACAGGGATTGGCGCGAGCGCGGTATCAGTCATTTTTGGCCTGAAATCGTGGATATAGGTCTCAGTATTTCCTCAAGGCCATCAGTTTGCAATAATTCGACATTATAGTCGTAATGTCAAATGTTGTACCGGTTTAGTTATATATATAATGTTTTACGTTGTATTATTTTAATAATTCCACCTCACCGAACCTGCGCGATGCCAAACGAAGCCCAAATACACGCTGACATCGAAGCCCTCCGCGCCCAGGTTTCCGAGACCCAGGACCTATATCGCGAGGTGTGCACAATTCTCTTCTTCCGTTACGGCATCACGCCCACGGCCAACAAGCTGTACCAATACGTCAGGAAGGGCAGCATGTCAGCACCGGCGGAAGCCTTGGCGAAATTCTGGGAGGATCTGCGCGAAAAGAGCCGGGTGCGGATCGAGCATCCCGATCTGCCAGACACACTCAAGTCGGCGGCAGGGGAGCTAGTCGCCGCCCTGTGGACTCAAGCCCAGTCGGCCGCCCAGGAGGGGCTGGAAACATTCAGGTCCGAAGCCCAAGCAGCGGTAGTGGAGGCACAAACAGTTCAAGATTTTGCCGAGAGAGAACGTGCCGCCGCTTTGGTAGAGCGAGATCGGGCTCGGCAAACAACCAAGGATGCCACGGAGCGAATACAGCAGCTAGAGCGCGACTTGGCCGCAGAACGCGCTAGCAAAGCAGTTCTGGCATCCCAATTGGAAGCAGCCGGGTACCAGCAAGCCACTCTCCAAACTGCATTGAGCGAGGCTCGGCACGATTTCGCGGCCGAAATAGAAAAACACCGCCAAGCATTGAAACGTTCCGAAGAGCGATATGAAGCCTCCGAAAAGCGAGCTTTACTGGAAATAGATCGGGAACGCACTACCGCCGCAAAATTGCAAAAAGATTTGGCTCAATTTCGCCAACATCAACAGAATACCGAAGAGCGCCACCGTATCGAAGTAGCGCAACTTCAGGCAAACCTCGCAGACACCCGCCAAAAACTGGGTGTAGCAGAAGGTGTGCTCCAGGAACTACGGGCGCTAAGGCAACAGCAAACCGACGAGCTGAAACTTTTGCGCACAACCGTTGCAGAGAGTGATGCTAGAAAAAATTTGCTAGAACACGAATTAGCGGCTTCCCTAGAAAACGTCGCTAGGCTCGAGAGCGGACTGAAGCAACAATCAGAGGCCAAGCCGAACAGAAAACGAAAAGGCGCGCAGTAATGCTTGGCTCGCGCATGCCAAGAGTAAAACGAACCCGCACGTGGTATTCCCAGAACTAAATTTTGCACATAGCGACACAAAGTCAATGTGGAACAATTAGTTCCGGAAATGTGTGAAATTTACTTCGGCAGACTTCGAGACAGGTACACCTACGGCGTCGCCGATTTTCCGTTATTTCCCATTATTAGGCATAATGGGAAATAACACCCACTAATCGTCCTAAAATATACGTTATACGTCCGAAATGTAATGCTAGAATCAAGACGCCTGTAGCCGACCCCCTGTCCCCAGGCCAAAAAGGCTCACTTTTACTTCCTTTATCCGCGAGGTTTCGCCATGGCACGCCCGTCTAGCGTCAATTACGAGTCCGTTTCTCAAGCCATCATTGACGAGATGGCCGAAGGCGGACGGATCACGTTCGACAACATCTACGGGCGACTGGGGCGGCGCGGCAGCGCCAGCGTGGTTCAAGAAATGATGAGCAGGTTCGTCATGGAAACCGGCCAGAGCCTCAAAGATGCCCGTCAGGCCGGCGACACCCTCAACCCTTCTGTTGTTCGGGCGCTGCTAACCGCCGCCGAAGGCATCATGGCCGCAAGCGTTGAGCACGCCGAGAATCGTGTTCTGACTGAGAAATCGGTATTTGAGCGGCAAGCCGCCGAACTGGAAGACGCCAAATCGGCACTCATAGCCGAGAACAAGCTATTGGCTGCCGAGGTGCAAGAGCTACAGAATCTCGTAGCGCTTCGAGAGGCTGAGAAGCAAGGCATGGAAAACCGGCACAACGACTTGCTCTCGCGTACAGCCCAGCTTGAGCAAGAGGTCGCCACCCTCTCCGATACCTACCAGAACCTACGCGAAGACCATGTTGTTGCCGTTCAATCGATTGCGAATCTGCAAACGGCGCACGCCGGCGAGTTGGCGCGTATACATGCCGATCACGAAGAGAACGTGGCAAGCATTCGACAAACCCTGATTGCCGAACGCAATCGTGACGCTGAGATTGCCGCCGGCGAACGCAAGCACCTAATGATGCAGACGGATCAGATCCGTCAGTCCATGTCCCAAGATATTGCTCGACTAAGCTCTGATGCAGAACTCTATAAGACGAAGTACACCAGTGTTTTCGAGCAGCTACAGCAAAAGAGCCTACGCCTGAGCGTCGAAGAAACCAGATCGACCGCCCTGGCCACTGAACTGGCAGAGCTTCGCGAGGACTACCGAACGCTGCTGAATTCCATGCTCAAAAAAGAGAACCAGGAAGACGACAATACGCCACCTCCCGCCCAGACAGCCTGATTGCATGGCCCAAAGCCACGTTTTTGCCGCTTAACGCAGCGCCCCGCAGCGTCATACCATTGCGCATTGACTGCTTTCTAGCGCACATGACCCAAGATCCCAGTAACCCGGAGTTTGTACGGCGGCTATTTCCTGCTGGCTTTACGCCGAACGGGCTCTTTCCTTTTCAAACTTACCGCACCCCGCGGGCAGACCAAAAGGGCTTTCTTAGCGGAGGCCCAGAGACAGCGCCATCGGTTGCTGTCTTTCTCTTTTCCGAAGCGTTTAGGGGTGTTGACGAGGCGATGCGACGCCAAGTCCTCGACATGTCTTTGTCTGAAGCGAAGAAGGCTTCTCGATCCACTTCCTCCGACAAGTGGGTCGACCACCAGGACAAAATCATCAGGATGGCGCTCTGGAAGCAGTTTTGCGCCCTCCCTTCCTTGCCTGTCCATCTCTATCGGAAGCGACTATCGATTGGCAGCGCCGATAAGCTCGGCAAAGCTTGGCTAGGGGAGGACGGACAGAATCGCTGGGCAGCCGCAGTCGTCGATACCACCCTGAGCTTCCTGCGAAGGTCGAAGATCGAATCGCTCCTCATTAGCGGCGACACTGACATCTTCAATCCCTTCCTGCTCTCCAGCAAGATCGCCCCAATCGTGCAGAAATCCCCGCCAAATCAAATCGTCATTCCTTGTCGAAGGGGCGTCGATGCCATGGCGGAACTTTGGGCGATCAACAACTACATCCCCGCCATTCACAGCCCGATTCGTGACACGCCGGCTCACCCAGTAAAGGATCAGGCGCTTATCGCACTTGCCAAACAATCAAGCCATGCTGTTATTTTCGGGCATCCTGGGAGCCGCTACTCGCGGATGCTTGCAGAGTCCTTGAAGTCTGCAGGAGTCCCATTCACCCCCTTTTTGATCGACGAAAATGGACGGCCAGTACCCAAAGCGTCGCCACACGCCGCTTCTCGCCGATCCTAAGCCCGCCGTCCGGCCGGCGAGAGAACTGAGTGACGACGAGTTACTCGAAATTGCACGTCGCCGCGAGGAATTCCTAGCGATAATGCCCGAAGCGGGGCAAGCGTTTTTCCGCGATCTCTACAAAGAAGGGGTCATTGAAGGCTGGCGTAGCCTATTGAGCATCAACAAGATCGACCCTGAAGAAAAATGACCGCCTGGATCGGCAAGCAGGTGGATTCATGAGATCAAGCAATTGCCAGAACAAGGCCCCCTGCCCGGTTTGCGGCGAAGGAAGCCTTACGCCCCAACTTGGAAAGAATATTGTTGAAATCGGCGGAGAATTACGGGATGTCGAATTGCTCTATTCGACTTGCGATCATTGCGGGCAAGAATGAAATTGATTGCGGAACCTACATCCAGTTGACTACCCAAACGCATCCGACCTGACCTGCCAACCTCATCGGATCTGACCACCGATTTCGAGCAGTTGACCTCCCCGCCGAAACGGTTGGGCATCAATCAGCGGCTAGACGGCAGCCTCATCGCGCCGAACGTCCTCCACAACACTTTCGAGTCGTCGTAGCGCTTGAAGAACAAGGCCGGATGGCCACGCACCGTCGATCGAACACTGATCCAGATGCTCGCGGTAACGCTCCAGCGAAAATCGCGAGGGGTCGGACAACATCTCTGGAAAGTAATGCACGATGTCTGCGATGTTATGTATCGAAGACACCGGGCCTTCCGGGGAAACCCCCTTCAGCACGAGCCTCGCTTCCGAGCGTATTGCAATTAAGGCATGCTCTAGCACTTCGAGCATTGCCTTTCTGATTAGTTCGCGGTTGCTTTCTTTCATTGATTTTTCTCCATTCCGGGGATGAGTGGTTTTTCTTTGCAATGTTTGCCCCTAATGTCTATCTCGTTCAATACGTTCTAGCGCCCGTCGCGCCGCTTCGGCATCTGTGATTGACGGTGCTTTTCGCTTCTCGTATTCCATCAGACGTGCCACGCGAGCTTTGTCGCCTCCGCATGCCAACAGCAATCGACTTTGCGGCGTGCCTGGCGTTTGCGAGTTGCGCTGAGGGGCCTGGCGCTCAGATCGAAATTCCTTCGGGTTGTAGTAGCAATCCTTTGCCGACTGGCGACGGGGCTCAACCTGCTGGCGTTGCCGCCGTTTGGCCCACGCTACACCAACGATTGCAGCGAGCAATGGCAGGCCGAATTGGAGCACCATTTCCAGGCTCCTGTCATATGATTTGGCTGATTGCATCGCCGGCGACATGAATTGCGGTACTGGAGCAGGCGTGATCCATGGAACGACAGGGGCAAAGGCTTTCGCGGTTAGTGGTCCGTTTGGGGCTTGGCTTCCGGCTTCCATGGAAGTGATGCGAACCGCATCCCCACGCCAAACCATGTTGAAGCGCCTCAGTACGTCCATGCCCAGCAGGGCATTTTCGGCGCCCGAAATGACGGCGACCTCTACATTCTGGAGGCGGAATGGTCCGAAGCTCACTTCCGCAGCCGTGCCGGTGCATCCGGAAATTGATCCAGCCGAAGTGGAGTAGTGAGCATATTGATTGCATCGAATACCTGCCTGTTCGGCCAGCCAGGCGGGCAAAGATACTTGCGATGCCCCGGTGTCGATCATAAACGACGCTGGCCTTCCATTGACGCTGCCCGACGTGATGTAGCCATTTACCGATTGGCGGACTTCCAGACCGCCATCCCGCGTTTCTTCCATGCGGTACTGGTTGCGATAGAGGACCGAGATTTCGCCTGGCACCGCTCCGGTTCCGACTATAGTCTGAATTGTGGAGTCGGCTTTGATCGTGACGCCGCCGTTGATCGAATGCTTCGTGCCATCCGTAAAGCCCCTATCCAGGTTGCACCAGGCGCGTCCCGACATGATCCCGAGTCCATAATACCCGGCGGGCATCTGTACTTTGGCCTCGCTGCCTGGTCCTACCGTGATGGCTTGATAGCGTCGGGTCATCGACGCGTCGCCCAGGACGGCAACCACCGTGACCGGCTGATCGTTCCTGATCGCCAGGACACCGTAATGGACGTTCTCGCGCAGAATCGTCCCGTTGTCGAGAAAGGATGTTGTACCCAGGCCGGGTAGTGGCCCGCAGGCTGGCGCGGCCATGGGTAACGGCCTGGCCTGGGCCTGCGTGGTTACTTGTCCCTGCCCGAGGTAGAAATCCTCAAACGACCATTTGACGATGCCCCAAGCGACGGCCAAAGTGACGCCAAGGACCAGGATCGTTCGTAGCTGATTTTTCATGAATGCACCGTGCTTATCACCGGGTCGAAACGGCGGAAATTGGGCGGAGCCGGTGTGGCGAGGTTGTGACGCACCCCACCTTAAACAGACTGGTTCAGCCTTGATTCAGGCGGGGATTGCCACTGGCAAGCGCTTGCAAGTTATTGATTTACAAGAGAGGCCAAAAACCCACTGTTTGATCGGCGGTTATCAGGATGAAGCTGAGTTGATTCCGGTCAGTTTTTTTCTGGTTGCTCGACTACTTGAAAAACAGTCTTCAGGTCGTCGTAGTAACTCTTGGCTGTGCCAAGGTAACAGCAAACTTCTTGCTTGGTCTTGTCTCGAAGCGCCGGCACGGCAACCTCATGTCGTTCAGCCGCATCTCCAACCAGCACCGCCAGGTGGGCAAGACCAAGGTACGCGTCCAAGCACTGACGCATCCCTTCTGTCGTCAGCAACTGTTCTCCTTGGCTGAAGCTCTCAAGAACAGACAACCGACGTACGGCCTCCTCTGTGGCCCATGAGTGATACTCCTTCGCCAGACCAAGCAACGACATGTCACCGCAGATGCTTTCGGCCTGCATTATTTCTTGATGTTTCCCCACGCTTTCTCCTGTTTCGATGTGAACTAGCAAAGGTGTTTTGCCAACGCCTTATCTGTGTTCTGGATATGAACTGTCAGCCATTCCGTTAAGAAAGCGATGATTTCGTGCGCCGATAACTGGCCCGCCATAAACGCTTCCGTTCGTTGGGTCACCGTCTTCAACAAGTCTTCGTGGCGAGCCTTGTGGGCATCGTAATCAGGGTACTGCGTTTGCTTCATCAGGCGTTCTTCAAACGCGAAGTGATCAACCGTGTATTCAACCAGTCCAGAAACCACCTCCTTGGTTGCCGATGTGTCGTTCGTTTGCATCGCCAAGTTGAGTCGGTTGATGTAGCCGATCAGAATTTGGTGCTGTTGATCGATGTCCTTATTGCCCGTGGCGATGGCACTCGACCACTTAATCAGATCCGGCGTATCGACTGCACTAATTTTGAACCTCGCCAGCTTGAAATCCGTCTCGGATGCTGAATCTTTCACTTGGTCGGCCAAGCTACGAAGGTTGTTGGCCATGGACTGTGACTCGTTGCTCAACTGGCTGATCAGGCTGAACGATCCCGCCGTGGTTTCACTTGCAACACGTTGCTCTGTGGTTGCTGCCACAATCGATTGCGCGACCCCCACAAGACCTAGCGCCTGCTGATTGATTTTGTGGAGGGAGGCGTCCAGTCGGATCATCCCTTCGCGCATCACTGAGGTACGATCCTTGGTCTTGCTCATTGCCTCAGTTGCCGCCTGGGCTGCGCCGTGAACAGCCTTCACGCTGTCAGTGATTCTCACCGTTGAGGCGGACGTTTTCTCTGCCAGCTTCCGCACTTCATCGGCAACCACGGCAAATCCACGGCCAGCCTCGCCGGCGCGAGCCGCTTCGATGGCGGCGTTCAAGGCCAGCAGGTTTGTTTGATCCGCAATTTCCCGGATGATGCCTGCTACGTCGCCAATCTCAGTAATTCGTTCGGATAGATTTACTACGGATGCCGATGCCGACTCAATGGCATTGGCGGCATCTGAAACACCAGTAATCGCCGACTTCATGTCGAGAATGCCATCGCCTGCTGCTACTCTCGTTTGCTCGGCGTGATTCGACACCAAGACGGCGTGTTCGGAAATATCCGTGGCAGCGTGAGCCATTTGCTCCGTCGCCGCTGACCCTTCCTGCATTCGCTCGGCGATCACGCTATTGCGCTCGGCCATCATGGCAGCTTCGCCAGCCATTCCCCCGGCAACCGCAATCAGTTTCATATCGGCCGATCTGGCGTCGCCAATCATCTGGCGCATTGTCTCGATCAGGCGGTTGAATGAATCGGCAGCCAGGCCAATTTCGTCGTGACGTTGAGGAATCTTGGTGCGAAGGTCGCCGTTGGCGGCGGTGTCCATGGCATGCGCCAAAGCATCGATGCCGAGCCGCAATTGCCGAAGTACCAGCCAGGCCAGCGCGATCGATCCGAAGATTCCGAGTGCGGCAATCCCCAAAATGACAGAATTGGATTCCACCCCTGTGTAAGACAGTCCCGCAAGGGCGGCGGTACTTGCAATAGAGAAGGCCGGCGCGGCTACGAGTTTGATCGAAATGGACATTGCAAGCGGAAGCCAAAATTCGTCGCCAAGACCGGCTTGACGACGAATTTCATCAGTTATTTTTAGGTGATGCTGCGGATGTTGAAGGGTTCGCCGTTTTCGCCGTGGAAGATGCCACAGCGCAGGCCATTCCCGCCTTCGTCTGTCTCCACGCTGACATGAATCATGGAGTTTGACTCCAGAGGGAATTCACTCCGAATCCGAATTCCGCGGGACGCCGTATAGGCCATGAAACCTGGGCGGTCTCCACTAACGCACACCAGTTTTTTGATGCGACGGACGCCGCGACTCCCTGGAGTGATCGTGATGGCCATCTGGTTGTGCTCGATGATCGTGGACAGGATGTTGACGTAGAGATGAGTCAGGATTTCACCGATTCGTCGAGCAACCACAGCGCCCAGCAGTGGATCGCGCATTGCCTTGGTCATCGTATCGAACCCGGCAAAGCCTTCACGGAAGATCCAGTCAAACATGATCATTTGTCCAACCGGGACTTCTCGCTGGCAAGGCTTGCCATCATAAGCCTCGGATACCCTGCGACGCATCATCTCGCTGCCGATCAATGCAGTAGCAACCTTGGCGCCAATCCGGCACTCGCCCGCCGTAATCCACACGCAGAAATGAACGTGATGCTGGCCGACACCCACATCGAAAACCAAGCAGCCGTTCGGGAGAATCTTGATCGCATCCCGCTTCGGGAACGGGATTGCCTTGGCGTGTTGCCAGACATCAGCCTGTGCCTGAATCTTTTCCTGCTCGCCGTCTGTCAGCATACTGGCGGCCAGGTCGAGGATACCCCCTTGCCACGCGCCAAGTTCGTTTTTGGCGCGTTCATCCGTATAAACCGCCATGGTAGCCTGCTGTTCCTCTTGCTTAAAAGTAACCCCAGCTTCCATTTGATCCGTTTCAATTGCGCCCATAAGACACCTCAAAGTCGAACAATAATTGCGTAGAAATCGATTGGGAGATACATGCCATTGAGCGCCATCACTGCTTTGTCGCTCATTAAGAAACCGGCACCGAGCCACATTGCGTGGCCGATGGCGAAGCCGGCAAACGGAATCCAGCTTTCTGCCGTCTGTGGCAAAACAGAGATCGCTATGGCGCCGATAGCAAAGAGCACCGTGCCGGCCCACTTGATAGCCTCCCGGAACCGTGCCAGATCCACAAATGGCTTTTGCGGTATCGCTATAGCTTCTTCAGTCATAGAACAGGCCCCTAATAGATTAGAGGCCATTCTCGGCAACAATCAGACGCAGGTCGCGTTCCTAAAACGCCGGTTTTTCCAACACAAACGGGGTTTTGACGTTGCCTTATACGGCCACTGAATTGACGAGATAGGCGTATTCCGAACGAGACATGAACATCAACATCTCGCTTCTGAACCTCGCCCGATCAACGCCTTCTTTAATCAGTTTTTCGAATTCCAGCGTTGCTTGCGGGTAAAAGCGGTCAATAACCGAAGCCCTATTGCTCAGGATTTTCCGCATAGCCGTCTGCTGTTCCCATTCGACTTGGGAAATCGGATCAGCCTCACCTGCCCATGTTGCGATTCGCATCGCAATTGGCGTATCCATGTCGCGAGGGAAGGCAAAACACAGGCCTGCATCGGCAACTTCTTTGCCGCACAGATCGCGGCAATCCGAATAGACGCGCCAAGGATTTTGGCCGCTGAACTTTACCAGCGCGAGGAAGGCTTTGCACTGCGCTCCAGAATTGAGCGGGCCGATCAGTTTGCGTAGGGATGTCAGGACATTAAGCATGAGGCGCAAGCGAAAGAAACCATGAAGCTACGAACTTTATGGAGTGAAGCAACGCCTGTCGTCTGCCAAAAACGATTGTTTATCCAGTGATAAATTGATTGTCTCTATCGCATGAAGGCTCGATCTGATGCCAGATCGAAATCAAAGACCAAGGTGACCCTCCCCCAAATATGCTTCTCGGTGGAATAGGCGGCAGATACGACCCACCCTTCTCGAACGCGGTCGACCTTGATCAAGCCCTTGTTTGGGACTGACGCCAGATTGGCTTCGTCAATCTTTCTTGCCGCTTCTGCCATGATTTCAGCACGGCTCATGCCGATGCTTTTGGCAGCGGCCAGATCGACAATCTTTTTTGTCTTCCAGGCATCAACATAGAGGGGAGTTATCTGGACGCACATGATCAGCGCCAGCCCGATGGCTCCCCACTTAATCAGAAATCCCAAGCTTAGATTTTTCATCGTCAGAATTTTTTTGATGACCCGATAACTGTGCCCAAAAGGTGATTCGTGGCCTTGGACAGCCCGCGATCTTGCCCAAGACAAGTGATCCAAATCCCAGCGTTGTTTGCACTATCATCAATGTAGGCGCCGCGCTGGTTGTCCGCTTCAAATAGCACGGCCTGTTTGCCACCAAGCTCGCTTTTCGAAATGCGTTTCAGCGAAGCGTCCTGGTCACCATAAAGGCGAATCGCCGAACTCAACATCTTTGGATCGTCCAGCGGCGTCATTCGATCTTCGGTATTGCCAACCCACACAACACATTCAGCGCCGTTACTCAGGCGCACTCTCGTTTCGTGCGTGCTATCGACAATGACACTCTTAATCAAATCGTTGAATCGACTTTTGAAAAGAACGCCCGACCTGGACTGGAGATCCGTCTTGTTTTGGCTGCGTACCAGCCGGAATAATGGCTCCCCTCGCCCTCTGGCCCGGTTGCCGTTCAGCACCAACTCACAGCGCTTGGCATCTTCCGGCGTCTGCATATAACTGCACACGCTAAAAATTTCAGCTTGCGTTTGCAGTCTGGTTTGCTGCGCCACGCCAAGAGATAACATGGCAGCAGTGACTATCCCCAGGGCGTACGCTGAGATGAATCTGTGCTTGATATCCATTACTGCTCTGCCACCGGCTTCTTGCTCGCCCACAGCAACACTCGGCCAGCACTTCGGAATACACGCTCTTTGGCTTCCAGCCGTCGCAGCCATGCATTTGCGGCGGATACCGTGATGGAAAATTCGGCCGCAATCTCCTTGGCGTTCCGGGGTTCTTTCAGGAACTCAATGAGGCGTTCTTCTTCTTTGCTCAAGCCAACCTGGACCCGGTGGGCTGTTGGCCTGACATTGCGGTTTGCCAAGAGCGCCTTGTAGTAGTTTGAATCCACCGTGCCGGAGTTGGCGGCCGCGGTGAGTTGCATATAAAGGTTCATGCGGCTGGCCTCGAAAGACGATTGATCTTTGCGCGATTATGGAAAACGGCAACGACTGCGAGAAGGACTAATGCCAGATTCCCCCACAGGTTTATTGCGTCGAAGTTCGCTTGAATGTAAGCCGGTAAGCGGTCCAGCATTTGGGCTGGGACCGGCATCACAATGCCTCCGATCGCGAAGAAAATACTGACAAAAGCGATCCACAGATTGATCTGTGCTTTGCGTAGCGGCGTCATAGCGTCAGCCCTCCCCGTGCGCAGATCGCGACAACTTTCGTGCATTGGGTCACGTTCATGGAGGATATATGGGCAACGCCCCCCATCGCTTTCGCTAAGGCTGCGTACGCTCTCCTACGCGCACCAGGCAGGGCGCTTGCCTTCCAGATTGGATCGAAGGCATCGTGCGCCATTTTCCGCGCAGCTTGAGTTTGCTTGTCGGCCAACGTGCCAAGAGGCACGGTAGATCCCGGATGGCACCCTACCCTAGCCCCGCAGTCATCACAGGCGTAGGCCAGCGGCCAACCGTATTCGCGCCCCCCGTAAAAGCAGGCATTGTTCACCAACGCGACCCGCCCTTCGCAGAACGGGCAGATTTCTACCGGCACGGCTTTGTCGGTGATGCGGCTGAGTGTATGCGGTAGGTTGACCATGGCCGGCATGACGCTTTTGCACGAATTGATCACTCGGATCATGTCCGGAGGCATCGCGGAGTACAAAGGGAAAAGGTGTTCCATGCAGACTTTTGAACGGCAGTTATGAAAGCATCGAGGCGGGGATGATTTGCGTTTTGGAGGCCGCTTTTTTGGCGTCCCGCTCTGCGTTGATGATGGCTCGAATCTTTGCCGACACGCTGGCCACCTGGAGCGCTGCTTTGCGACTGCGAACAGCGAGATTCCATGTCTCCACGGCTTTCGCCAAAGACAACCCCTTACCCTCCAGATGGCCCAGCCTTTCTGGCAAACCAAGCACCGCAAACGCCTGCCAAGAATTGGTCGGCGAGAACACGAAGCGCATATCTGCACTTTCGGAATTCTGAGCAGTGGTGATGGTGACGAAAGACATGGCGAATTTCTTTTAAGCGAGCGCTTCTTCCTCTTCCGGCAAGGCAGCAGCAGCCAACGGCACAGCCGGTTCACTCGGCGCCAGTTGCTGGTTCTCCAGGAAGGCACGCAGGCCAGCAAGCCCGCTAGGCGCAACGTCAGTTTCTAGGTCGTCTGCGGTTTCGCTGAACGCCTTTTCAACGGTCACCTCGGCCCCTTCCTGTTGTGCTGCCGGTTCCTCGGCCTGCGGTCCCTCGGCCGGCGCATCTTCGTCAAATGACATTTCCGCGCCTAAGTCGCCGAAGGATTCCTCGAATGGTCCGTTGTCGAAGCCCGCAAGCACGGTTTGCTCATAGGCCGCTTGAGAAATCCCCGCCTGCGCCAGTTTCTTTTCGTAATCATCAACTGCCTTGGCAGCGCTGAAGATGTCAGTGGCCAGCACGATGTCGGCAAACCAGAACGGAGTCCAGTAGGATTCCGCCGTGGCCTTCTGGCGCAGCTTTAGCTTGAGCGGCAGTCCAACCAGCCGGTTGCCAAAAAATGCAGCCATGTTATTGATCTTCGCCGTCAAGGCGTTGACCGAATTCACGGACTTCGTGCGGAGGATGAAACTGGAGAAAGGATCGTCCTGACCTTCAATCTGCACATTCAGACGACCAAAGAGGTCGCAGCGCTTGGTCTTGCCAAATTCACAGAACTCGGCGCCAGGACACTTGCAGTCCGTGATGTTTTCACCGCTGCGGCGGCGGGCCGTTTCGCCATTGCCAGCGCAGACAAGGCGCCCTTCATCGTAGGCCTCATAGCGGCTGCGAATATTCAGCGACTCATTGTTGAACATCAGGCGAATCGGGATTTCCGTCACCTTGTCTTCCGGCACCTTGGCTTCGTTGGCGACGGAGGTATGCATCGGATGCTTGACCCACTTCTGATCTTTGCCACGGAACAGGCCAGTGATCATGAAGTGATTCAGGCGGACAGGTAGCCGGCGCCCCTTGGCATCCACGGCAACTTCGCCGAGGCGGATTGCGCCGAGCGTTGGGATGGTGATAGCGAGATTCTTGATCATGGTTGCATTCCTCAAACTGGGTCCGGTGCCGGAAAAGACACCTCTATGTGACCCAGTTTACGGAGCGGACCTCGCATTTCAACCGCCTTTTTTAATGCAAGGCGGTTTTTTGATAACTGATGCCACTTTCAACAAACTTGCCGTGGCCGTAGTTCAGATCAGTCCCTGCCGCCCCGATTTTGGCGCAGCATTCGGATTTAATGTACTCAATGATTTCGCTGAGATTCCCGTCACGAATTTCATCAACGGAAATTGCCAAGCCGTTCTCCATCGGGCCATTTGCATCCGAAATGAGTAGATGGTGTTCGCCCCCCATGTCGGCGACCTGAATCCTGACATTGTTGCCTTCTTGAATGACACGCGGCAGCAGCGACGCTAGTGTGGCTCTCAAGCACAATGCTGTTGCGTCCAAGAGGTTCTGCATCGGGTGCGCGTGAATCTGTGGGATGAACCCAGGCTTTGCGGCCTCGAAGCGGAGTTGATTCTCGACCAGCTTGGCAAAGTCACGCCGGTATTCAGCGTTGGTAACCAGCTTCGGTGTGGCAGCCCCCTTCTTCCAGTAGGCCAAAGCAATCACGACCGATCCATGAAGATCCGACTCTCCTTGTATCTTGTCGGGGATGACCTTTTGCTCCTTACTAAGTGCCCCCCGTTCAAAAAGCCGCACAGCCAATTCGTTGATATCGCCCAGGCCGATCTGCTGGAGGTAGCGACGGGAAAGAGGCGCATCCAAAATAACAACGCCATCCATCTTGCCGGTCAGTCCCATTTGCTTGGCGTTCAAAAGGATCTGCCGGCAGTTTTTGATTGCGCCTTTCTCAAGCTGGAAAGAGCCGACAACAGGTATTGCCATCAGCCGAAGCTCGTAAGGACGCCCATCTACCATGGTTGTTTTGTGGCTCAAGACCTGAGAGATACAGTCCCGGATATTAATCCCCGGATTGTTGATCGAAGCTTGTTGCATCGTGAAATACACGGCCTCCTCGGCGTCTGGCGATAGTAGAGCCTGATTCAGCGTGCTGATGATGCCGTGCATTTGATTGGTCTTTTCCTGGATTGAATTGTTGGGCATTTTCCTGTTCTTGCCTGTTCTTTGTGCGTTTTCTATCTTGCTGTTTTGCTGAGACTAATTTCTTTTTTGCCGCTTTTTATCCACATTTTCTGTGGATAACTTTCGGGATGCCGCAACTGTTTTGTATGAGCGTCCCTATGTCTTCCGGAAGGCCTGTCGTCACCTCATTCAGAATGGCCGAAATCGCTTCTGGTACGCCCAGGCCAACCCCATCCTTGGTGGATAGGAATAGGCGGTTGCTGTGCCGTTTTGCGATACCGAGAATGACAACCAATGAGAGCAGGTTTTCCGTTGAGACAGTTCCAGTTCGGGCGGATGTATCGAAAGCACCCTCGCCAAGGTGTTCGGCTGCGATGTGGTAACGCGGCCCATCGATATACACGGATTTAACCAAGCGCCCCAGTCGTGCGATCTGGTCAAGGACAAGGAAGGACATGGTTTTTTGATCGAGCCATGTGCTCCAGCAGATAATTTTGTTCATGGGCCGTTTTTATCATCCGTCTTGCCGTTTTCAAGGCCTATTTTGCAATTTCACTTTTTTTTTCTCGCCTTCCAAAAGGCCGCGTTTTCGGGGTGGAAATGGCGTCTCTGATCCGTATGATGGAAGTATCCAGACAACATTTACTGAGTTCCAAAATGCTTAACACCGCTCCTATCGCCCCCTCCCCGCTGACTCTGCCAGCGATGCCAAAGAAGGCGGTTCGCAAAGTAATGCCGAAGCTGAAGACGCCAGTGAAGGCGGATGCCGTCGCCAGCGATGTTCTGGTGGCCTCCCCTACCCCTCGCCGCATTGAGGGCGCCACGCCTGGTTGTTATGCGCTGGAGTTGACGAATGGCGAATACCATTCCTTGCCCCAATCCATTTCCTGTTCTGGTATCAAGAGCATCCTGCGCTCTCCCGCACACTTCCAAGCGATGCGCGAGGCCTTCTCTCCTGAACCCAGTGACGACCTGGGTACGGCTCTGCACGCGATCCTTCTGGAACCGGAACGTTTTGCCACCGACTATCTCAGCTACAAGGGCATCCGTCGTGGCAAGAAGTGGGACGAGTTTCGTGCTAACAACCCCGGAAAAATCATCCTGACGGACGACGAGCTTGACCGGGTTGCCCGGATGCGCGACAGCGTAATGCAGTTCGACGAATTCCCGATCTTCAAGGCACTGTCTACGGCCCGCCGTGAATTTTCCGTGTTCTGGACGGACGAAGAAACCGGCGTTCAGTGCCGCGTTCGCTTCGATGCGCTCAATGACCCGTTTGCCATCTGGGACTTGAAGTCTTGTGGCGATGCCCGCCCGGAAGCGTTTGTTCGCCAAGCGGCTCGCCTCGACTACGATCTACAGTCTGCCATGTACACGGAAGCCGCCCGTCGCTTCACCGGCTCGATCATCGATTTCATCTTCGTTGCCGTCGAGACAGAAGCCCCGTTCGGCGTTTGGCCGCATATCGCCGGCGCGTCCATGCTGGAAAACGGTCACCGCAAGTTCCGTCGCGGCCTGGAAGCTTTCAAGCGCAGCATGGACACCCAGTCGTGGCCTTCCTACAAAAACACGATGACGACGCTCGAATTCCCGCGCTACGCGATGATTTCGGACTGAGCGCTGTGAGCGGTCAGCTAACCCCCGAACAATCCGCCGTGGTCGATCATGAACACGGCCACGCCATCGTTGGTGCGGTCGCCGGTTCGGGCAAGACGCACACAATGGTTGCACGGGTGATTCGCCGACTCAAACAAGGCGTTGATCCGTGCCGCATCCTGGTGCTGATGTTCAACCGAAGCGCCAAAAAGGAGTTCGTGCGCCGCCTTGCCAGAGAATGCGCAGCGCACGGCCTAACCCCAGCCGAGGTTCAGACCTTCCACAGCTTTGGCCTGCGTCTTTGCAAGCGCTTGGAAAGCACTGGCCATCTTCGGTCGGCTCGGTTGGAAACCGACAACTATCTGCTTCGACAGCTTGCCAAACAGGTTCTTGCCGAGGTCAATGAAAACAGCTTTGACGACGATAAGCTTGACCTGACCTACGAGGTGCAAAACAGATTCCTTGAGGCGGTCGATCTACTCAAGGGTGACATGTACCCCGGTGACAAGGAACGCACGGCCAGCATTGGCGTCGACAAGCGCTTTCTGTACGGCTTCAACACCTTCGAGGAAATCCGCCAAGAAAAGGGGCTGCGATTTCTCTCTGACCTGATCTACGACCCCGTGATGAAAGCGGTCGAAGATCCCCAGCTTGCCGCACTGATCGGCAATCGGTACGACGAAATCATCGTGGATGAATTTCAGGACGTAAATGAGCTTCAGGTTGTGATGCTGCGCATCATCGCCGGCACCCGCGCTTCGGTGATGGCCGTTGGTGACGACGACCAGTGCATTTATTCCTGGCGAGGTGCTCGGCCGGATTACATGACGCATCTTTTCCATGCGGTTTTCCCTGGCGCCACCCGTTACACCCTCCCGCACACCTTTCGCTACGGCCATGCGCTCTCAATGATGGCGAATTTCGTCATCACGAAGAACAAAAACCGGACGGATAAGCTCTGCATTTCCGGGACAGACCGCGAAACGACGCTCGATGTTCGCTTGCCCAAAGGCAGCAATGGATCGGAAGTAGCCACCGTTCTAAAAGAGTGGGTTGCCACTGGCCGCAGCCTGAAAGAAGCCGTCGTGCTTTTCCGCGAGTATTCGCACACGCCATCGACTGAAATTGCCCTCCTCCGCTCGGGCATTCCCTACGTGATCTCTGGGGCTTCCCCCTTCTTCGACCGGGCGGATGTTCTTGGCCTTCGTGCCTATTTGCAACTCGCCTCCGGTAGCTTTGATGCAATTAGCGACAGTGACCGGCGATTTGCCCTGTTTAACGCACTACTTCAAACGCCAACGCTCTACCTTCGCCGACCGGTACTGGACGCCATCAGCGAACAGGCCAGCGCTTCACCAGAACACTTCTTGCAGATCGCCGAGCACCACTTCAACAGTGACACCAAGGCTCAGAGCTTCACCAAGAATCGCCGGTTTGAAGCCCTGTCGCGCTGGCGCTGGGTTATGAGCCATGGCGCCAAGATGAAGGCAGGCGATTTGCTAACTGCCATCATCGACAAGACCAACCTCTACAAAGAGATTGACCGGAATACGCCTGATCTGCGAGACGCCAACGAAAAGAAGCACATGATCACGCAACTGATGACGCTCGCGACTTCGCAGAATTACTCCCCAGGCGAGTTCTGTGCGTTTCTCGATGAACTGGCAATTCATTACACGAATTCCAGTGCGGAGAACGACCGCGTTGAATTGACCAGTTGCCACCGTGCCAAGGGCCTTGAGTGGCCGCTCGTCATTCTCCCTGAGCTATCAGACAGCGCCTTCCCGTCGCTGCGGGACGGCCATACGGAAGCAGACGTAGAAAGCGAACGACGCTTGTTCTACGTGGCTTCAACGCGAGCAATCGAGCGCCTGGTCATGCTGGCCCCTCACGACCCAGCGTTCATCCGTGCCGCCCATTCTGGCAAGTCCGACGCCTCTGATAAATGCACGGCCTCACGGTTTCTCTACGAAGCCAACATCCTTGTTGCCAGCGAGACGGCTGCTGGCCCCCGTCGCATCGCCCCGGACCCCCGTTGTAGCGCATTGGTGGCTCGGTACTCGCGCATGCAAGGTCATTAGGCGGGATGCCGGCAGTTCGCCAGCAAGCACAGGATGACAGAGCAAGAAACCCTGTAGGTAAGACGCGCCATATTTCATGGCGAAGTCGTACTTTCGACGAGAGTCGATTTTCTCGACCACCAGCTTCGCGCCAAATTCGGCACAGGCGTTGGTAGCTCTTGCCATTCGCTTGATCGAGGTATCTTCCACATCATCCAGCACGACCTTGATGATCGATGGCCGAACAGCGCAAACCAGCGCATCATCGGCGCAGCCCGTTTCATAATCATCAACGGCAATCGCGCTACCAATTTCCCTCACTTGATCGGCGAAGTAAGCCAGATCCTTGCGGCCGGCGCGACCTCGTTCGGTGATTTCCACGATGACGCGATTGGCTAATCCTGATCGCCGCAACGCTTCGATGATCTTGGTGCTATCCCCATCAATGGACGACTGGGAGAAATTCACCGAGGCAATCATGCCTTCGTTTTGCCGAAGGGCATCAAAGGTCATGGCCAGTACGCTGAGATCCAGCGCCTTGGTGAACCCCCATCTTTCGCTACAATCGAGCAATTCTGGGTGGACGCTTTTCTTTCCGACCAGGCTTTGGGCTCGAAGCAAGGCTTCGTGGATGACGACACATCCATTTTCGAGGGAGAAGATGGGCTGAAACGAGACAGAAATCTTTCCTGCCCCCCCAGAAAGCCAGCGCTCGGCCTGCACTTACCCCCGCCACTCCCTGACGCGACCTGTGTCGACATGAATGAAATTCCTGTCAGGGTAAAACCCTACCCCCCCGCCGTTGAGATACCTGGCTACTTGCCGGAGATAATCTGGCGGGATGGATTTGATGCTCAGGTCTGCCGCCCGGCCAGACTTGTGTTTGGAGTTTTTTGACGCGCCCTCCGTCTTGGCATTCGTCTTCGCGCTTCGATAACCGCTATGTAGGTTGATCGGCCGATTAACCCCCGAAGCGACCAGCCACCCCTGCAGCCCGCGAAGAATATCGAGCAGCACCGGGTCCATCTGCTGCAGTTCGTTGGCCTGAACATCTCGCATGATGTGGCAGATTTGCGAGTAGCCATCGAGTTGGAACTGGCCTTCTGCCCAATAGGTCGCCTTAACCTCCTCTCGGCCTCTGACAATCCAGAGTGATCGAGGGTAGTCCCAAAAGGACTGGGCCATACCGAAAGTCGGCAGTGCCATGCCGACCATCCCAGTGAGAAATTGTCGTCGATTCATGCACAGGATGATATTTCCCGCACATTCCCAAGGCACTTGCCTAAAGCGGCGATTTTTCCCACCAAACACAAATCGCCCTCTCGTTTTCCGTGGGGGAATTTAATGTTTTCGGCGCAAGCTTTCTCAGGTGGTCTTTGTCAGACTTCGCGAATGCCAACTTTGATCCCGTTTGTACATGCCAAGCCCTGCCAACTACGCCACTGAACTCGCCACACGCGCACGCGGCTATCGTCGTCTTTCATCCCTGTTTTTTGTGAGTAGCGCTTTGTGGATGGCGGCATTGGCTTTCCTGCCAAAAGCGGATGATCCTCAACTCGGGCTGCTTCTCGCCTGCCTGATGATGGTTGCGATCACCGGCTCGTTAATTACAGCTTCCGTTCTTCGTGCGCTCGCCAAGAGCGACGAAGAGTTCGCCCAGATTTACGCGCAAGAGGCTTGCAGAGTCGGCCACTAGGCCACGGTGACGGCGGGTCTGCGCATGACTTTGCATCCAGCGTCGTCTGGAAGAAAGCCCAGTGAGGCATAAAGCCGTTGAAGATCTTGCCTGGAAAGCGGTGTTGATCCACCTGTTTCCATCTTGAACGGCAACGGCTCCACGTAAAACTCCAGCCCCATGGCGTCCGCGAAAGCGAATAGTTCAGTCAGCGCCTTTTTGGCGTAGCCTTGCCCCCGTGCCGGCTCATCGACAAACACGCGATAGAGCGTCAGTTCGCCGCCGCATGCGACGTACGTGTGCACCGTTCCATTGTGGACGCCCAGCGTTTCGGCCGTGATCGCCATGCGAACAGGGCCGCGTTTCCATGTGAATGAAACATCCGAAAAGGCATCGGGATGTCCCTTGGCGAGCTTTTCCCATCCTGCAGCCAGCATGCGTTGCGGTAGGTTCAAGACTTTTCCCCTTCAAAAGATTCATGTCCGCTCACGGATGACCATTGCTCGATCACCGTGAACGCGGTGTCATGGCCGGTCTCTATCGCCCGGCAGCGCTCAACAATCCAATCCCAGTTGAGCTTTTCCGCTTCCTTGATGGCGATGCGGCGAGCGAGGGCTTCGTTCGCTTTCCCAACCACAAGCTTTTCGCCAGGGCCGTCCGGTTCTCGGATGACCCCACGGAAAAATTCTTCGCCAATTTGGTACTGCGGCATATCGGACAACCTCGCATTGCGTGTAACCAATCTATTGTCTCAAGCTACAACCCGATTTCAACCGTCATTTGAGCATGGTCCCGGCGCCAGCGTCGGCGCATCCTTTGGCCGGAAAACGAAAAAAGCCGCCGAACCCCAAAAGGGGAACGACGGCTTGGGTGCGAGGTAGAAACCACGCCATTTGAGGATTTTATAGCCGTTTTTGCGGCCATCCCCGTTGAATCAAGAGCAAGCTCCCTGAGCCCCGCAAGATTCGCAGCGTTCACATCCGTCTATTTTACGAACGGCATGCGCTCCGCACTCCTTGCAAGGCTTCCCCGAATACACCACAGCAGCATCGCTTTGCTCCGGTTGCTCGTAAGCTTCCGTCGCTTCAAGACACTCACCGCCGCAGTTATTCTTGGCCGCGTAGTCCCGTGCCAAAACATGCACCGGCACCTGACCACCGTCTGCGTCCAGGAAGCCCTTGCGGTGCAGGATCTGCTGGAAGGCATACCCCAACGCCGCCACTTCGGATTCGTGGTAACGCGGCACCTCGGTCTGATCCTCACGGATGTAAGACCCACAGCGCACCGGGCCATCGTCCCAGACCACCTCACGCATATCCGACAGCGCTTCGGCGACCGAACCACCCGTCCGCGCAACCAGAGACAGGCTGCGCATGTGAGCGGTGATCCATTGCTGAGACTTGTCCTTCTGGCCTGCCGGCATGAAGAACTCGATGGGCCGCTCGATGGTGACCTGCTTTCCGTTGATCGTCCCCGAGACCGTCTGGAAGGAAACAGCGATATACACCGTCTTCTTGCCCGTCTGAGTACCGTATTCGATCTTGGAAATCTTGGCATCCAACTCGCCGGCCGGGCGCTTGGCAAAGCGCTTGAACAGCGGGTCGTCATCATGGGCAGAAACCGGCGCCACCGTTGCAGCGGGCGCTGCAGGCTCCTTCGGCTCCACCGAGAGAACCGCCCCCAACACGCTATTCGGGCGGTAGGTGGCAATCCCCTTCAGGCCCATCTCCCAGGCACGCATATAAAGATTTTTGAAGTCTTCATACGGGTAGTCTTCGGGCACATTCACCGTCTTCGAAATTGCCGAATCGATGAACGGCGCCACGGCGGCCACCATTTCCGCATGGGAAATCGCGCTGATCTGTTGCGCATTGACGAACGACGCCGGGAGGTTTTCCGTGTCACCACCCATCATGCGATAGAGGCGGTGCGCGTAGTCTTCCACGACGTAGGTCTTCTTGCTGCCATCCAGCTCGATCTTCGTACGGTTGTACGTCCAGCTAAAAGCCGGCTCAATGCCGTTGGAGGCATTGTCGGCAAACGCCAGAGAAATCGTCCCGGTCGGCGCAATCGACAGCAGATGGCTATTGCGAATGCCATGCTTGCGAATTTCCTTGCGAATGCGTTCCGGCAGTCGCTTGGTGAATTCACCACCCTGGTCGAGATACTTCTTCGCATTGAACAGCGGGAAGGCCCCGAACTTCTGAGCCAAAACCACCGAGGTCATGTACGCAACATCACGCATGACTTCAGAGATTTTCCGAGCCATTTCCAAGCCTTCCGGCGAGTCATAGCGGATACCCAGCATGGTCAACGCATCACCCAGACCGAGGAAGCCCAGACCGATACGGCGCTTGTTCGCTGCCGACTCAGCTTGCTCCGGCAGCGGCCAGACCGTGTGATCCAGCACCTTGTCGAGCATTTCAACGCCGCGGGTAACCGCTTCGCTGAAAGAGCCGAAATCGAACATAGCCTTGTCGCTGAAAGCGTGGCGGACATGAACGGTCAGGTTGATGGACCCCAGGCAGCAGGCACCGTACGGCGGCAGCGGCTGTTCAGCACAAGGATTGGTGGCCTCGATCACTTCGCAGTAGTTGAGGTTGTTTTCCTTGTTCATCCGGTCGAGGAACAGGATGCCCGGTTCAGCGACTTCGTAGGTGGACTTCATGATCTTGTCCCACAGATCGCGGGCCTTGACCTTCTTGTACACCCACAACCCGTCAGCACGCTGATAGCAGCCCTGAAGCTCGTGATGCGGTTCGGCCGCATGAACGAGTTCCCAGTCTGCATCATCACGCACTGCCTCGATGAACGCGTCTGAGACACCCAGCGAGAGGTTGAAGTTGTTCAATGCGCCGGAAACCTGCTTGGCGCCAATGAACTCTTCGATGTCCGGATGGGAAATGTTGAGAATCCCCATCTGAGCACCACGACGCGCACCCGCCGATTCAACCGTCTCACAGGTGCGATCAAACACCCGCATGAAGCTGATCGGGCCGCTGGCGCGGCTATGCGTACCCTTGACGAGCGCGTTAGCCGGGCGGATTGCGGAGAAGTTGTAGCCAACCCCGCCACCACGGCGCATCGTTTCGGCGGACTGAGCCACCGCGTTGAAAATACCGACCTTGCCAGAACCGGCCGGGGCCGACATCGTGTCGTCGATCGGCTGCACGAAGCAGTTGATCAGCGTGGCT
Organism: Azonexus hydrophilus; assembly: GCF_038368255.1. Lineage (NCBI taxonomy): Bacteria > Pseudomonadati > Pseudomonadota > Betaproteobacteria > Rhodocyclales > Azonexaceae > Azonexus > Azonexus hydrophilus. The sequence continues at coordinate 217,526 of NZ_CP151407.1, forward strand.
TCGAGATCCATGCCCGCTGCCGAGTTGATCCGGCCCGCCATCACCAGGCCCAGGTTTTCTTGGGCGTCGTAGTACAGGTCGGCCAACTCTTCCTTGTTTTCCATCTTCGACGCCAGCGTTTTGGCAACGCGACGACGTACGTCCTGGATCGACTCGCCTTCTTTGGCGTACTTCTCGTTCAGGGCGATGACAGAAATTTCTTGAGGTTCGATTTGCTTGAGTTCCATGTTTTTCTCCAAAAAGGAGGGAACTCACCCCGTTCGGGAGTGAGTCCCCGAAAGGGTTTAGATATGAATTGCGTTGATACGCACGTCAGGCAGCCGGAGCCACTTCGACATACGAGATAGACGCGACCTGGGCAAGCTTGGCCATGAAGGCACGGTCAAGCTCGGGTACGGATGCGTTATGAGGGGCGGTGATCCGCTGCTCGATGAGCAGCCCGTCGACTTCCAGAATCCCGGTGTACTGCTTGGTCGGGCGATCTTCGCCTTCCCCGATGGATTCCAGGAAGTCCTGAACAACCTGAACCGACGCTTCCTTCTCGCCGATATCCTGGTTGTCTTCTTCGGTGTAGAGACCTTCCTCCAGACCGGAGTTGATGTCTTCTACGTGCGCTTCCGCCATAGCAAGGCAACGCTTGATGGCTTCGATTTGCTGCTTGGTGAGATGCATGGTGTCGCTCCAAAAAAAATTGGGGACACCATGGACCCTGCGGGGTACATGAAGTCCCCATAGGGTGAATTGAAAGGCTGGGTTAGGTCCGAAGACCCCGGTGAATCCAGCTACCGGATCAGGCTTGCGCCAGAAACTCTCACCATTGTAGCGCATACGTCGCCGTTACGCCGCTGCCGCAATTACCGTTGCTACCGTTCCCTCGGCTTTCGAAAAGCTGCCGCACCACTGACCGCCCTTTGTTTCCGGCCAAAGCGTTTCCAGCTTGTGCTTCATATGGCCTTCCGCATCCCGATGACTTGTCCGGGCAATCAACTGCGGCGGATTGAACCAGCACTCCCCCGGCCAATTGTCAGCCGACACCTTAAAGCGGCTGTATTTGCCGACGTAGTGCCTTTTCCAATACTCACAGTTGTCGCAACGCTTCATCACCTACTCCGTGCACGAATTACCAGACAAGCGTACTTGCCAGCAGACGCCCCGGCGACTGACAAAAACAACGGTTTGTATCGACGCAAACTGCCGCCTCGGTTTCTTTCGGGGAAACGCAGGCTTTTGCCGGTGGATCACATAACTTGGCGATCGCTATGCTTTACGAAGTTTTTTTATGGAGCCCCCCGTGAACGCACCTTCGACCGATATGCTTACTCCGTTCGCCGATGACCAGACCAGCGAAGAGATCAATCTGACCTCCCGCGTGCACGGCATGTGGAACTATCAGGGCGACGATTTCGATGCTCTTTCCCTTGCAGCACGCTTGCCGGCTTCCGAGCGCGAAGCCGAGGTTGTGCTTGACATTGATCTCTCCGCCCTCGAAGAGGCTCGACCCTTCACAGCAGCGCGCCAAAGCCCTGTATCTAGGCAAGACCGTTCCTCGCTCTCTCTTTTCAGTGCAGACAAGGAAGGCACCCTTTTGGAAACACGCCACTGTCCAGAAAGTGATTTCCGTTCTTTTGAGTTCGGGATTTTTCTCAAGGCGCTTTACCTCTCAAAAAGCACCGTTGTCTCGATCCATGTCCTTTGCGACGACCCGGAATTTGCGGTTCGTCTCGCTGACCACGGAATCTATTCTTCGCTCCCGCCGCTTGATGATTCCGTTGCATCCCGGCTGAAAGACCGGGCGGAACAACGTGGCATCTGCTCACGCCTTAAATTCAACGCAGAGCAAACTGCCTCGCCGATCGTCTATCTCGGCCGAGAACACGCCCACCCTGCGGCTCTCGATGACACATTGGCTCAACTCTTCTCTTCAAAAGAGGAAGTCACGGTATTGCTACCGCTCTCTGACGCTCCCCAGGAGGCATCCGAGATGAAAGCATCGGTGACCCATACGGCTCAGACAAAACAGGCCTCAGTCTCCTTTTTCTCTATTGAAGAATGGGCTGTCGCAACGATTGTCTTGCCGCCTAAAAGGGTTTGATCAAGGCTATCGGCACATGAAATGAGGCTTTGCCAGGACGGTGAACCAAGTGTTCAGCTATGCTACACTTGGATTTCATATGGCGTATGCCAAGACAGGTAGCTGGTCTAACCTGGGTAACCCACCAAAACCAGCCACTAAACTTCAACCCAGTGGGGACTCATCCCCACAAGGGCATGGTGTCTCCGCGTATTTTCAGGAGATATTCCATGCACGAAAACAATATAGCCATAACGAAGGGAAATGCCTCGACTCACTCTGGGCAAGAACTTCGAATCAACGAAAAGATCGAACTTATCGTCCGTGGCTTTGATGGCAGTGGTAACGATACAGATGACTTGGTCATTGTGGTCGCCGCTGCAGACGAAGCAATCGTCGAACAGTTCATTGACGAAAATCAGCTAAGTTGGGCAATCATAGGTCTTTGTGAATTGCCTCCGAGTAGTAATGCGGATTTTGCATTACCCAGTGATGCTGACGCACTTAAATCTCGAATTGCGGATAAAGCGGCAAGGAATCCCATCGTACTGAAAGACTATCGTGTCAGTCTCCGTGACGAAACGGGAGTCCAAAGCCTTATTCACTTCGAGTGCAAAGCAGAAGAAGCTGATCACGCAAGTGAACAGGCAAAAAGTGCATACCCAAATGGGAAGGTGCTTCAGGTAAGACTGATCGCCGAGGGAAGTAACTAAGGGGCCAGTTTGCCCCTTTTCCCATTAGCAGGGCAAATCCGGTCGAAATCTGGCTGGAACATTCAAAAACCGCCCGAGGCGCAGACCGCCTCCGGGCGATGCGCCGAAGGCAAACAAGCCCATTCGGGCGGAAAAGGAACTTAAATGGCCACGAGTGTCCTGGTTATTCTAAAGTTGGCTGAGGAAAGCTATGCCGCAGATTCCAGCAGTGCCTACAACAAGGCAGAGGATGAAGCCCGGCGCTCCAACGCTTATCCGGTTGTCTATCCGGAGCCATTCAATTCGATTGGTTGTGGGTATGGACCCCTAAACGACTACGTGCGAAAGCAATGTAGCGCCGTTGCTTCTGAACTGGGGCTGGACTCGGACTTCTGCATTCAATCTGAGTTGCAGGTCACGTTGTACTGCGGAACCAAAGCAGACTATGCCAAGTTCGTCCAAACGCTTGGAGTGCGTTTGCAAGCAGTGAAAGGTTGGGTAATCAACTCTTCGCAGCTTTGGCCCGGCACCGATGTCACCGAAACGCCGCAAGGCGCATCCCGCAGTCCGGGCATGTGAGATCCTGAGTACGTTGCGGCCTAGAACACCAGACCAAGCAACGACCAGGAGTAGAAATCGTTACGAAAACCGGCCGGGAAACTGGCTCATCACATTAATCAATCGCCCACGGGGGAGTTCAATCGCCCCTTCCGGGCGAACTCCCTCCTTGGGCATCAAACAAGGAGAAGGAAAATGAAAGTGTTACAGCAAGCAAAGTATTTCCGTGTGAACTACTACATACCTGACGAGGAAAACTCAGATGGTTATGAAGACGCTGCGGATTTTTATTGCAAGGCATCTTCAGAGGTTGAGGCCGAAGAATCTCTTTTGAAAGTTACCCCAGAAGCCGAGGGCGTAACCACAGAAGAAGTTTCCGAAGCCGAATATCTTGAAAATGCAGCCGATGATTTGGAGTCGAGTTCGACCCTGAAAATGGCACCAAGCATCGGTCAATGGGCCACCTGGACGCCCAGAAATCCCATGTGTTCGAGTGTGACTGGCGAGGTCTTAGCTCTTGATGGCGGCACTGTCGTGTTGCTTCCGGAGGCTTCCGCCGGCCAGCAGCCAAGGCCGCTTCACCGGAGTCTTGCTACAGGCAGTCTTGCCGCAGCGAGCGCTCCGGCGCAATAGCCGGGAGAAATAGCGCATTACGACAACAACGCCCCTGCGGATCAGCTTTCCCGCAAGGGACTGATGGCGCAACGGGGCTTCTTTTAGGAGAAGCAAAATGCTTAAAACAAACGGTATGTCCGTGTCCTCGCAAATTCTTTTGCGGGAATTCGGAGAGCACCAAGCAGCCATCGCATATGCGGAAAAGATTGCACGCAACTCGCAACTTTCCAACCCAGCGATGTCTGCCGAATACAGTGACTGCGTGCGCGAACTACGTTCCGCAATGCCGGCCTGATAAATAGCGTTACGAAAAAGGAAATCGATATGAGCAGTCGTCGAAGTGACGAACTCGTTTCAATGTTGAATAGTCTCGGCTTTTACAGCGAGGACTGTGTCAATTACACCAACGGTGAGAAGACTGTGGTGCGAGATGGTGGCGATCTTGTCGGAACCACCATCGAGCAACTCGCAGACAGCCCATCACCGGGTATGTGACAAATGACGTTACGAAAGTGACGACTCGACCCGCCTTGGCCTCTGGCCTTGGCGGGTTTCCTTCGACCACGGGAAAAGTTTTTCTATACCGCGGTGGAGGAACAAACCAACCGTACGACGGCCAGGTAGGAAAACTGGCCTGACACATTAAACAACTGCCACGATGGGATTCACCTCCCATCTGGGGAAGGTGTCTCTGGGAAATAGCGTATTCCGAGAAAGGAAAAAACCGTGAACTACGGACAATCGCAAGCCGTTATGGTGCTCGCAGGTGAGCGCATGGGGTATCCAATGGCAAACGCAGGCAATGCGCGCGCCGTTCTCGAAGGCAAGCCGGTGCACGTGATGTTCGGCGCCGCCATCGAGAAGGAAGCCACTGAGCTGCACAACAAAATTCGGACGCAGGCCGACTTGGTCAATCAGGCCAACAAGCACTGCACCGACTTGATCGCCGAGTATCACTTGGCAGAAAAGCCGCAAGGCACATCCCACAGGCCGGGGATGTGACAAATAGCCTGTTCCAAGGTGGCGACGCCGAGGAAAACTGGCTCGTTACATTCAAAACCCAAGCGGGGATACCCATCCCCGCCAGGGGATGCTCCGCGATTCAAGGAGAAAATCATGGGCATTCGCTCAATGAACTACATTGTGCTGAAGCCGGGCATCAGGCTCTCCGAGGCTGTCCGCAAGTACCTAAACAAGGACACGGCTGAAATCGTGACCGATGAACGGGGAACGATGGTGGTGTATGAGAGCAACTTCACGCCGATGTGGGCACGAGACGGGCGTGGTGAGCAATGCACGCTGGACTTGGAAGAAGAGATCGCAGTCCACCGCTTTCTCGGTTCGCTTCCGGTCGATTCGTTCTACATGAAGCGTGCCGGTGAGCAGTGTGACCACCGTGGCAAGTGGGAAGACCACGATTTTCAGAACTGTAGTTCCGTACTGGAAATTGAGGGCGCCTACCTAACCCAAGCCGAAACGGCTGCGGTTTGTGACTACGTGCTGGATCGCGGTTAAACCGAGAGAATCGCGTTACGAGATAGGCCGGGCAACCGGCCGCCAATCAAACAATCGCCCAAGGGTACAATAAGCCCTTTGGGCGACGTACTCCGGCATCAGGAGATAAAGATGGATAAGGTACTTTTCCAGCAAATCGAGGCCGCATTGCAACACGCTTCCCAGTCGGAGCACCACCCGCACTGTGGCCTGCTGAAACAAAAGAGCAACCACTGCGACTGCCACGTTCAGAAGTGCAAGGATGCACTGGGCGCTCTCCGGAAGGCGCCTGCCGCACAAGCGAGCTAGGCAACCAATCTTTCAAACTCGAACCCGCCCTGGCCTTCTGGCCTCGGCGGGTTTTTTCGTTGACGGTGCCGGCTCTCGTAACGAAAAGTCTTTCCGAGGATGCTGCTTGTTGGGCGGCTCCATGATGTTGTACTCTTGTCGGGCGATCTGCATGTCATTCGATCGTAACTGCGCGCATTTTTAATCGCGTTACGAGGACCATCCAAATGACCAAGCGTGCAGCGGCCCTCCTTCCCTCCCAGCTTCGCCACCTGATGCGCGTCACTGAAGCCACTAGCCGCCATCCAGAGCGAGACGTTCTTGTTTTGTGGCTCAGTTTTGGTTGCGGTATGCGAGTTACTGAGATCGCCCGGCTGACGGTCGCTGACGTGCTTCTGCCATCCGGTCTATTGCGCACCGAAATCAGCCTCCGTGCTGAGATCACGAAGGGGTGCCGGCAGCGCCTGGCGTACCTGACCAATCCAAAGCTGATCGCCGCAATGGATCGCTACATCGAATGGCGTCTGTCCAAGCGGTTCGGCTGCTCGCTCGATGGACGCCAATATCGCGGCTTGATGCCAAGGGCGCGCCTCATTCTGACCTGGAAGGGTGGGCCTTATGAACTCAATCGCAAGAGAGCGCGCAATACAGCCGGCGAAGTCGTTGAATACCTGGCCGCTGACAGTCTGCAGAGCTACATCAAGGGGCTGTATCGAGCGGCCGGGCTGCCGCTTTGCTCAAGCCACAGCGGTCGGCGCACATTTGCCTCGCGGCTACTTGCCGCGGGGCAGTCGCTTACGGACATTCAATCGTTAATGGGACACTCCGACCTGGACCACCTTGAGCCGTACCTGCCCGTCTTCGATGACACGCTTCGCAAAATGTTTGAGGCGGTGCTATGATCGGTGCTATCTCGCACCACGGAAGATTGCATGACAGATACAGACAATGGCCAAAAGCTCCGCGCACTAATCGAAGCCGCCGGCATGACTCAGCTCAATGCGCTCGATGCGTTCAATAAACGCCAGGCTCGCCCGCTATCGGTTTCCCAGTGGAAGGCCTATCTCGCTGCGCCAGAAAGTGCTCGTCGCTCGCCCTGCCCCGATGCGGTATTGAAACGGGCGCGAAAATTGTTTGAAAACGCTTCTTGACATGGTGCGATTTCGCACCTAAAATAGAGCCAGATTAAACGAATCAAGGAAAAGGCCATGACCAACTTGCGTAAAGCGCTGAATGACCACAGTAAAGCAACCCGAGACATCGAGCTTACCGAGGCGGCAATTGGAATCCTTGAGTCCGTGACAGGAATGGAGTCGGTCATCAAAACCCTGAAGAAGAAACAGCATGGGCAGCTTCGTCGCATTGACGCTGCTGCAATCAAACTTGGCGCCCCATACGGGGCCTGATGGATCGGAAAAGGAACAGAGACATGCCGGGACGCTGCACACTCTATGCGCCAGTTGATGCCAATGGGCGCTTTCGGTTTGCCCAGTTGAGCCAGAAAAAGAAAGGTATCCAGCTTACCGAATCGGAGAAGAAGTACGAGAGGCTAACGGTCAAGGCGGTATTGCTGACTCTCTCCCAGGACGCCGACCCTCTGCCGGTGGATGGTGATGACGATTGGGCAGCCAAGCACACCGGCTGGATTATCCAGAATCCTGACGATTCGCTCTGGATGGATACCTTAGCGCCGAGCGAAGCCGAGACGCGTGCCTGGTGGGGAGATGCCGAACGTGCGGCAAAACGCGAGGCCCTAGGCTTCAAGGTCGTCCGTGTTCAACTCGAAGTCGCTGCCTAGGAAAAGCGCTATGTCGACTGCTCGCAAGATTTTCGCAAAAAACTGGGCTAGGAGTTTTGCTGCGGGCTTGGTTGAGAATGCCGAACCCGCATGGCAGCAGGAACAATCTGGCCTAACTGATGAAGAGCTTGCGATTGCCCAGAACGAGTTACAGAAAATTGCGGCCAAGATTCAAGCAACCGTCACTTCGACAGACTGACAAGGAACAGGGATCATGAGCCTACTCGATACCATCCGAATTGATTGCAGCAAGCAGGACTTGCAGGCTGTCCCGCAATACAAGGGGTGGCTGGAACAGGTCAAGAGCTACATTGCTGGTCGAATTGACCAGAGCGCACGGCTGCGAATGTACGCCTATGAGTGTGGGGCAATGACCTACATCGCCCTCGACCTGTTCTGTGCAAATTCCGAAAAGGATGTCACAACCACGATTTCAATCACACCAGGGGAAGCAACGCTGAGGCTCCCGGTTCATGAGCAATTGGAGTTGTCGCTTCCTGGAATTGTTGAGGTTCTTGGTTTCGTGGGGGCTATTCTGCCAAGCGCAAATGCGGCCTCCGGTGAAGTTCAATTATTGCCGTGGATTCATCCGGCCAAGGTATATCCAGTCGGCATCGCGCAAGACCTTGAGCGCGAGCTTATGGCATGGCGCGAGCGTTTCCCCCAATACAAATACCGCCCGCAGGATGACTGCGTGGTATTGGTCTAATATGACTTCCTCTTGTTCAAGTCAATCAGCGGGTTGGCATAACGGACTTGAGAATTGAGCATGTCAAATTCTCAAAACCCTAGAACTTCCTACCCCGTGGAGGCGGCCCAGCCACCGTCTGTCGCGTCAGTGGACAAGTCCCTAGCGAAAGGAGCGAATGATGGCCTGGAGAACCTGGAGCGTTGGCGCAATCGATGAGCATGGGCAGACATTCGCCTTCATCGTTTCCGCATGCGATCGTGACGATGCACTGAACGAAGCAGGCCCCGACCTGCGCGGTCTGCGCGTTACTGCGGTCACCCCCCTCTGATTGGCCGGGAAAAGATCATGGACACATCCTCCGCCGAGATTTGCGCCATGTGCGGTGCCCCGTCGCCTCATTTGGAGGTTGTCGGCGGCCACTGGATTTGCATGGGTTGCAAGCCGGAAGCTATTCAACAACACCACGAAATGCTTCGCGATCTCGAAGCAGACGAATAGGACGAAAAAGAGAACGAAATGGCTAAATGGCAAGAAGTTCTGGCGCTGGCACGCTACGCACTGGAGAACAACCGGGATCAGGTGGTCAATATCTGCCGGTGCATCATCTCCAATGAGCCGGACAGTTCCTCCCTGAAGTATCAACTGAATCGCTTGCTGTCTCGTGCGCCGAGCATGATGGCGTTCCAGGAGCTTCTACCGAAAGACCTCAAGGGTCTCGTTCTGGCGATGGAGCCTGGAATGACGCTGGCTGATACCGAGTTGCCAGTTTCAGTCCAGGCTCAAGTGGAAATTTTCCTTGAAGAGCGGGCGCATGCCGAAGCCATTCATGCCGCTGGACTGGCTGTCCCGCACAAAGTCCTGCTCTCTGGCCCACCGGGGAACGGAAAGACCACTTTGGCCGGGGCGATTGCGAAGGAATTGACTCTGCCACTCTTCGTTGTGGACTTCAGCGAGGTTGTTTCCAGTTACCTCGGCGAGTCAGGTTCGAAGTTCGCCAAGATTTTCCGGGGGGCTGTCGAGAAGCCCTGTGTGCTCTTCCTGGATGAGATGGAGACAGTGCTTTCTGAACGAGCCGGTCATGGAAACTCTACCGAAGTCGGCGAAATGAAGCGCATCGTCTCCACGTTGCTGATGGAAATAGACCGCCTGCCGGATCATGTCATCCTGGTCGGTGCGACCAACCATGAAGAAATGCTAGACCGGGCTGTGGTACGCCGCTTCGATTTCTACTGGGAGTTGCCAAGGCCGGATGAGGACATGGTGCAAAGCTGGCTCCGGCGCTTTGCTAAACGCTATCCGGATATCCCTATCCTTACCGCAATGCCTGCCATCGCAGCAGACGGCAAGTCTCTCTCCGACATCGAGCGCGATGTGAAGAAATGGTGCCGGCGGTGGATCGTAGAGCAGGCTGCACGACGGCCCGCAGGTAAGACCAGTCCGCAGCCGGAATTGGTGCTTCAGTAACCAAGGAAAAGGATTTTTATGCCCAAGCCCCTAGCAAATATTGAGCATTGGAGCGGCGCCAAGATCCTGATGGAGTCCTCAGCGCCTGAACTTGGGCTCGCCACTCTCAATATTCGGCACGATGACATCGCGATCAGTCTAACGCTTGCCCTCGATGAGTTGCAATTACAGGCGCTGCGCGACGGCGCCGATAAGGCGCTCGCATTGATTGCGGCGAGCAAGTAACCAGAAAATCGACAGTCATGACTTGTACACGAATAGTCGGCCGCGGACTCCCAGGGATCATTTGCTTGACGCCCGAGTTTAAGCCTGGCGATCAGGCGCCCGAAGGTTATTTGGCGTGGCATGAATGGGCAGAGGTTCAACACAACGCTGGCCTGCGACAAAAGGAGTGTGGTCGGTGCGGCAAGTGGAAGTATCCGCAGGAGCTGAGCAGCCAGATTGATCGGTATGAGGCGAAAAGCCGAAAAGGTCCGGTAACTGTTGAAGTGCCGGTTTGTCTGAAGTGCGCCGAAGCTGGCGAATCAAGCTTTTAAGGGAACAATGATGATGCCGTGGCTATTTCTGTCCCTACGTCTTACTGCCGAATTCGTGGCCAATGCACTGATTCCACTCCTGCTATTTGTCAGCTTGCTTGGGGCGGTTGGGATTTTGGAGTCCTATGTGGCGCCCCAGCTATTGGACATACTTCCGTTGGATCGATGGCCGCAGCCGACTCGTTTTCTGTACCAACTGATACATTGATCGCCAAGGGAAAGTGACTATGAAACGCGAACCGCTTCCAACCGTCGAGCAATTGGCAGAAGAAATCCGCCATGTCGACTTATCGCGGCTTAAGAACCGACTTGCCGGCAAATCGCTGGTGGACTTTGAACATTGCCTGATTGAAATCCTGGGCGAGCTTTTCGAGCGTCAGCGCGGTTTCTCGGAAGCAATGGCGGAGTTGGCTCAGAACACCAGGGAGGAAACGAAAGTGCTTGCGTTCATGCACGCGTACAACGTTCATGAGCATGAGCGTGGCGAGTTTCTTCGGCGATTTGCAAACTTCTCGCCCATCGGTCGATATTTCGGCGCATTACTAAACCGTCTATCTGACCTGGAAGACAAGCAGCATGACAGTGGAAAGCCGGTCACTGTGTCACATGCTCGTCAACTGGTTGCAATCATCAATACGCAGTTGGAGCGCATGACCAATCAGGCGAACCGCCGTAACGAAAAGTTGGACCAGCAATGGAATTTGATGGTCAACAAGTCAGCCGACACACCGGCATAAGGAAAGGACGAAAACTGATCATGGGCGTGCGGGCAGAAAAGGAATATCAACTGGGCATGCCTTCAGCCTGAAATAAGAGAAACTGACCAGAAAGCTATCCTGTGCGGCCCCTTCTCATTCCCCCTCCTGAAAATCGAGTACCTGCCGGCATGTACACGGATCTCCGCGCCTGGCTATTGGAAAACGATCCGGACGCCCAGCAAATGCTCGAATGGTCGTCCCGTCTGGTGGGAGCGCCTGAATCACCCGAGAAGATGGCATCTGAAGTGATTTGGATCATTCTCTGCGCCGGTCGAAGCGCACAAGCGGCGCGGACCATCGAAAAGAAGGTGTGGGCTGCAATCTTCGACAGAAGGCCTGTCGTCGAGGCCTTCGGTTACCGGGCGAAGGCGCAGGCCATCGAGCGGGCCTGGCGGGAACGGGTATCGGACTTTGCAGCACTGCAGAAGGTGCTGGCCACAGCGAGCGCAGAGCAACTGGTCGAGTGGTGCGGATCTCTCCCGTTTGTCGGCGACGACACCAAGTTCCAGCTCGCCAAGAATTTCGGTGCGTCCGTTCCGAAGCCCGATATATGGATTTCGCGCCTCGCAGGATTTCCAGACCGGCCGCGGCGGAGCGTTAAACTCCGGTTCCCAGCCTGCATGGCGCTTTGCAGCTACTTGGGCGAGGCAGCCGGGGATAGTATCGCTACGGTGGATAGTTTGCTCTGGCTTGCCTGCAACAAAGGCATCCTGGTTGTCAGCCCGGAGGCTGGACCGGTAATTTTCTCTCCCCGGGCGATTACGCAGCGTTCTATTATGGAAGCGGCCGAAGAAACCAAACCAGTCGGGCAGCAGTTGAGTTTGCTGGACTGAACGAACCACGATGAATGAGTCCAATCCCATGACCTCAGAACAGTTTCGAGCCTATCAAGCGGAGCTTGGCGGTCTAACTCATGGCGCAACCGCGACTCTCCTGGGCGTTTCCGAGGTCACGGTCAAGCGGTACGCCACCGGCCACCTGATCCCTGAGCAAACAGCCAAGCTTTTGCGGGCACTGGTTCTGCTACGTCGCTTGAAGAAGATGGACAAGCTCATGCAAATGGCTTGACAGCGTATCAGGGTGATACTATAATCGAGCCATATTGAACGAATCGGAAAAGAACATGAAAGCACAGCGCACCTATAAATTCCGCACCAAAGCGAATGGCACTGTGACCATCCGCGAACACACGTTCGACGATGCGATGGAGGCATTTCTACGGCAGGGCTACCTCGAAACCGACATCGTCGAAATCTGCTGACAAGGAAAAGGACGGCGTGGATGACTGGTCTGGAGCGTGATGCGGTCAAGCAAGCTATTCGCCATATTGCCGGTGACGAAGGCAAGGGCGGACAGTGGAGTTTTGAGAAAGGCATGGAGCTGCTGAAAGTCTTGGCGTCCGAAAACCAGGGGCGGGTGGCAAGGCTCCGTGAGATGCTTGCTAGCGTCGCCAACCAATAGAATCAGGAAGGAGCCCTGTAATGGGTCAAGTTATTGAAATTGCTGGCTGGGCAGAAAAGAAAGTACAAGCGGTGGCCGATACCCCTCCGTTGGAATGCCCTCAGTGTGGCACCAATTGTGCTGCCATCAATGTCGAAGCTGACGGCACGACGGCATATCGCTGCAAAGGGAATGGCCATCGCGCTATTGCGTGGCGCATTGACGCGGATGGCTCGATGTTGCGTGGGCTTGTCGGCAAGCGCTACTACTAACCAAGGAAAAGGACAGACACATGCAACCGATGCACGCGAAGATCAAGCACACCAGCCGCTGCCCGTGCTGCAAGAGCAACTACAGCCGTGGCGGCAAGGCGTCCAAGCAGCAGGCTAAAAGCGCCGCACGGCAGGCCGGAAAAACTGAAACCCGCCGCGCCATCAACGAATAACCGGGAAAAGGAAACGCGATGTGCTGTGCCGAACTCAAGAACCTTGACCTTGGCCGACCGATAACTTCGGCGGACATCGTTGACCGTGATGTTTTTCCTTTGCGCGAGGATGACGAAGGCGTGCATTGCTATATTTGCCATGGCGGCCATGGTGGGATTGAGCATCTTGAGCCGCTGACGGTTAGTACGGGTGTTTTCACGCTGAAAGTGAAATGCGATATGGATTCGCCGGTTTGGGTGTGTTTGGAGCATATCCCGTTTTTCACCAAAGAATTCGAGGCGTTTTCGCCGGAGGTCCAGCAGCAGCTCCACGACCTTCGGCGCCTCCGGGATTCAAACTGACCACCAAGGAAAAGGATAGACCCAGTGAAAGCGCACCAACTCGCCAGGCTTCTTCTGAAAATGCCCAATATCGAGGTTGGCTACTCACACGCGGACAACTCGAATCATGAGGTGGCTGGGGCGTGCTGCGATGTCACCTTGCTCGTCAAGTCCGAAATTGACACCACGCAACTTGATCGCGACGGCCTGTCTATGTACGACAGCCTGCCCGAGCGCATCGTCGTGATTCACGGATAACCAGGAAAAGGAAACGCGATGTGCTGTGCCGAACTCAAGAACCTTGACCTTGGCCGACCGATAACTTCGGCGGACATCGTTGACCGTGATGTTTTTCCTTTGCGCGAGGATGACGAAGGCGTGCATTGCTATATTTGCCATGGCGGCCATGGTGGGATTGAGCATCTTGAGCCGCTGACGGTTAGTACGGGTGTTTTCACGCTGAAAGTGAAATGCGATATGGATTCGCCGGTTTGGGTGTGTTTGGAGCATATCCCGTTTTTCACCAAAGAATTCGAGGCGTTTTCGCCGGAGGTCCAGCAGCAGCTCCACGACCTTCGGCGCCTCCGGGATTCAAACTGACCACCAAGGAAAAGAGCATGAGCCTTGACCACGAAGTAAGTTCAGCAATCCTGATGTTTTCTGACAATAGTCTCTTGAAAAAAAATTTAGAGTCTTGAAATCGTTATGAACCAATCACTTGGTTCATAACGCCGTTAGGCGGTGGTTAACTCCATCACCTGAAAGTGGTGGCTTAGACAACTACTCGATCTCAATGGCAGCTTATAGCACGCATGGCTGAACTGGCGCTGCCGGCCAGAAGCGGTAGTTGCCAGTCGCCGGTAAGGCGACGTTCGCAGGTCTGCTCGACTCCGAAACCGGCGGGAGCGGCTAAGGAAGGAACTCGGCCAAAGCCGCTGTATGGAGGAAGAGTTGTCGATGACAGCTTTCCACAAAATTCCGGACAGCCCCCTCGCATGCTCGTTGTTGTGGAAAACCTGCACACTGCTACCATCGAGCTATGGAATACATCATCGTTTGCGCCGCCGCACTGCTCGCTTCCGGACTGACCCTGTTTTCGGGCTTCGGGCTCGGCACGCTGCTGATGCCGGTTTTCGCCCTGTTCTTCCCTGTCGAGGCGGCCATCGCCATGACTGCAGTCGTGCACCTGGCCAACAACCTGTTCAAAATCGGATTGGTCGCCCGCGACGCCGAATGGCGCATCGTCATCCGCTTCGGCATCCCGGCAACCCTGGCCGCCCTGCTGGGCGCTGGCTTGCTGACCATGTTCTCGGGCATGGAGAGCCTCTTCGAATACGAACTGGGCAGCCAGACAAGAGAAATCACGCCGGTCAAACTGATGATCGGACTACTGATCACCGGCTTCGTTGCGCTCGAACTCTCTCCTCGTTTTGCCCGGCTGGCCCTGCCGCCATCCTGGATACCACTGGGCGGCTTACTTTCAGGATTCTTCGGCGGCCTTTCCGGCAACCAGGGCGCCCTCCGCTCCGCCTTCCTGATCAAAGCCGGGCTATCAAAAGAAGCCTTCGTCGGCACCAGTGCCGTGTGCGCAGTCATGGTCGATGCTGTCCGCCTAAGCATCTATTGGGCAGCTTTCCACGCCAGCGGTTGGAAAGTCCTGCAAGGCGACGAAGGAAACCTGGTCCTGGCGGCAAGCCTGTCGGCTTTCCTCGGCGCCTACTTCGGCAAGAAGTTATTGAAGAAAGTCACGCTGCGTACCGTCGAACTGAGCGTTGCCGGCATGATGGGCCTGATTGGGATCGCGCTGCTTACCGGCCTGCTCTGAGTATCAACGCCCCCAGCGATAAACCTCCACCTGGCGCTTCATCTCGCCTTCTTCCTGTTCTATCGTCTCGGCTGTCGAGTCCGTGACGCATTTGACCGCTTCTTCATCGGCGGCCGGCGGCTGTGCTTCCGGCGTTTGCCGAGGCGACGGTGAGGGCGGCGATTTGCCATCCCAGGCAAAGGGATTCCTGAAGGCCGGCGGATCAGGCAGGCAATCGAGGGTGTAACTGGGCGGCCAGCCGGTTTCGTAGGGCATGAACGAAATCGTCCGCTCGAATATCAGGGGCTTGCCCGTTGGTGTGGGCGGCAAAGGCGGCAGGGACTTGATCGCCTTCCAGGCGCGTTCAGAGGCGGTTTTCGAGGTCGACCACAACTCGGTGGCATTCGCCAACGTACCGTCAGGCGCAATCTCGATCCGGAAACGCACCATGCCCTGCTCCGGCCCCTCGACCGCCGTTCCCATCATGCTCCGTACCTGCTGCCCCCAGTTGTGGCGATAGCGCTTGCTGTTCTTCAGCTTGTAGGTCGAAGCCAGTTGCCATTCCTCGGCACTGGGTGGCGCCGGGGCCGCCAGCGATGCAGGGGTCCCGGCTGATACGGCAGCTGGCGCCGCAGATGCCATAACCGCTTTATTTTCACGCGGTGATGGCGTAGGTACCTCAGGTTTGTCGCGCTCAGCCGGAGGCGGCGCAGGCAATTCCTGAACATCCTTCCGGAATTGAGCGTCAATCCGGATTTCGATGGTTTCCGGGCTCTTCGCAATCTTTAATGCCTCGACCTGCCATCCCGTGATCAGGGTGACATGCAGTACCAGCGACAGCAGGAATGGAATACTCGATTTCATGTGCACGACTTCATTTCAAGCAGCGCCGTGCATGGTTGATTCCGCGAAAAAATTCCAACATAGCATTGATGTTTACAAACATTCCAAGAATCGTTAGATTGTAATTATGAAACCGACCATTACCAAGTCCTACCTCTACGAACACGTTGCCCGTATCGGCAAGGCGATTTCCAGCCCCAAGCGCCTAGAACTCATCGAACTGCTTGCGCAGGGCGAGAAGACCGTCGAGACCCTGGCCGAACAGGCTCGCATCGACATGCGCTTGGCCAGCGCGCATTTGCGTGCACTCCGCGAAGCGCGTCTGGTCGAAACCCGCCGTGAAGGCAAGTTCATCCACTACCGCCTGAGCGGCCCGGATGTCGCCCAGTTGTGGGTCAATGTCCGGGAAGTGGCCGAAGAACACCTCGTCGAACTGCGGGTAGCACTCGACCAGATGGCGGCCTCGCCTGATTCCCTGTCATCGGAAAGCCGTGAGAGCCTGCTGACCAAAGCGCGCAGCGGCGACATCGTGGTCATTGATGTTCGTCCAGAAGCGGAATACGTCGCCGGACACCTGCCATTTGCCCGTTCGCTCCCCCTGGCGGAATTGGAGAAGCGATTGGCTGACCTGCCTGCTGGCAAGGAAATCGTTGCCTACTGCCGTGGCCCCTTCTGCCTGATGTCCGACGAAGCCGTGAAGCTGCTGCGCCAGCGCGGCTACACCGCCCACAAGATTACCGATGGCGTCAGCGAATGGCGTGCTGGCGGCCTGCCCATCGAGAACTGAAGTTATACCCACAATAGAGGAGACAACTCGTGAAGCATTTATCCATCTTCGCCCTGTGCGGCGCCCTGGCCTTCTCGGCCTTGGCGGCTGATGTATCGATGGCGGTTCCCGGCGCCGAGACTGCCAATGGTCAGAAGGTACTGACTTTCATCGCCAAGGACCCACCGGGTCAGCGTTGCAACGGCAACCTCCAGGTCGCTGCCGAGGTCGCCAATACCTACCGTGTCCCCATCCAGTTGCTGCCTTCCAGCTTGGCTCCCGGACTGCCGGCGCCGGCAGTCTTCTACGGTACCCAGCTCATCGTTGCCGATGGCAAGGATTTCAATGGGGCCGCCAGCTACCAAATCGTTGCTGACGTGCTCGACATGGAGAGCGTGCCGAAGCAGGCCAAGTCGGGTCTGCTTTTCCAGGATGGGGTACGCAAGGATTTCGATGCGCTAAAGGCCACCATCAAGGCCGGGGGCAAGTAGCTTTCTCAATCACGCACAAGGAGCCCACCATGAATACGCTGTTCATCCTTAACGATGCGCCATATGGCTCGGAACGCAGCTACAACGCCCTGCGCCTGGCTCGTCAGCTCGGAAAGATGGAGGGAGAGACAGTACGCGTATTCCTGATGGGCGACGCGGTCGCCTGCGCCAAGAGCGGCCAGAAGGTGCCCGAGGGCTACTACAACGCCGGAGACATGGTGCGCATGCTCGGCGGTGAGGTGGGTCTCTGCGGCACCTGCGTGGACGCACGCGGCATCGGGGTTGAGCAGGCGGTCGAAGGGGCTCGCCGCAGCACTTTGAAAGAATTGGCCGAATGGACAGCCACCGCCGACAAGGTGCTGGTGTTCTGATTTTCCAAAGCAAGACAACAACCCCAAGAGGAGACAAGATGTCATTCAAACTACTGCGTGCTGCTACGCTAGCACTCGCCTTCGTCACGGCCCCTGTCATGGCCAATGAGGACACGGTCAAGGCCATGGAGGAGTATCTGGACTTCGTGGATTACGGCGGTGCCACCATCTTCCCGGAGCAGATTCCCAAGGAAGACTGGAAGCGGTTCTACGTTATCGACGCCCGGGATGAAGACCAGTACGCCAAGGAACATATTCCAGGTGCAGTGAATATCGAATGGCGCCAGGTGCTGGCCAAGCGCGGCAGCATCCCGAAGGACAAACCGGTGCTCATCTATTGCAACACGGGCAGCCTGTCCGCCCAAGCCGGCTTTGCATTGCGCATCGCCGGCTACGACAACCTGCGTATCCTGCAAGGCGGTTTTGCCGAGTGGAAGGCCAAGGGCGGCCTTGATGCCGCTGCCAAGATCACCGGCCAAGCGAAGCACTGAGGGACAACATGAAGGGGCGTGAAAGCGGCATGCCGGACGAGGCCTACTGGGCCTCGTTTTTTCGGCCAGAGGAGATTCTCGACCGGCTGCTGGTGATCCAAGAGGGCTGCTACAACCTGGTCGAATTCGGCTGCGGTTATGGCACCTTCAGTCTGCCGGCGGCAAAGCGCATACGAGGTATCGTCACCGCGCTCGACATCGAACCAGTGATGGTTGAGTTGGTGGCTGAACGCGCCAGGGCGGATGGCCTGCTCAATGTGCGAACCGAACTGCGTGACTTTGTCGAGCATGGCACAGGCGTACCCGACGGCTCGCAGGGGCACGCGATGCTCTTCAACCTGCTGCATATCGAAGACCCGCTGGCCCTCCTGCGTGAAGCCTATCGAACGCTTCGACCGGGTGCCATTCTCTCGGTGATTCACTGGCGAAGTGATAGAGAGACGCCTCGCGGACCACCACTGGACATTCGGCCCAAGCCCGAACACTGCGCTGCCTGGCTAGCAGAGGCCGGGTTTGATTCGGTGGTTCATGTGGACTTGGGGCCAAGTGCCCCGTACCACTTTGGCTTGCTAGCGCAGAGGCCAATGGCTTGAGATGCAGTTAATAACTCAATTGCGGTCGCTCAGATGAGATAGCTGGAACGTCCGCGGCCGAAGAACTGCCAGATGTCTGCATCTGATTAGCATCTTCCAATGGAGGCCCATATTGACTGCCGTCATGATTAGGTGGAATGTGTAACCACACTGCTCATTCTCCGCAGGCCTTTGCATGCTCCTTTTCTTCGACACCGAATTTACGGATCTATGTCCTGACTGCCGACTGATTTCGATCGGTCTGGTATCCGAAGATGGCAGGGAGTTTTATGCCGAGCTCACGGACACTTGGAGGCCAAACGACACCAGTGACTTCGTGCATGAGACAGTCATCCCCCTGCTTCAAGGCGAATCATGCCAACGAACTTGGCAAGAACTATCCCTCCAACTGAAAGACTGGATCGAGTCCTTGGAAACTTCCGTTACCTTGGCCACAGACTCATTGGCCTGGGACTGGCCTTGGATACCTCGGCTATTCAACACGCCCGATATGTGGCCGAGAAATCTGGCGTCTCGCCCCGAAATTCTGAGGTTGGATGAAGAATTCTACGCAGCCACTGAAATCGCATTTGCTACCGGTCTGCGTGAGCACCATGCGCTGGACGATGCCAAGGCCAACCGGCTGGCCTGGATGGCTCTGAAGTAAGTGTTTCCGACTGACTACCTTCGCTGGGGTAGTCTGCTCATATGACCAAGTACCCAACATATGCTAGTTCCAGATCCAGCTCGACAAAACATCCCCTTCGCTGGCGGGTATGGCCGTCTTCCTCTGTGAAGAGGTGGTCTTCATCGATTACACCATCGTCGTCGACGACAACAGGTAGGCAGAAAACCGGATGAGTGTAATGATGGCGCTTGATCACGATACAGAGAAGGCCGTCTGGCGGTTTCTTGCCTTGCTGGGTGATCATTACAACATGGCCGGCGCTATCCTATGGTAGCCGGGCACGAGGGACACATCTCCGGCCCCGGTCCCATGCCGCGGCCTTGTCAGCCTCCTTGAGTAGGCGGCGTATCCTGCAAGGCCACGCCGGGTTATTTGGCGCGCAATTGCATCTGTTCATGATGGAAATTCCCAGTTAAGACTGGTACGAAAACCGGTGCAGACTCACAGTCATCCAGAAGTCAACGGGGTCATGGATGCTGGCCATTTTACAACTTAGTCCCCGGGCGACAATGTTTGTCCCCCGGGGACTTCGTTTTTGTGCTGAACTTTGACTTTTGAAATCTGGGGTTTAGACGATTACCCGGCCTCTGTCTCCAAAGCCAATAGGTTTCGCTTCCATGTTGGCCAAGTCTTCAATGAGCCATTTTCGGCAATTAAAGAATCCTTGTGAAGACTGAAGCCAAGCACCGCGCTCGCGCTCAAGCCAGCCACGGGCAAACGCATCACCTGCATGGAATCCGCTGTTTATCGCCCGAACCCAATCTGCTTTGGGGAAAATAGCGGCATGGATGTTTAGTTCGCCAAACCCAGCATCGCTGACATACCCCTTGGCCGGTTTGCCGTCTGGCAGCTTGAATTCAAAGACGTATCCAGTGCCACGATGGCCTTGGCTTCCTGGTTCTGCACCTGGCCAGCGATTGTCGTCTACGCGAAGTGAGAAAAGCTTCTGGCGAATACCCTCGTTGACTGTGAGCACCATGAGGTTTCTCCACGCCTTATCGCGTTGCGAGCGGTACTCTATGTCGTACCCGGAATCCGGCATTGTCGATATCAGATCAGGGCAATCATCCAACCATTCGAAGCGAAATTCATCGCTCGCTAGTTGGTAGCCAAATTCGCTTAGCCTAGCCTCAAACCGTTCGTTGTCGAGCAAGAGAATGCTTGGGTCGCTGGCTTGGCCAGGAAGCGTGGCAATTAGGGATGCATGCGTTCGAAAATTCAACGCAGCTGCCATGGCTTCAGTCAGGTGGGAAGAGCGAATGTCTGGAAGGTCCTTGCGGAGAGACTTCTTGAGCGCAGCAAGGGACGGCTCTGCAAGAGCAATTGCAGTCATGGTGTGGCCTTCAATCAAAAGCGGGTCGACGTCCACCGATTACGCATCAACCTGTTGATCAAAGGTCATGCATTACTTGCTGCGCGTCTGTTTTAACCCGGTGGCAGGTTGGGCTCAGACAGCCCTGCCAAAATCGTACACTAGAGTTAGGGCCCCAGCAAGCGGTTTATGAGAAAGTGCATAATGTTCGGCCATCGCCTTTCTGCTTGACTTGATATGAACATCCCATTCCTGGGGCTGGCTGGCGGCTTGTCCCGACGAATCTATGCCGCTTTCCTTATTGCCGCTGTCGTACCTACGGCATTGGCGGGTGCCATTGGCGTCTATCTATCGCTGACTGCCCTGAAAAACGAGACACTCCGCAATCTCGACCAGGAGGTGACAGTCCGCTCTCAGGGGATCGGACGCTTTTTCGAACAGCTTTCCTCTGAACTCCTCTATCTGGCCAATACCCGAGGGCTGGTCGATTTGACGGCAGCACGCCAGTCTGGCGACAAATGGTTGCTTGATGCAGCAACCAAGCGCCTGGAGCGGGATTACGCGGCGCTTGCCAGTCTTTATCCGCACATCTACCAGATTCGTCTGCTGACTGCGCTTGGGGATGAATGGATTCGTGTCGATCGCAAACCCGCCGGGGTCTACGTCGTGCCCCGCTCTGAGCTTCAACCAAAGGGTGATCGCTACTACTTCAAGGATGCGATGAACGCTGGTGTCGGACAGATCTATGTGTCCCCACTCGATTTAAACGTGGAGTTTGGGCAGGTTGAAAAACCTGAGCGCCCGGTGATTCGCGTGGCAACTCCTGTGGTCGGAACAACCGGTGAAAAGATAGGCGTGCTGATCATCAACCTGCATGCAGACATTCTGCTTGAACAGATCCAGCAAATGGCAGATGCGAGGCAGGGGACCGCCTACCTGCTGGACAATCAGGGGCATTATGTCAGCCGCTCTGCCGGCAGTAGCCAAGGCGCATTTTCGATGGAGCCGATCGAACGGCTGCTTGAGATATTCCCGGCAAGCATCACGCGAAATCTAGCTGAGCATGGTGTTTCTCCTGTACTGGATGACGGCTGGATCGTGGCGCATGCGCCGATCGATTTCGCACCACAGGCCATTGAGGAGACGTCTCGCGGGAGATGGCGTATCGCGCTGGCATTTCCAGAGCGGGAGCTTTTTCTGGCAGTTGTTAACCTATACCTGCTTTATGTCGTGCTTCTGGTTGCATTGCTGATTACGGCCATTGGTGGTTATGCTCTATCGAGGCATTTGCTGCGACCACTAGAAGCTTTGTCCAGGGAGACAGACGCAATTGCCAGCGGTGATTTCACTCGCCAGGTTGTTCCTGTCGGCAATGATGAGATCGCCGCCCTCGGTACCAAGTTCAACAGCATGGCCAGGCGTCTGCATGAGAGTTCATTGGCCATCAATGCGCATCGTGAACGCCTTGAAGCGGAGGTAAGGGAGAGAACGAGAGAGCTTGAGCGAGAACGTGCCTCGCTAGAGGCTGTCATTGAAAATACCGCTGAAGGGATACTGGCCATTGGCCGGGATGGCGTCATTCATTTGCTCAATCCAGCTGCTAGAGGTCTGTTTGCCCAAACCACTGCGCTGCCTGATATCGGCAGTTCAATCGAGACGTATTGGCCGCAATGGCGAGCAATCGCGACAGATGCTTCCGACGGAGGCTTGCGTTGTGATGTCGAACTAAAAAACCAGATTGTTTCTTTGGCAGTAACGCCCACGACTGACGGATTCATCGTTGTGGCACGGGATGTCAGCCTCGAGCGGGCAATTCTGGACGAGCGTCGCGAACTCGATCGCCAGATGTTCCAGATGGAGAAGTTGACCACGCTCGGCGAACTGGCGATGGGACTGGCGCATGAAATCGGAAATCCACTCGCCGGGATGAAGGCGGTCGCGCAAGCCATGCAGTACGAAGAAGATATCCCCCCAGACCTGATCGAAGCCTTGAAGCGTATGGAAAGTGAGATTGATCGTCTCTCGGGTTTTCTCCGTAGCTTCCATGGCTTTGCTGCTCCACAAGCGATTCAGCCGGAGGCGTGCAAGCTGGAGTTGATTCTGGAGGACGTCTTGTTCTGGACGCGTAAGGATGCCCGTAGCCAGGGGATTGATTTCACCTTGAGTGGATTCGGTGATCTCCCCCCGGTGGCCGCCGATCCGCATCAACTGAAGCAGGTGTTTCTCAACCTCCTGGTGAATGCCGTTCATGCTATGCCTTCAGGCGGCACGGTGAGCTTGCATGCTGCCACCAAGGGAAAGTGCGCCTGCATCGACATACGGGACACTGGCGTCGGAATGAGCGTTGAAACCCAGAGCCGGATTTTTGAACCATTTTTCACCACGCGCAGAGAGGGCACGGGGTTGGGCCTGGCTATCGTTCGCAAAATCATTGAACAGCATGGCGGTAGCATTGAAGTTGCCAGTCAGCCAGGGCATGGAACATGCTTCACATTGACTTGGCCGTTTGCCTGGAGGTGAGATGCGAGAACCGATTCTGATTGTTGAGGATGACAATACCATTCGTGTGACGGTGGGAAATTTCCTTGCCCGGCAAGGATACGACGTCGAAGTTGCCGAGTGTGGAGAACAAGCGCTGGCGTTACTGAAGGAACGCAGCTTTGGTCTCGTCCTGCTGGATTTGCGCCTACCCGACATGAACGGATTGGACATCCTGGCCCGGATCAAGGAATCGGATGATCAGCCGCTGGTTATCATCATGACGGCCTATCCCGAAGTACGAACTGCTGTTGCCGCCTTAAAAGCAGGGGCTTACGACTACATCAACAAGCCGTTTGACCTGGAAGACCTGCAGGAACTCATCCGTCGCGCGATGGAAACGCGTCGTCTGCGTAAGGAGGTGGAGTGGCGAAGAGCGCAGTCAAACGATTGCGTGATTGAAGGCCTGATTGGGGAAAGTGCAGCATTTCGCCAGATGCTGGATATGACCGAGCGGATTGCTTCGGCGGGAAAAATCCCGGTGCTGATCCGCGGAGAGTCCGGAACCGGCAAGGAAAACGTCGCCAAGGCCATCCATTGTCGGTCACCTCGGGCGGATGGTCCTTGGGTAACACTTAACTGTTCAGCCTTGCCCGAAGGATTGCTGGAGTCCGAACTGTTTGGCCACGAGCGCGGGGCGTTTACCGATGCCAAGCAGATGAAGCGTGGATTGCTGGAGTTGGCGGACGGCGGCACATTATTCCTGGATGAGATTGGCGATTTGTCGTTGACTTTGCAGCCCAAGCTGCTGCGGGTGCTGGAAACGCAGTCCTTTCGTCGGTTGGGCGGACAAAAGGAGATTCGTGTGGACGTGCGCTTCGTTTCTGCGACACATCGAGATTTACCTGCAATGGTCAAGGATGGCTCATTTCGCGAAGACCTTTACTATCGCCTGAATGTAGGGGCCATCGATTTGCCGCCATTACGTGAAAGGCGAGAGGATATCCTTCCGCTGGCCAGATATTTTCTTGACAAGACTGCGCCGACAATCGGGATCGAGCTAGGAGGCCTTGACGCTTCCAGCGAGCCGCTACTCCGAGCTTACGGTTGGCCGGGTAATGTTCGCGAATTGCGCAACGTAGTGGAGCGTGCAGCCATTTTGGCGCGAAGTGAACTGATTACGGCCAATCACCTGCCCCGGGAAATTGCCATCGATCAGCCCTCTTCAAAGAGCGTAGCAATGCCGACTGGCACGGACAGAGTCCGTCCTTTGGTCGAAATCGAGGCAGAGTACATTCGATTTGCCCTGGAGCGCTGTGCGGGAAACAAGACTCTGGCGGCAGAAATGCTTGGTATCAATAGGGTGACGTTGCGCAACAAATTGCGTGAGAGCGACGAGCGCCCGGAAAGCTGATTTCGATCAAGAATTAGCCGGTTAAAAATTAGCCGCCTGATTGATTTTTAACCGGGTTGAAGTCATGGGCTTCAACAAAAAACCCAATAAATCAGTGCCATTGCCACTTGGCACAGTGACTGCATATCCATAGTCCATGTGGGGCTGTTCCCACGAATCTCCAATACACAGGGGGGACTATGAAAATCCAGCAGCGCAAGCGTTTCACGCAAGCACTGGGAGCCATCGGGTTGGCAACGGCGGTAACGCTGAGCGCCACTTGGCAACCAGCCATTGCCCAGGGTAATGCACCCGATCTGGCACCGATGCCCGAAGTCAAGCCGGGCAATGCGGCGATGATTGAACTCGGGAAACATTTTTTCTTCGACAACCGTCTGTCCGGTGACTGGGGCCTTTCCTGCGCCACTTGCCACGATCCGCAAAAGGGCTGGGGTGATGGTCAGGCTCTGTCGACCGGTTACCCGTCGATGGAGTACTTCCGTAACTCACCAACCGTGCTGAACGCCAAGCACCGCCAGCGTTTCCTCTGGGATGGACGTCTCGATGGAACAGACGCTGGCACCCTGGTGCGCGACATGATCACCGAAGCGCACACCATGAACATGGACAGCCGATTGATGCAGGAACGTCTGCAGCAGGTGCCGGAATACGAGGCGCTGTGGAAGAAATGGCGCAAGGATGACATCAACGGCATGCGCGTCTTCAATGTCATCGGTGAGTTCATCAAGAGCTTGGAAACCACGAACGCACCGTTCGACAAGTTCAAAAAGGGCGATCAATCAGCGTTGACCGCAGAACAAAAGGAAGGTTACGCGCTGTTCAAGGGCAAGGCCAACTGCGTTTCCTGTCATAACGGCCCGATCGGTTCGGATGGCAGGTTGCACAACACCGGCGTGCCGGAAAACCCGGAAGTCTTGAAGAACCCGCTACGCACCATCACCATGCTGCGTCATTACTCGACCAGTGGCATGCCGAACTACATGAATGCCCGAACCGATGTTGGCGCTTACGCGATCACGAAGGACCCGAAGGACATGGGCAAGTTCCAGACCGCCCAGTTGCGTGATCTGAAATATACGGCGCCATACATGCACAACGGCATGTTCAAGACGCTGGATGAAGTCGTTGCCTTTTATAACCAGGGCGGTGGCAAGGGTTCGGTGCTCAAGCCTCTTGGCTTGTCTGCCAGCGAACAAAAGGCCTTAGTGTCTTTCCTGCTGAGCCTCTCAGGGGATCCGGTTGTGGTCAAGGATCCAGGGCAGCCGGACATGCAACTCCGTACTTTCGGAAAGAACTGAGGGGGCCATCATGCACAACCGTAAATTTCTAAAAATCTCGGCCATCGCCGCTTCTTTTCTGATTGCGGCAGGCGTTTCAGCTGCCGGCAAACAGACTTACCCTCCGTTGGCTCCGCTTCCTCCTGTGCCGATTCCGGCGGATAACCCGATGACGCCGGAAAAGGTTGAGTTGGGCAAGAAACTCTTCTGGGATGGTCGTCTTTCCGGTGACGGCTCTATGCCCTGCGTTTCCTGCCACCTGCCCGGTCTTGGCTGGGGCGATGGTGGTCAGATTTCCCGTGGTTATCCAGGCACCAAGCACTGGCGCAACTCGCAGACCGTGATCAACTCGGCCTATTACAACAAGCTGTTCTGGGAAGGCAATGTCACCAGCTTGGAGCAACAGGCGCCGGCTGCAGCCGAAGGTGGCGTGGCGGGTAATGGCGATCGGTCGGTGATGGAAATGCGTCTGCGGTTTGTCCCGGAATACGTTGAGGCTTTCAAGAAAGTCTTCGGCGGCGAATGGCCTCGCATGACCCATGCCTATGCTGCGATCGCAGCCTACCAGCGTACTGTGGTCTCCGATGCCGCCAAAGTACCTTTCGACCGCTACGCGAAAGGTGACAAGAAGGCCTTGAATGCCTCACAACTGGCCGGCATGAAGCTCTTTAACGGCAAAGCGGGTTGCATCCAGTGTCATAACGGACCGCTCGCTTCCGACCAGAAGTTCTACGACACTGGCCTGCCGGACTTTGAAGGCTTCAAGACAGACCCGCTATATCAGGTCACGCACCGCTGGGAGCATTATCAAAAGGGTGTTTCAGAGCCGCGTTACCGTAATGCCGATATGGATTATGGCCTGTACTACCGGACCAAAAATCCGAAGGACATCGGCAAGTTCCGGACGCCGTCGTTGCGCGAACTGAAATACACGGCGCCTTACATGCATAACGGCGTTTTCGCGACACTGGATGAAGTAGTCAATTTCTATGACCAAGGCGGTGGCAAGGGCACCAACAAGAGTCCGTTGATCAAGCCGCTGAAGCTCAGCGCCAAGGAGAAGAAGGACCTGGTCGCATTCCTTGAGGCCCTGTCAATGACGGAGCCGCTGATCCACGACGATCCTGTGCTGCCCGGCGATTATCAGCCGCTGCCGGCACCGGTGAAATAAGGAGCATTGAACATGACGCATAAAACCATTCCTGTTCAGCACGAACACGCACATGACCACGAACATGAGGGCGGTCGTCTCTGTATGAGCCGTCGTCAGTTCCTGCTCAGCGGTGGCTCTGCCGTAGCACTGATCAGCCTCGGGGTCTTCCCGGGCACGACAGAAGCCGCGCAAGCCTTGAAAGCCACCTACCCCCGCCAGAAAATCGCCAGCCTGTCAGGGTTGAAGACGGGGGTGCCGGTCGAATTCAACTACCCATACGAAGATATTCGCAACATCCTCGTCAAACTCGGTGTGCCTGCCGGTGGTGGCGCTGGGCGCGAGCAGGATATCGTCGCCTTCAACCAGCAATGCACGCATCAGGGCGGTCCATTGGACGGTACGTTCAAGCCTCAACATCAGGTGCTCGGTCCCTGCCCATTGCACTTGACTACCTTCGACCTGACCCGCCACGGCATGGTGGCTTCCGGTCATGCCACGGAAAGTCTGCCGCAGATCGTCCTGGAAATTCAGGGTGACGACATCTACGCGGTCGGCGTCATGGGTCTGGTCTATGGCTATAGCGCCATGACCAGCAAGCGCAGCGCTTAAGGAGCAGAACATGAGCAATCAAGACAGCTACACCCCGAAGGATTTCGTGCCACTGCCGCCCAAGGATGCGGATGTGCTGACTACCGCCTGCGACTACTGTACGGTGGCCTGCGGTTACAAGGTCTATCGCTGGCCGGTCGGCAAGGAAGGCGGCGCCACGGCCAACCAGAATGCCTTGCAATCGGATTTTCCGCATCAGGCTATGATGACCTCGTGGGTCAGCCCGTCGCAGCACAACGTGGTGACCTTCAAGGGCAAACCGCACCATGTGGTGGTTATTCCCGATATGCAAGCTGAGGTAGTGAACCTCGGTGGCAATCACTCCATCCGTGGCGGCACCCTGGCCGAGAAATGCTTCAACCCGTCCAATCGCACGCGTGAGCGTTTGATGCATCCGATGATTCGGGTCAATGGCAAGCTGACGCCTGTCAGTTGGGATCTGGCCACCGAAGTCATGGCCGATATTTCGAAGTACATCATTGCCAAGCACGGCGAACATGCCTGGGCGGTCAAGTCTCACTCCTATCAGTATTTCGAAAACGTCTTCGCCATTACCAAGCTGGCTATGACGACCATCGGCACCCCGGCCTTTGCCTGGCACGACAAGTGTTCGGCGACCAACGACGCAACCGGTCTGGACGATGCGGGGATCGACTCTTTTGCCTCCAGCTACGAAGACTGGGCAAGTTGCGAAGTCGCCTTCCTTTCGGGCGTTGATCCCTACGAAACCAAGACCACCTTGTTTACCTCGCACATGATGCCGGGCGACAAGAAGTTCATCTTCGTGACGCCGCACCAGACCATGGGTGTTGCCTGGTCTGTCAAGGAAGGACGCGGCCTTTGGTTGCCGATCATTCCGGGGACCGACACGGTCCTGCACATGGCATTGGCGCGCATCATTATCGAAAACAACTGGCAGGATCAGGCGTTCATCGACAAGTGGGTGGCCAACTCCTGGGAGGTCGATTCCGGCTATGGTCGTGGCACCCGCAATACCGGTTGGCAATGGCGGACAACGTGGGGCATGTGGCAGTCGGACTGGCAGGACTACAAGAAATTCATCCTGGCTCAGGAAGAATCCAAACTCGACGTTGCAGCAGCGATCACCGGCTTGAGTCCGGATGACATTCGCAAGGCGGCCGAGTGGATGGCCAAACCAAAGGCCGACGGCTCGATGCCGAAAACCTCGTTCATGTGCGAGAAAGGTAATTACTGGTCCAACAACTACATGAACACCACGTCGTTTGCCTCCTTGGGGCTGATCTGCGGTGCTGGTAATCGTCCGGGGCGGATGATCTCCCGTGGCGGCGGTCACCAGTGTGGTGGTTTGTCGGCGGGCGGTGGTTCCGGTTGGCTGTCGCCGGAAAAGCATCCAGGTCGGCGCAAGAAGAGCTTCAATCTCGATCTGTGGCTGCACGAAGGGAACATGCGCTTCGCCTGGGTGATCGGTACGACTTGGGTGGCGGCCATGATGGGTTCAAATGAGCTTGAACGGAAAATGCGTTCCCTGACGGTCGAAAACCCGCACAAGATCACCAGTCTGGATCGTGCGGCTATTTTCGAAACGCTGAAGAAGCGCGTCGATTCGGGCGGCATGGTGATGGCTAATTCAGATCTCTACCCGGTCGCACCAATTGGTACCGAGTTTGCCGACATTGTTTTCCCGGTCTCCTCGTGGGGCGAGGATAACTTTACCCGCTGCAACTCGGAGCGTCGTCTGCGCCTTTACAGCAAGTTCTACGATGCGCCGGGTGAGTCGAAGCCCGACTGGTGGATTGTCCAGAAATTTGCCCAGAAAATGGGTTTCGACAAGGATGGCAGCTACGCTTGGAAGGATTCGAACGACGTCTTCGAGGAGGCGGCTCGCTTCTCGCGCGGTGGCGTGCTGAATTACGAACCGCTGGTCGCCATGGCCAAGGGCAAAAAGATCAAGGGTCAAGAACTGTTGCGTACCTACGGCACGACCGGCATTCAGACGCCGATTCGTTTGCGTGACGGAAAGTTGGTTGGCACACAGCGCCTGCATGATCCCAATAATGACTGGGGCGAACTGGAAGGCTCGACGGTCCACACCAAGATATTGCACTCGTTCAATACGCATAGTGGTAAGGCCATCCTACTCAAGTCGCCCTGGAAATACGCCGGCTGGATCCAGTTCTATGATGCAGTCAAACCGCGTGCAGACAAAGGCGAAGTCTGGGTCACCAACGGTCGTGTCAACGAAACCTGGCAGTCCGGATTCGACGATCTGCGCAAGCCCTATCTCTCACAGCGCTGGCCGGACTCCTTCATCTTCATTCATCCAGATGACGCGAAGAAGAAGGGTATCGAGTCGGGTGACTTCGTTGAAGTGGTCAACGACACCGTCTATATCCAGACCGGCCAGCCGCAAGGTGTGTTGGATGCAGATCTGACCTTCAATCAGTTGATGAAGGACGGTCACATCAAGACCACAGTCGGCAAGTTCAAGGCGGTGGCCATTGTTTCGGATGAAATGCGCCCTGGCGTCTGCAAGGCAAACTTCAATTTCCCGAGCTCGCCAGCCAACGCGGTGGTTTCGGCAGTGCCCGATCCGATGACCAACAACTACCGCTACAAGCTCGGTCGCGGTGTGCTGACCAAAGTCGGTGAGTCGCCCTACAAGCACAGCTTCACGCAGATGAGCCTTAAGCCGCGCAACATCGTTTGACCTCAATCTGGTGGCTTGCTTCGGCAAGCCACCACTCACTCTTTCAGGAGAAACTCATGAAAAAAATATTCATTTTGGCCGCGATGGCTGGCTTTTCGATGACTACTTTTGCGGCTGACCAGGCTGCAGCAATGGATATTGCGAAGAAGAACGGCTGTCTGGCTTGCCACGCCCTCGACAAGAAGATGGTCGGTCCGGCCTGGAACGATATCGGCAAGAAATATGCAGGTGATACCGCTGCAGCCGAACAACTTGCCGTCAAGGTCAAGAAAGGCAGCAAAGGGGTCTGGGGGCCGGTTCCCATGCCGCCGAACGCCACCGTAAAGGCGGCCGATATCGAGACCATGGTCAAGTTCATCCTGACCTTGAAGTAAGGCATTTTCTCTCCTCTCTCGTTGACGCATGTCCTCCCCGTGCGTTCTCGTTGATAGCCCTTCGGGGCTATCCTTTTTCAGGTAGAAAAGCGGAAGCAATACGTGCGACATCCATCACCTGCCTTGGTCGACCCGTTTGGAAGGGCAATATCTTATTTGCGTCTTTCCGTGACCGATCGCTGCGATCTGCGTTGCACCTACTGCATGCCGGCCGAGTTTGACGGTTATGAAATACCTGATAACTGGCTGCAGTTTGACGAAATTGTCCGGCTTTCTCGAATCTTTGTCGGGCTTGGCGTTTCGCGGATTCGCCTGACCGGCGGCGAGCCCTTGATGAGGTCGCGGATTGCTGATCTGGTTGGACAGATTGCGGAACTTCCGGGGCTTCGTGACCTCTCGCTGAGCACCAATGGCACACAGTTACGAAAGTGCGCGAGCACGCTCAAAGAGCGAGGTATCAGACGTCTGAATGTCAGCCTGGATACGCTCAATCGGGAAACTTTCCTGAAACTGACCGGCAGGGATTCTCTGGATGAGGTGTTAAGCGGCTTGTCAGCGGCCCGGTTGGCTGGGTTTGATCCCATCAAGATCAATATGGTCTGGTTGCCCGGCATTAATCAGCAGGAAGTTGAGGCCATGATTGAGTTCTGTATGGCCAGAGGATTTATTCTTCGCTTGATTGAAAACATGCCAATGGGTCGAGCAGCGCAGGCCATGGGGTCCTCGTCATTGCAGCCGCTGATTGAGAATCTGCGTCAGCGTTTTGCTTTAACTGATCACATTATCCCCGGCGGAGGTCCGGCGCGTTACCTGAGGTCTCGGGATTCGTCATTTTCCATTGGTTTCATCACGCCGATTTCCCAGCATTTTTGTGAAACCTGTAACCGTGTGCGGGTTTCAGTCTCGGGTACGCTTCATCTCTGTCTGGGGCAGGATGATCAAATTGAATTGCTCCCGCTTATGCGCTCAGGTAAAAGCGACGAATTCATTGCCCAAGTCATCCGTGATGCCGTGATGCGAAAACCCGAGAAGCACGAATTCCAGGAGAAACCGGGGAAAATTATCAGGATCATGGCCTCAACTGGTGGTTAAGCCTTGGTGTTAGCGGTCACTTCGATCTGATACGCCGGCCCATGCTTTATTCTCTGGAAATACGAGAGCCAAGCGTCAGACTCTGCCGGCCAGTTGGCGAGGAAACCAGCAACCCACGCGGGATGATCGTAATGGATAGGAAGCGCGTGAATCCGGGCGTCATGCTGCAATTCCCCGTATAGCACTTCACCGGTAGCCGGGCGCGTGCTGATCCTGGTCAGCAGGCCATAGTGCTCGTTGCTGAAATTCGGCATCCCTGCGGCGCCGTTGTCGGCGACCAATCCAGCTCGTAGTAGTTTTCCGTTACCCGACTGGCACCAATCTTCTGGGCGAATTTTTCTTGGCTGAGGCCTAGGCACTTCCGTTCTCGACGAAGTCGTTCTGGGAGGCCATTAGCAACTTGCTTTGCGTGCTGGTTCGTAGGTTACAAACACTGTTGACTCTGAAAACAAAGGTGTATAGCCTACCTAATATCATATGTTAGAACGACTGAATCGGATTATGAGCCCATTCGCAGTTGCTCTACGCGAACTTCGGTTACTCCGGAGGCTGCGCCAATCAGATGCCGCTGAACTGCTCGGTTACGAGCAGACCTATATTTCGGCATTGGAAGTTGGCACAAAGGGTCCCCCGCCAGAAGCTTTCGTTGATCGAGTCGTACGCGTATTCGAACTCCAAGATTTAGATGAAAAGCGATTACGGGATGCGCACAAGGCTTCACATCGTCGGGTGGTGATCCCCGTCGATGCCCCAGAAAACGTCTATATGCTGGTCAACGAACTGCGGCAGCAGATTGAACAGCTACATCCAGCTCAAATCGAACTAATACGAATCGCGCTGAAATTTCCTCAGGCGATTGCCGTCGAATCCATTCAGTCGGAACGGCTGCGGCGGCGCACATTTGGCAAAGGAAGGAGGGATACAGAAAAGTAAAACGGGCCAGACGGGTTCGGTATGTCCCGTTATAGGGTGGGTCGCAGAGGTGTCCCGTGGTCACGCTAGAAGTCTCTCTGCATCTGCCCCTGAGGTCACCTGGTGAGCAACTCGGATAGGCATGGCAGCTAATGTCTAGTCTATCCAGCAGAAGTATTTACGCCTGAAATTGGTCGTTAATTGTGCCGACAGAGGGTGGGGTACCTGATGAGTGGGGGGCTGAGCCTTGATTGCTGAAGAAGTCCAGCAAGAAATCTATGCCTTGGTCGACAAGAACCGACTAGGTGCGTCTGACGCGGGTCGGCTCGACGAGGACCTAGTGGAGTGGTTGGCCTCAGTGAACCACTCAAAGGCAGCGTCGACGAAACGACCTAGAACCATGACATGGGACAAGTTCTACAAGCACTTGCTCCAGGGGTTTGGCACGGGGCATGGCGCTGCATATCGACCGTGGCTGACCTTGCGCCGCAAGAACCCATCCAAAAGCTCAAATCAAGTCGCGGCATACCTATTCCTCCTACGGCGACATGGATTCTTCTTCTCGCGCGGCGAATACCAGATTGCGCTCTTGCTCCTGTGGCTCGGAGTCGACGACCTGCGCGAGCAGTTTCCGCTGTGGCCGATCGCCCATCCGCATCCCCTTTTCGGCGCATTGGGCTCCGAAGAAGTTCAGCTTCCCTATTCCCGGGGGCTCCTCGATATCGCTGAGGAGGCCGGCATCGAACATGGTGTCTATCCAGGCACAAAGATTCCATACGTGGCGACCATGGATTTCATGCTCACGGTTCGCATTGGTGGCGACCAGCAGTTGGTCGCTGTTTCGTGCAAGCCATTTTGCACGCTCGAAGACGAAATCAAGTGGCGAACGCTTGAGCGACTGGAACTCGAAAGAAGGTATGCAGACCACAACAGAATCCGCTACCTAGTTCTGAGTTCACGGGTCGTTCCCATTCTGATGGCTGGCCAGCTCGAATGGTGTTTCGCTTGCTCGAACATAGCCGACATCCCACAAATAGCACCAGCGCTACAAACCTTCGCCGCAGAGTTCTCCTCTACGCCAGACCTGTCGATCGCGGACGCTGTCCGCCGCGCAAGCGAACTCAGCAAGCTCAGCCTTGAAGACGGGTGGATTGCCTTTCGCCACTGCGCATGGACCCAACGAATTGACGTCGACATGTCGAAGCAAATCTTGACGACTTACCCGGTGAACCGTGGTGGCCGGGACCTGCGCACACGCTTGTACCATGAACTCATCCTAGGCAAAACGACATGAAGCCTGTTAGTGTCGGTTTCGTATTTAGGGCCAAGCAACGACGCGGTCAAACGCAACCGGGTCTGCACCGCGTGATCGAAGTGAATGGCGATCCTGATGATGATAACTGCCTACTGGTGGTGATTCAGATTCCGGAGCAACCACCACCAAGGCAGTCCGGTAAGAAGCAAGCAAGCTACTACTCCAGAGGTTTCAAACGCATTCGCCTAGAAGCCGTACGCCAGCTGTTAAAGGAGAGCCTCGCGACTGAGGCGTTAGCGCCTCCTGTGCCCCCCTGGTGGAGTAAGTCTGATGCAGATTTTCTGCATGAGTGCCCAAAGGATCGGTGGGTTCGTCAGGGTGGCTCGTGGGTCGCACCTGAAGTCCACAAGCGAGAAACAAAATGGACATGGATCGAACCGCTTGTCGCACGGTACGAAAGAAAGGAAATTCAGAGCGTCGCCGATTTGGATGCTCTCGTCCCCGCTCGCGCAACTGAGCTGAAGCTCAAACCCAACCAGGTCTACGATGCCCTGCACCGATATTTTGCCTTTGGAGAAATCAAGGACGCTTTGCTACCCAATACGCCCCTGAGTGGCGGTAAAGGTCAGGAGCGATACGGGAAAAATGGTGTTCGCCTTGGGGCTCCGAACGCGGCAGCGAAGGCAGGAAACACAGAACTAGCCGGTAAAATTTGTGACGAGCAGGATCGTCAAAATATGCGCGACGGCTACCAGATGTTCGTACGCCGGGGAGTGTCGAGAAAGGACTCATTTCTCGCGTTTTCGTCTACGTACTATAGCGATGGCTACAAAGTTGAAAACGGATACCAGCTTCCACTGTTGTTGCCGGCGCGTCAACGTCCGACGGAACGTGAGTTCTTCGATCACGGCCCTGAAAAGCAGGATCGATATGAAATGCTCCGCCGGATTTTTGGCGAAGCAGAATGGGCAAAAGACTATCGTTCCCTGATCGGTACAGCGCAAGATGGGATCCACTCCCTCGGGCAAGTTGGCTCAATTGATGCCTCGCCGATCGACCTGAATCTCGTCAGCTGCTTTGATTGCCAGATTCCCATCGGAGTGCCTCGCGGACTATTCGTAAGAGAAGCGAAGTTGGGTCTATGGTGCGGTGCTCACAACGTTATCGGTGGGCCAGGCACCGATGATGCTCTGCTGACGATCTTGCGATCAGCACTCAGCAAGGCAAAGATTCTGCGCCGACTCAACCTCGATGATATTCATTCTGACGATATTCCCGATTTGTTGTTTGTACGGCTGCTATCCGACAACGGCGAGCTCAGAGCGATCAAGGGTATTGAGACGTGTGCGGAGAAGGTCAGAACCACAATCGAGTTTGTTGAATCGGGGCGGGCCGACCGAAACTCACCCTCTGAGTCTGGCCACCATGCACGACACGCTGGCCTTGACCATAAGCTACCAGGAACGACATACGGTCGGCGGCCCAAGCGAGGAGAGGCGTTGCCAATCAGTAAGGCGCTGCTGAACCTTTACGGCTATGAGCGTCTACTGTGGCAATGGATGCATTGGGCTAACACCAAACAGTTGGTACCGCATCTAGTCCCGACCGAGATGAAGCGCGACATGGTCGGCAAGCCGTTCTTGCCGACCAGAATCGAGATATATCGCTGGGCTGACAGGCAGGGACTCGTCACACACCCGCGAATGGATCCGCTCTATTTGAAATCGGTTCTGCTCCCCGTCTATACCGCATCTGTCGCTCGAAACGGGCTAATTCTTCATCGGCCTCGCACAGGCGAGCGTGTCGAACTGCTTAAGGCTGCGCTTTTCAATAGCGACTACATCCAGCAGACTGCGCTGTATCACAACTTTGCTTCAAACGATCCGCGCCATGTCCAGGTTCGGGTTGATCCTGATGATTTGTCGGAAATTATCCTCGTCGATAGAGGCGGGGTGCACGTAATTCCGAATGTCACAAATGATGTGATCGTCGTCCGGGAGTACTACCTACCGGATCTGGTTGCGGTAAACGATGCGAACCGGTTGACGAACATCGAAACGAAATCGGAAGTCGATCAGGCAGGTTCCGACCTTCGTCTGTCACGGGCTGCCGAGGTTGACATGGCTCAGGCTAAGCGAAAAGCCGCAGAGGCCGAAGGTGGCGAAGGCCATACAACGACGTCTAAAGAGGGGGTTCGCGACAACCAGAAGCGTGAGCGTGCCGAGCAACTGCAGCAAGCTGTGTCAATCAGCGTCCAATAGTTTCCAGGTATCAGCGTCCAAATCTTTCCAGTTGCTCAGGCTAATTTGACGGATTTTTTCCGCTGTTTGAAGCGAAAGGAGTCGTTGCCGGTTTCGAGGATTTCGCAGTGATGGGTGATGCGGTCGAGCAAGGCGGTTGTCATCTTTGGATCACCGAACACGGTCACCCATTCGCCGAATGACAGGTTGCTCGTAATGATCAGCGAGGTTTTTTCATAGAGCTGGCTGATCAGGTGAAACAGCAGCGCCCCGCCCGATGCAGGGAAGGGCAAATAGCCAAGCTCATCGAGAATCACGGCATCGAACAGCACCAGCTGCTTGGCCAGGGTGCCGCTCTTTCCCTGTAACTTCTCCCGCTCCAGTTGGTTCACCAGATCCACTGCGTTGAAGAAGCGCACGCGCTTCCCTTGATGGATGGCAGCAACCCCCAAAGCCGTCGCCAGATGGGTCTTTCCCGTCCCCGTGCCGCCAACTAGAATCAGGTTATGGGCGCTATCCATAAAGGCGCTTGTCGCCAATTGTTCAATCTGCGCCTGCGGAAGCGGCGTTTCCGTCCAATCAATGCCGGAGAGGTCACGGTGGATCGGGAAACGGGCGGCTTTCATCTGGTAACGCAGGCTGCGTACTTGCCGATCCGTCTGCTCGGCATCAATCAACCTGTCCAGCCAGGCTTCCGGCTGCATCGGCAGGCGCGGCCCCTCCGCCAACAGTTCCGACCACGCCGTCGCCATGCCATAAAGGCGTAAGGATTTCAGTTGGGCTAGCCGATCAATGGACATACTGGCCCCCGCGCAGATGGTCATAACGGCTACAGTCGGCCTGCGGTTCGACCTGCAAACGCAGTTGCTCAGGCAAACTGAGCTCGGCCGGGCGAGGTGGTGTGGTCAGCCGGCGCAGTTCGTTCATCACCACTGCCGCCGTAATCACGCCGCCGTCCAGCGTCAGCTCACACGCCACTTGCAGGGCCTCCAGGCCCACCTCGCGAGCAACCAGCAGCAGTTCCACAAAGGCGCGATCTCCCTTCGGTTGTTTCAGCACGCGATCACGCACCAACTGAATCGGCAGAGGTAAATCCCACTCGACGAATGGCGCACCGTTACGCAGCGATCCCGGCTTTTTTTCCAGCAC
This sequence comes from Azonexus hydrophilus, assembly GCF_038368255.1. Taxonomy (NCBI): domain Bacteria; kingdom Pseudomonadati; phylum Pseudomonadota; class Betaproteobacteria; order Rhodocyclales; family Azonexaceae; genus Azonexus; species Azonexus hydrophilus. Next base: position 254,677 of record NZ_CP151407.1, read on the forward strand.
CGGCAAGTAATGCCAGGGGTCGCAGATCAACTGATCCCGCCCAAATCGCCGTGCATGGTCGGCAATCACCTTGTTCTCGGCCACGATCCGTACCTGGTCGGCGTATAGACGCACCGACACCACCTTGCCGGCATAGTCGGCAGGCACGCTGTAGCGATTGCGTTCAACGCGGACCAGGCAGGTGCTGGAGACGCGCATCATCTGTTCGACGTAGCCGTCAAAGGAGCTGGTGATGGCCCGCAGGCTGGGGCCCTCCTGAAGAAAGCAGTCAGCAATGGTGCGCGTTGCTTCAACCGGATGCTTGCGTTGTGCCAGTTCTCGGCAGCGCCTGGCCAGCCAGTCGTTCAGCGCCTTAAAGCTCGCGAAGCGGGCCTTGGGCGTGAACAGCCATTCACGGACATTGCCGACCTGATTCTCGATTTGCCCTTTCTCCCAGCCGGAGGCTGGCGTACAGGCGACCGGCTCAAACAGGTAGTGGTTAGCCAAGGCCATGAAGCGGCGATTGAAGTGTCGATCCTTGCCGACCAGAATGGCGTCGACCACCGTCTTCAAATTGTCGTAAATCATCCGCTTCGGCACGCCACCAAAGAAGGCAAAGGCCCGGTTGTGGGCATCGAGTACCATCTCTTGAGTTTCGCTGGGGTAGGCAGCGACAAACATCTGCCGGCTGTAGGCCAGCCGGAAGTGGGCGACCTTGATGGTCAGCGCCACGCCGCCGATCTCCACATGTTCCTGGCTCCAGTCAAACTGGCAGGCGTCACCGGTGGCAAAGACCAAGGGCACAAAGGCTTCCTTGAGTGTCGGTTTCATTTGTGCCGACTTCCACTGCTTTACGAAGCGTTGCACGCTGTCGTAGGCGCCGCGGTAGCCCTCGGCCTGTAAGCCTTCAAAGAGTCGCTGGGCGGTGCGTCGTTGCGCTTTCGGGAGGTGGCGCTCGGTGGCCAACCAGCTTTCCAGTACGGACTGGAATCCGCCCAGTTTCGGCGCGGGCTGATGCTGACGAAGATAAACCGCTTCGCTCTCGGTTTGCAGGTGCTTACGCACCGTCGGACGGGACAACTTCAGGTCGCGCGCAATCGAGCTGATGCTCTCGCCGCTGACCAAATGACGACGCCGGATTTCGGCTATGACTTCCATGGATAACACCCCAGATTCCCCGGCAAAATCGCCAGTAGGTTACACAACCCAGGGTGGCAACTTTTGGACGCTGATCACCCCGGAAATCTGGAAAGTTTTGCACGCTGTTTTACAGCAAGCTGCAGAGCGTGCCGTCGGATTCAACACAGCAACCACTGCCAATCGACTAGCGGCCAGTCCTGTAGCTGCTGAGGTTCCTCCAAGCAATGTTGTACCTCGCAAAACTGAGTCGAGGCTGAGGTTGGCCCAGATCAATCGCATGAAGGCGTTTCTTGATAAAGGAGGCTAGGACGTGGAAGAAGACGACGAAGTGTCCCAGGAGAACACACATCCTTTGCTTGAGCCATTGCTTGAATCACTTAGGGTCGATGACCTTGAATCAAGGATTCGGCGCTCGCCGTTAAACGGTTTGGATGTTGTGGCGATAAGTAACGAGCGTCGGCATCTATTGCTTGATCAAATGCAAGAGCAGTTGTTTGAGCCAACCACTATGACTCTGAATCTAGGGACTAGGTTGTTCCGTATGATTCGGCGCGGCTACCTTTCACGGGATCCGCGCAAGCTGTCGGTAAGAAAGGGAAATCTCGCGTTAGCCGCCCAAAGCGGCAGGAACCTGACAGAGCTGCCATGGTTTCAATCCTACGCGAAGTGCATGCGAATATCGGGCGAGACAGGGACAGGAAAGACCTACGAGGTCGTGAACGCGCTCCGCTTGGTTCCACAAGTGATTGTGCATTCTGAGAACAAGGAGGCTGGGTGGTCACATCTTGTGCAAGTTACATGGCTGTATGTGCCGATGGCGCATGACGGCTCACTGGGCGGGCTCTTACTCAGCATCCTGGTGGCTCTGGATGAAGTGATTGGTACGAAGTATTCAACGCAACGCTCTTTGACTCGTCTGAGTAACGAAAAACTGGCGGTTCAGGTGGGAATAATTCTGAGGGTTCACGCCGTAGGTGCCTTGATTATTGATGAGATTCAGGAGCGGAACTTCGCAGGGGGGCACGGTAGCCTGGCGGCCCTCTTTTTTCTACGTCTGCTCAACTTTGGCATTCCGTTGGTCCTGATGGGGAATCCGTTCGGATTGAGTGCCTTGGACCGATTTTCACAGGACGTTCGTCGGACGGGCTCTGCAGGTTCACTTGATTTTGAGCCTTACGACTTCACCGATTTTGATTGGGGGAACTGCATCGCCCCTCGTGTATGGGCATATTACGTACTTCCCAAGCCTGCCACGTTCATCGACGAGGATGGGATGCTGCTGTTCCGATATTCCGGCGGATTTCGGGATTATGCCTGCAGAGTCTGTAACTCCGCTCAGCGCTTGGCCCTCGATCTCGGCGATGACGCACTGACCGAAGAGCACGTTGAAATGGCATACCAAGGAGACGATTTTTCGGTGAAAGATCGTCAATTGATTCAGGGGTTTGCTCTTCGCGAACCCATCCGGTTAAACAAGTTTGAAGATGTGAGGGTGTCTCATTACGCAAGGAAATGGGGCCTCGTTACAACTGTCACATCTCGGGCGGCACCTGGCGCCCAGGGTTTGGAAGCAACGATTGAAGATTCGTTCGACCAATCGACGGTAGAGGATGCTGCGGCATTGGCCGGCCCAACACGCACCCAGCATCAGAAAGAGGTGGCGGCAGCTAAGCGCATGGCAACGCAAAAAGCCAACCTAACAAAGAAGCGTAGATCGGCGAAAGAGAAATGTGGCGACGATGACATCCGCAATGATGGATTGAAGAGTTTCTTAATTACCGGGTTTGATGCGCTAAGAGGCGCGATTTAAGGAGGCGAACGACATAAATGAGCGACCATTCCTGCCCTAAACGCTATTCAGTTAAAACAGATATCGATTCGGAGAGTCATCCGTGCCTACCGTTCTTCCCTGCGGCGCGCCCTGACGAGACCCTGGGGTCGCGCTGCAGCCGATTTCACCGTGAACGCGGCAACGAGGGGACACGCAAAACCTTTAGGGATATCTTCGGGTCGTCGCCCTTCCAGATATCAAATCTGTACATCCCTCGCATTGAGCGACTTGCCGCACGGTTGCCTGGAGACGTCAATGAAAATGTACGTCGACTCACTCATCAAAGCACGGCGATTCCTCTAGTTGCGCTCTTTTCAGGTGGAGCCTCCTTCGACACGAAAGCTGAATTCACGCGACGGAGCATTGGCGAAACTGGTGTAACGCAGATCTGCGTCGATTGTATGAGAGAAGATATCGAGGACTACGGGTCACCCCACCTACATCGCTCTCACCAATTCGCCGTAGTGGGAGCGTGCTGGCGACATGGGCGTAAGTTGATCGATCGCTGCCCTAACTGCTCATGCCCGATTGAGTTACCAAGGGATCTTGTCTTGTCTCCTTGGGCGGGATGCCCATGTGGGCTCCGATTCGAGCAATGGGAGCAACAGGGTGGCCATAAAGCCCCAGCCAAAGAGATTGCGTTAGCCAAATTCATACATGTGGTGCTGAACGGCCTGCCACAAAACTTCATCGCCTTGGGGCTTCCTAGCCTCCTTAGGGATCGTGCATATGCCCGCGGGTTCCGCTGGGGGGACGACAAGATTGACCGGGGCGGATTGCTCGCCGCGATGGAAACGCACTACACGTCGAAGTTCCTAGCGGCCGCCGATTCCGCATACAGGCAGGGGAAGACGAGAGGATGGCTAAACTTCCTCGGGCAATCCGACGTCGCCCTTGAGGGGCCACTTTCAAGAAATCTTCTGCTTGTGAACTACCTGTTTGAGGAAGGTGAGGCGTTTCTAACGGCCGTCAACTCTTCCACAGTGAAAGGTGCCGCAGCGAGCTTGTTCCTAGGGCAAGCGGCTCAAGCTGAGGACATCGCCATGCCGGACATCCAAGAGGACAAACTTGGGGGCCAGATTGATCGATTGGCTACCATGGCCGTGGAAAAAGGGCTGATTTTTGACCAGCTTTGGCAAAAACACTCTGGCGCGATGAAGAAGATTGTTTCGCTCGGAGGAAAGGTGGCAATTGAAAAATTGCGCTCAGCGATTGAGGCCTACCCAAAGCTCCCGAAGAATAGGCGGGTGGTCGTTGCCATGGCGCATCCCAAAGATCAGGAGTGGGCGGAGGCGATTAAGGCGACGGCGTCTCGCTTCTACGAAGATAGTGGCAAGCCCGTTCGCGTGACCATGGCCGCTCTTATTAAAGGAACAGAAATTTCTCCAGGTCATTGGCCAGATGCCGGGTCGTTCCCCGCTGCTCGAGCTGCGTGTGAAGCCGCTGCAGAGTCCCAATGCCACTTCTATGCCCGCCGGGTTATGTGGTCGATGTCGCGATACTACGGGAAGAACGTAGCACGAACCGTCATCACCGAGGACTCCGGCTTGGAGCATCACCGTGCCAACGACATATTGCACTACTTGCTAGAACGAAATGTTGTTCCGGTTTCCCCCTTCGTTGATCAGCTTAAGGCCAAGGGAATCCAGCGGGATTGGGACGGGCCGTGTCCCGAAAAAGTCTACCGGAAGGTAGGTCGTGGCTACGTTAGGACTGGCAAGAGGACAGCATATTCTCCGCCGGGTGTTGCGGGTGAGGTAGCCAGCGGTTCCTCTCCCGAGAGGAGTGCATGAGTACGTTTTACAATCTACTCGACGATCTTCCGGTTAACCTGCCTTGTGCGACGAGTGATGAGACTCTTTTCAGCTGGTGCGCGCTTTACCATCGGCTCAGCGGAAATGGCATTGCTGCAGATTCGTACTCTCAGTTGTTCGGGAAGAGAGTTCCTGGTCTAAAACACGACTTCCCGAATGGCCTCGCTAATTTCTGTAAGCGCACGCGAAATGCACTGGGGTCGCCGGAATCATTGGCGCTGGATAGGACGCTGCTGGGTTATTACGCGCCCTTTGCGCCCACTAGGACTTATCAGCGGGTGCTGGAGGCCGTCATTGGTCAGAATTCTGGTGATCCGAAGCACATTCTGGGATTGCTTGCGAGTCGTGTTGGTGCTTCGCACCCACTCAAGGCCTGTTCCATGTGCGTGCAGCGAGATCTACGCGAACTTGGATATTCGCGGTGGATTCGAGAACATCAATGGCCGTCCGTATGGGTTTGTCGCGACCACGCCATCCCTCTAAGGTTTTTGGCTAAGGAGTCCCGCCTGAAAGACCTGCGCTACTGGACGCTACCGCATGACCATGTGGCCAATGAGTGGCAAGACTTGCCAGCGCTTTCAGCGGCGTCGATTTCTTACCTAGAAAAGATCGCGTCTGTGAGTGCGGGGCTGGCGCAAACCGCGTTCATCATTGACGATGAGCGATTGCGTTTGGCGTATCGAATCGGCGCGAAGTGTCGTGGCTGGATCGCCTTTGATGGCAGCATGCGACTAGCAGCGATGAACTGTGAGTTGCAGCTGCGCTTTGGTCATCTGAGGAGCATACCCGGTTTCAGTTTTCTGGCGGAAGCAGATCCCAATGGTGGCGGCGTACTGGGTTTGCTAACCAGACAGCTGCCTGGTATTCACCATCCTGCCAAGCATGCTGCGGTGATCGCCTTCCTGTTCGAATCGATTGGAGATTTTTTCAGTGCGTACCGATATGCGGGGATCGCAACCGAAGTTGATGGCGGGCAACTGCTGGTCAGCGACTGGCGCGAAGAGCTTCGCCGACTGGTTGTCACCGAGAAGTGGTCGATAAGTCGTGCCGCGACGAGCCTCAGAATTCCGATTTCTCGGGCTTGCAGATGGCTGGAAGCCGAGGGGGTAGCATATGGCAGGCGTTCGCGGGTGAGTAGCGCTAAACGAGACCAAATCGCTGCACTCCTACAGGAAGGGAATGATTATCAGCGGGTCGCGGATGAGGTCGGCGTAAAAAAGAGCCTCGTGCGCGCGTTTACGGCGGCGAATCCTGATCTAAAGAGCAACTGGCAGAAACGCCGATTCGAGAAGATTCGCGACGAGCACCGGATTCGGGCAGGCGACCTATTTGTGGCTCACCGCGGAGTATCGATCAAGGCACTTAAAGCGGTGCCCGGCAATGGGTTGGCGTGGTTGGAGCGACATGATCGCGATTGGCTTACAGCAAACGCACCAAATCTATTTGGCACAAAGTAGTTTCCTTCTTGGTAATGCAAGCTAAAAGCCTGGGCGCCGGAGAGGCGCTGCTGCTGTCCCTTGAAGGGGGGGGTGAAACCGTTCGCGAGTAGCCCTGCAGGAGCCCTGTTGCGCAGACAATACTGTCTGGAAATGAAATGAGAACAATTGGTTGCGCAGATGATGATGTCGGCTGGATCGAAGAGTGACGCCTATAAATCTCGAACTCTTACCCTAAAATATTGCATTGTTGGGATTTCAAGAAACTATTGCCCGAAAACAGTCACTTGCTGCGACCGCTGCGCAAGCAGACGCCCCTCTTCACTCGGCGGACGCTTACGACATCAGGTTGGCGGCTGAGTTTGCGGCTCGGAAAGAATTCATCAAAGCCGGCGATCCAGTGAAAAGAGTTGACGGCTATGAAGTGCCTATCAACGTGAAGGGTGTTTCCTGCAAGGTTTTGGTGAAGCCGTATACACCGGGACCGATGGAGCCGCCAACTCGCTGGAAGGCCGCAACACCGCATTGCGGTAAGTAGAGCCCCACGGGAAACACCGACATGCCGACGCTCCCAGTTCTTCGCCAAACTTCCGAGTTGACGGCGCCGTACCGGCGGCTGAGTAGCCAGGAAAAGGACGTTAGCAGCTACTAGGCGAATGCCGATGTACGGACGGGGCCGGGAACCGAGTTCCTGGTGACACGAAGACTGCGAGGGAGGCTGAATGCCGTGACGCCTCCCGCTACTAAGTAAAAGGAGTCACCGTGAATCAAAGTGCATCGATTGAGCAAATGCGGAAGTCAAACGAGGCGCTTGCCCGAGGGGAGGCTGTTAACCGGGGGAAGAAGCCCTTTCCCTTCAGTTTGATGTTATTCCTCTTCTTTCAGATTTGCCTCAATCTGTTCCAGCGTCTCCAACAGAAATTCCACGTCCTCTTCTTTTTTCCCTAAAAGGTAGGCCAGCCGAATTGTGAAGCCGCAGCAAATTGCGGCAAGCACACCGCTAATGCCCGCCAGCGCATTCTGCGTCAGGTAGGCAGAGCAGGAAATCGCAATCTGCATGAGGACTGCGAATACCCACAGCATCGGCATTTTGTACGTCACCGGCCTTGCCCGCCAGTCATAGACGAGTATTTTGGCGAGGCGTTTGATCATGCTGCAGCCTTTGATTGGGACGACAGACTCTCATGCTGGTCGTCATCTTTGCCCCAGGGGTTCCAGCGCATCGAAATTACCTCTGCCCCCTCCCCTGTTGCCAATGCGCGTTCGACAAACTGAATGGCTGCTCGAATCGTGTCGATACTCGACAGATTCAAGTACCCAGAAATCGACAGCATGACCTGGCGGATGTTTGTCGCATCCTCCTCCTTGATCGCCCCGATTTCCTGATCCCTGATGATGCGATGCATGATCATCGAGGCGCGATTCACCTTGGCCAAGTATTCAAGGTTCCCCTTCAGATGGGCTACGGCCGCACCGATATTGAGAAAGGCCGCGACCGTAAACGCGTATTCGTCTGATGTATGCCCCGTCAAAAGCAGTTCAAGATGCATGAGCGCGATCGTGGAGATTTTCTGATGCTCCTGCATGGAGAGCATCCGGGAAGTCTTCCGCTTCACGCGCTTGCAGTGCTTACGCATTTTCGGTGACTTCACCACCAAGGGCATCAACAAGCACCGGCAGCAGCCGACGAAGCTCTCCCGTCATCAACGCGAAATCCGACAAGATCCCCGCCGCGTCGGCATTCTGATCGGCCTCTTCCTTGATGATGTCGAGGTAGGTCAATTTCTTGATCGACATCTGATGCGTCAGAATGAAAGACAGCCGGTCATCCCACGTCATGGCCAGAGACACCGGCAATTTGCCCTCGCTCAGATGACCTTTGATTTCTTCGTGGTCAAGGGTGATGTTGGTGTACTTGATCTTGCCCTGACTTTCCCCGACTTCGGCCAATTCGCAGTTGCGGTCGATGGTCATCGCACCGGGCGCCTCGTTGGCACTCAGCCATCCCGCCATCCCGGACTGCGGCGACTGGTTCGTATGCAACGGTTTCGCCGGGAAAATATCGAGAGACTGGCGCAGACTTTCCAGAACGAGGTCGGCCTTGGCTGGCGTCGCGGCATTGATGACCAGCCAGCGATCCACCGGGTCAATCCAGACCTGCGTCTTGCGCGACCGGAGGAAAGCCGTGGGCAGCAATTCTTCCACCACGCGCTCTTTGATCTCGCGCTTTTCCTTGCGCCCCGGCGAACGCCTTTCCTTGTCTTCAATTTCCTGAATGCGCTTTTGCACTGCCTCCTTCACCACATCACCGGGCAACAGGCGTTCCTGATGCATCAAGGTCAGGAGCCATTGCTTTCCTTGCGAAAGGACCAAGCCGCTTTCCTTGCTCGAATTCACCCAGCCGCGAGAAGACGGCTGATTGGAGGGGCATTCAATAAAGCGGAGCCGCTCAAGCTGCTGCTCCAAATCTTCGATTGAACATGCCCAGTTTTGGGCGAGGCGATAGACCTGCAAATTGGTAAACAATCGAATCTCCTGTTTCGTCTGTAATTTATAGGGCGGCAAGAAGCGTTTGAACAGCGTCCGCAATCTGGCGGACAAATTCAGAAGCCCCAAGCATCTCCATACCACCCAAGAAAAAGAACCAGTTGAACACCACCAAAAAGCCAATCAGCTTGAACAACCACCCAAACATTACGAAACCTCCTTTAGATCGGACGGCTCATTGCTGGCGACCGTATCGATGTCGACCCTGGTGTTTTCTGGCGCGACAGACCAAATCCAGTTCCCCATGCTACTGATTTCTTGAATGCGGCCAAGCAGATTCAACTGATCCCCGGCGAGCGCATCAAAATGGTGTTCAAGTCGTGAGCCACTGGTTGTTTCCAGTACGGCTGCGAGTGCGCCCCCTTGGAGATCCTTCATTTGAAGGATTTTGACGAAGGTATCCCTTGCGTAGCGTTCATCGCGTGTTTCAAAGAAAATGATCGGCGGGTTTTCCGCGTTGTGCGGCCGCAAGAAAACGCGGACTTTAGGGTGGGCTTCCAGCGCAATTGGCGGCATCACTACCTCGTTACTGGTCATGGATCTAAAGTATCAGGCGCGTTATGGTATTCAACCGCCGTTTTAGGCAGCCGCTTTTTTTTCGGTAATGGTTTCCGGCAGTTTTTCCATTGCCCCATTGGCGGCGGGGTTGTATTGGAGAGTCTTGATTTTTGCCCATGCCAGTTCCGCTTCAATCAGCGCTTGATCCGCATTTGTCTTTGCGGTGTCGCAGCCGCCCGCGAGTTTTGCGCGCTCTCCAAGCATGGCCAAGTGACGCAACCCAAGGATGGCATCTTCGCATTCACCCATCCGCTTGCGGTTCATGATCTTCTTGCCTAGTAGCACATCCCTGAGTAGATCGAGCCTGGTTTTGGTTTCGATCTCCATCCAGATGGTGAAGACCTTGCCCAAATTTTCGATGTCCCCGGCTTTTGCGTTAAGAAGCCGATGTAGTGCATCACACATGCTGCGTCCTTTGTTTTCCAATGGACGGATGCTACGGCACCACGACGGGGATTGCCTGTGCCCAAAACGGCAATTTTCGCAACGGAATTTCACCCACTCCCGGATAGGCAAAGGGCGGATGCTTTCGCACCCGCCCTCGCCAACGCTTCCCAATCGTACACCGTCTATCCGGCTGTCTGAGGCTTTTGCACGTTTCTGGCCCCATCAGATGTTGATGTGCCCCAGTCTGTTTGTCTAAACATAATTTCGCAGCGCGTGAAGAACTCTTTTGCCTCGTTCTGGCTGTTCATCTGCATTCTGAAAACAGGATTTTCCAGATCATTCATACTGAACACAACTTCATTTCCTTCAAACGAACAACCGTAAATGTCTTTGAAGTCGTACACGCGGATAGCATCTGGCGTGAACAAAATTCCCTTTCGGCTTTCCAGATCCATGTAACAAGATGTACCGTTGTCACCAACTAAGCCGCTGTGTTTCAACCCCATCTTATCCAAAAATTGCCGGGCTTGTTTTTCCAGATGAGCCCGCATCTTGCAGGCCTCCCCTTGCACCCAGAAGAGATAAAGACCAATCGTCCCTAAAGGAAATGTGACAACGCAAATCAGCAACATCACCCAAAGCACCATCAACACCAAAAGCGATTGCCAGTTCTTAATTCCACCGCCCGGCCAGACAATTGAATGCAGAATCCAGAACAACCCCTTTTTCCGTTGGTAGACATACTGCGGTCCCGCAATATTTTTCTTGGTTTCAATCTGGTCAAGTCTCGATGTCATGGCTACTCCCCATCTAAAAATTTGAGACTACCTTAATATTTTCTGTTTGCCATAGGCTATCAGCGGCTGATTCTACCCAGGCGCCGTGTTATTCCTGCGGGGGTTGTTTTAGGCGACTTGGCGCAGCAGATCGTCGTAGCGTTGCGTTTTTTTTGCGGCGCCAACGGATTTACTCATTGAGGCGGGCATTTTCAACATCTTGATGTCTCCGTTTGCGGCTTCTCGCTGCGAATCCCCTACAACGGTAAATCCCCCGCCCACATGCACCAGTGCCGTCTCAATAGCCAACTCTGCCTGGATGGCCGTGCACTGGTCTTCCGCTATCCAGTCACCAAGGCCAATCACGCTGAATGGCACTTGTGCCGTCCGACATTGGGCGCGAATATTTCTGATCCATTGCGGATGAATGGGCTTCGCCCTTGGTCCCGTAGTCCCTTCGACAAATACCTCGCGAATTAACGCCCCCCACGGGCGGCCGTCCTCGCTGGCAAACCCCTCCAAGTGGACTGGTTCGCTCGGGCAAACCGACAAAATGCGGTGGCTTACCGGCGCGCTCAAGAAGGCAGGCATTCCCGCCGCCGCAGCGTTTTGGCGGTGGATTCTGTACGTGAATGCGACGTTCGCGAACCCCACCACGGGATTGTTTTGCCGAGTACCCAGCAGATCACTGCAGCGTTGCTCAAGGATGCTCGGCTGCCGCTGGTATCGCTGCATGACCATCAACAATCGCTTTGTATTGGTCGTTGTGATCAGGTAAGCGTGGTGCGGCGTCGCTGAGACGACGGCAAACATGTTGTCGATGGCCGCATCCGACACATCCGGTCGGAAAGGATCTTCGATGATGACGAAGGTCATGGGCGAAGCCCTTTTGATCGGGGCAAGCAACTGATCAAGTTGCACTCCTTCGTCAAAGGATTCTTCGTGTCGGAAAAGCCGCCAAACAAACCGGGATTGCTTGACTCTCGCGGGTCTAAACATAGTCGCTCCCTGTGACTTTACTCAACAGTGACTGACTTCGCCAGGTTGCGCGGCTTGTCCACATCCGTACCTTTCACCAAGGCAGCATGGTACGCCAGCAACTGCAGCGGAATGACATGGAGAATCGGCGACATAAGGCCGTAGTGTTCCGGTAAGCGCAGCATATGCACTCCCTCCTCTTCCGGGATTTCCGCATCGGCATCCGCGAAAACGTACAACTCCCCGCCTCGCGCCCTGACCTCTTGCAAGTTGGACTTGAGCTTTTCCAGGAGGTCGTCATTGGGGGCAACAGAGATGACGGGCATGTTCGCGTCCACCAGTGCGAGTGGTCCGTGCTTGAGTTCGCCTGCCGGGTAGGCTTCCGCGTGGATATACGAGATTTCCTTGAGCTTTAGCGCCCCTTCCAGCGCAATTGGATAGTGCCGCCCTCGCCCCAAAAACAGCGCATGCTGCTTATCGGCAAACCGCTTGGCCCAGGCTTCTATCTTCGGCTCAAGGTCCAATACCTTGGACACCGCCACCGGCAAATGTCGCATTTGTTCAATAAACGACTGCTCCCGATCCTCGCCTAATCGGCCCTTCACCTTAGCTGTTGCCAGTGCCAGCAAAAACAACGCAGCAAGCTGAGTGGTGAATGCCTTTGTCGATGCCACGCCAATTTCCGGGCCGGCGCGTGTAATGAAACGAAGCGCACATCCCCGAACAATGGCTGATTCCGGCACATTGCAAATGGCGAGGGTATTCAATTGCCCCAAGGCCTTCGCATGGCGCAGCGCCGCCAAAGTGTCAGCCGTTTCGCCTGACTGGGAGATGGCAACCACCAATTGACGCGGATTCGTCACAGAACTCCGGTAACGGTATTCGCTGGCAATCTCCACGGTGCAAGGAATGCCGGCGATGCTTTCAATCCAGTACCGCGCCGTGTACCCAGAATGACTGCTGGTGCCACAAGCGAGGATCAGAATGCTATCGGTGCCTGCAAGAAGGTCTTCGGCTTGTGCACCAAACAGCCCCGGCTGGACGGTCTTGCTTCCTCCAATTGCTTCCAGCGTGTTTGCCAGGGCTTCCGGTTGCTCGAAGATTTCCTTTTGCATGTAGTGCCGATAATTGCCCAGCTCGACGGCGGCGGCGGACAATTCGGAAACATGAACCGGGCGCTCAACCTGCGTCCCATCGAGTTGAGCAATCCGAACCGCCTGCGATGTCAGTTCCGCGACATCCCCATTTTCCAGATACACCATGTTGCGCGTCACTTGCAGCAAGGCGGAAGCATCCGAGGCGGCATAATTGCCAGATTCCGTTACGCCAAGCAGCAGCGGCGACCCGTTACGTGCCACAACCACGGTCTCAGGGTGACGGTGATCAATGACCGCAATCGCATAAGCGCCCTGCAATCGTCGGCAGGCCTGCTGGACCGCCAGAAAGAGATCCGGTTCGTCTTTGAGCGTGGCCTCGATCAGGTGCGCGATGCTTTCTGTGTCTGTCTCAGAGGTAAAGATGTAGCCTTGCGCAGTGAGTTCGGTGCGCAGACTCTCGTAGTTCTCGATAATGCCGTTGTGGACGACGGCAATGCTGCCGGAAATATGCGGATGGGCATTGCGCTCAGACGGCACGCCATGGGTCGCCCAGCGGGTATGCGCCACCCCGGAAGTCGCTGCCGTACCGGACGCCGCAGATTCCAACTCGGCGACACGGCCCACGGAGCGTACCCGCTCAATAGCCTCCCGCCCACAAACCGCCAAACCTGCCGAGTCGTACCCTCGGTATTCGAGCTTCTTCAGCCCTTCAACAAGGATCGGGACAATATTGCTACCAGCTACAGCCGCGACGATGCCGCACATTAAGCATTCCTCAAATGGATATTCGGTACGCTGATTATCCGTAACGCCGGCCCGCAGATCGCCTGCCCAAAACCATGTTTTGCGCGACGGAATATCCGGTTATCTTTGGTGCCAAAAAGGGGTTGAAGTCAGAACCTAATCCGGCATCATGACTACATGAGCGCAAAACTTACCGTACATACCACCCCCTCCCAGGACGCAACCTGTTTCGAAACCTATTGGACGACAGGCCGCAAGCAGGGCATCGTGAAGACCTCGTTGGCCGATTCCATTGACCAGGACCGTCCGATCATCGCCGAACTCTCTGCCATTCACTTCCTGTTGAGCCACCAGCACCTTCTTGGCGAAGGCCGTGCCGGCAACCAGATGGAAATCGAGGTGACCTTCGGGGCCATCCGCAAGCTTTCCATGGGTAGCTCAACCAAAGGCCATCTGATGAATCACGGGAAGTTCCTTCTGACCCGTTACGCAGACGCCAAGGTGACCGTCTCGAAGGACACTACCTGGATCGTCCCGGAGCGCGCAATCAACCGGGTCGAGGCATTGGACATCAACGAACCCTTGGCGGAAATCGTAGATGTTGCCGGCGTCGGATCGGTCAGCGTCTCCTACCATCTGCTGGATCGCATGATGCAACGGGCCAACTACGCCTCGATCACTGCCGCGTGGCAGCACCTATGCAAGATGCTGTGTGGCGGGCAACTCGCCCGTGTCGCCCTCCCCCCTTCGGTGGCAAAGCACAAGGCGGACAAGCACGGATCGACCGGGATTCACCTGAAGGCCCTGCGCGATCACTGGCATTTTGTGATCGCCCAAAGTGGCCCGCGCCCTACGCTTGTTACCGCCTACGTTCGACTCTGAGCGGTTCGTCAAGGAAGAAAGCCGCCCCCAATGAAAAACCCGGCCATCCAGAAGGATGAACCGGGCTTTTTCTTGATGGCTTACGCCGCAGTCGCGGTCGCCTACTCGACGATCTTGATCCCGCCGTAGCCTTGCCCCAGATAGGGGTTGAAGACAAACTTCTTCGGCAGTTCGGCGAAATCGGTTCGCCACGCTTTATCAGGCACCTTGAGGCTCATGAGCGCCTCAAAGGTTGCCTGATTCGACGCCAGACCGATAGCAGCAACCTGCTTCTCGTAGTGCGTATGAAAGAGGTCTTTGCAGCGCGCCAGCCAGTCAGCCGGGCGCGGTAGCACCAATTCCTCGGCCATGGCCGATTCACAGATGAACAGGGTGCGCGCCGAATGAAGGGCTTTTACCAGAGACAAAAACGGGCCGGTAACCGGAACGTCATCGTTGTCGATTTTCGACATCATCTACTCCTTGATTGACACGGAGCATCCCTATTGCGGGGATGCCCCGCTTGGGGTTGTGTCTAAAACAGTACCGCCAGCAACACCTCTCCATTCGGATAGGCATCTTTGGCTTGCTCACATGCATGCTCGGCATCTGCTGCCTGGCATTCGAAGTGGATGATGAACTTGTCGCCGGCCTCTTCGTGGAGGCTGACGCGGTAGTTCTTCAGTTCCTTATCGGCATCGGCCGCCTGGTAGGACTCCATGCGCTCTTGCACTTCCTCCACAAAGGCTTTCGGCGACATCAGGCCGTAACGAGCCAGTCGCATCGGGATATCTTCCACCCCGATACTGCCGTCTTCAATCCGGCGAAGCATCAGGTCAGCCACTTCGTCTTCCGACGGAGGTTCTTCCTGAACAACGACTTCCATCGAGTATTCCTCGACTTCCGCCGCCGATTCGCCGGTGAGCATGCCGTTGCCGATGGCGTGCTCGCACATCCGCTGCAGGCGCGACACCATGTCTTCCGCCATCTCGCCATTCAAGGCGTACTCGACTTCGAGTGTCAGGCGAACTCTGGTCGTCTGGCGGCTTGCCAGCGTCCGAATACGAGCTTCCAGCGCTTCCGCTTCCGCAGGCAGCGTGTAGTCTTCACCGAAATTTTCTGGCACTTCGCCCACGGTGCGGACCATCCCGGCCAGTTGCTTTTCGGCAACCATGCTTTCGATGATATCCAGCGATTCAGCGGCGACCCAGATGATCAGATCATCCGTGCTGTCGCTGCCACCGTTGAATCCCGTGACGACCATTTCATACTTACTCATTGTTTTCTCCTGAAAGGTAGCCCGGAGAAAGAGGTCGCCCGAAGGGCGATTGAACTCCCCCTTGGGCCTTGGTTGACTTACTGTTGATCGATCTTGCGTGCAGCCGCCAATGCAGCTTCGTTGCTATCCACAACGATGCCTTCATCGGCGCACAGGATCTTTGCCCAAATGACCGTGCGGCAGGCCTTGAGCCATGCCAGCGCTTCGTCCTTGTCGACGGAGCACTCAAAGCCACAGGGATGATCCCCGGTATGAGCCAGTTCTGCGTAGGCAAACATCTGTTTCAGCCCATCATGGGTCGATGAGCAGAAACGAGCCACTTCGTCAGCGGGTTGGTCATTCATCCAGCCCGTTTCGTGCAACTCGATGATTTCCGCTTCGCTGGCTTGAGCGAACCACGGCGCCGCATTGAATTCGACCTCATAGCAATAGTCGTCGTCATGGGCCGTCGCCGAGATCATGGCATTACTGACTTCAGTCGGATAGCAAAGCGCCCCGCACTGCGGACACTCGCCAGACGGCATTTCGCCGCCCGCGTCGACGCGCATCTCCAGATCCTTGGCTTCGTTCAGTTCATCTTCCGTGTAGGAAGACGAGCAGTTGTCGCATTGATGCATGACGAACGGCGCCGATTCGATCGGGTTTCCGCATTCATCGGAAAACTCGATGATCTTGGAAAGCTCCGCCGATTCACTCCAACCGCGCATATCCTGGATGGTCGTAGCGACCTCTTCCTGGAACAGTTCAGTGAAGCGTTCTGGCGTGAGCGACAGCAGGTCTTCGCGGGTCAAGGTGAGATGCGAGACAAACGTCCACTTCACCTCGAAGCCGACGCGTATTGCTTGCCCCGGACGGGTTGCCGCATGGGCCTTGATGAGTTCAACGGTGGTTTCGTGCATGGTATTTCTCCTTCGATATAACGGAGACACCATGCCCCTATGGGGATGATGCCCCCAAGGGTTGAGATGAATGACTGGCTTTGGTCAGATTGACCCAGGTGATACCAGCTACCTGTTTTGGCGATGCCAAAAGAGCATTTATTCTATCAGTTCGAGTGCAACTGGGTAAAAATAAACCCCCGGCAGTATGAAACTGGCTGCGCGGGGGGTCATTTTCAATGACATCCGTGGGTCATCGATGACTCACGGATGATTTGTTTGACGTAATTGCCAAGCATGTTGTCGATGCAGCCATAGTGCTCCATGAGCCACATCTGATGCCCTTCATAAGGAACCTCGACCCACTCCAACGAAGTGGTCATTCCCCACTTATCAGGCGAGTCAAGGTCTGGAAACTGGTCCTCCCAACGAACATCTGCTTCTTGTCCGCCGATATCCCAGCACATGCCTTCCGGGCACTCATAGACCATATGCGAGTAACCCGTCGAATAAACCGAACCGCGTTCATCGATGGTTTTTCGCAAACAGGCAACCAACTTGCCCTTATGCCCTCCTGTTTCAAACAAGGCAACCGCCAACGTGTGGCAATCCCCTTCCAGAAACATATTCGGGTCATATTGGGCCGCAACCGCATCCAACGCTCTGCTGATGTTCATCACTAGCTCCTTTCAGAGTTCGGCGACTTACTCAGCAAGCCATTGCGCAGGGAATACGCGATCCGGCAATTCGTAGCGAAGCACAGGAAGGGTTGCCCCATTCGCCGAGAACAACAGAAGTTCGCGAGTCGTCGCGGTTTCCGCTTGGATCTCACTCAGCTTCCCCGGATGCCAGATCGGATTGCCTCCGATCGGCCAGGTCTTGATCAGGTATTCCGCGCCGATTTCCGGGGCGGGTTGCGGCAGGCCGCTCCCGATGAAGGAGACCCGATCCGTTACCCCCTCCGGGGTGCAGGTCTTCAGGTTGGCCAGCAACGGCAACTTGGTGCCGAAGAACTCGGACATCTCGTTGAGCCACAGCGCATGGGCCTGGCGGGCATCTTCTGCTTTCGCAAAGTTTTGCCCGGTCAGGTTGAAGAACAGTACAGCAATGCTCTTCTGATCCCCTGCCGCCAGTTCAACGTTATCGAGCATGACACGGTGTTGATTCATGGTATTTCTCCGAATGAATTGCTCTCCGCGCAAGGGGTGCGCTTTGAGCTTGGTTTTGAGATTGAATGCTTGCGTTAAGCAAGCGTGAAAGTGACCCGGCCACTACGGCTCATGATGTCGCTGATCGACTTCAGTTCGTAGGCAGGGAACCACCACAGTCGGCCGCGCACAGTGACCTCACCGCCCTCCTCATACTCCAGATCGTCCGTCAACATCGGGGCGTCCGTCAGGGCGCCGACTTGTTGAGGCATAACCGGGAACAGTCGAGCGTTGGTGCTGAAACCGAAGGCTTCGAGCAGGTCGGCCAGAAAGCCGTGATCGGACCCTCTGGTGTTGTCGCGAATATCGAGAAATTCACAGCAATCATCATCGTCTACGACGAGGGTCAGGTTGCCGTTCGGTTCGATAATATGGTGCATGGAAAACTCCTTGGTATGACAAGGAGCACCCCCAGAGGGATGCCCCTCTGGGTTGATGAAATACGGCTACAAGAACCGCTTATTGATGATTTCGCAGCCAGGAAAGCGCCGCTCCATTTCCTTGTCGTGCTGCGTCGCGGAATACGCGACATTGAGGGTACGGTATTCCCCCTCGGTGTCGCCCGGCAGGCGGAACACGATCTTGGTCTTGCACCAGCGTTTCAACTGGGCCTCCTGACGCTTCAGGAGATCCAGATCCATGGCGATCGTGCTAACCACCAAATCAGCGTGATTGTTGTCGGCACAGGCAACGCCATATTCTTTTAGCATTTCCTGCGCGAACTCGACGGCGATTTTGTGCCGGTTGGCTTCCTCGAAGAAAGCCTTCTCGGCTTCAAGCGTTTTGAAATGGAAGTGCATGGGACCACCCCAGGAATCTTCACTCCATTCGGCAATCTTCTTGCCGTTCAGAAGCAAAGTGCCTTGCAGGCAACCCTCGCCCTCATGCCCCTTGAAGGATTTGATGCCACCAAGGGAGTACGGCCCGATCTTGTTTTCTTGCATGGTAACTACTCCGGTTATTGCGGAGCAGTACCCCAGCGGGTATGCCCCGCGTGGGTTGAGAGACTGACTTTGGCAAAAGCCCGGTGATGTCAGCTACCGTTTCACGCCACAAGTGACGTATGAAATCCTCAATGGAGCGCCAATGCGCTCGGTTCAGGATTCCGCTTTATTGCTCAGGCTGGTTTCATCGTCGGTAACACCAGCTACCGTTTTTGGATTGTACTGGCAAATCGCCCATTCCAGGGTATTAGACGCCGCTTCCCTGCAGAAGCCCCAGAAGGTCACTGCGTATCTTGGCAGGATTCGGCCTGCGCGCTGACTCATAGCGCAAGGTCGAAACTCCCACGCTCTTTGTCATTTTGTCGCGGATGGCGTCGAGTGATGCATTATGCGACCGATCATCCAACTCGATGATGCCGACGATTGACAGGTTGCTGTCACAGATAAGGTAGTCGCAGTGCTTCGAGCCGATGAATTTCAGTTGGCGCATAAAGGCGCTCGACCCTCTCGCGGCCGGCGGCTCGATAAATGCTCTCAGGGCGACCTGCGGGAAAATATAGAACTCCGGCACGGCAGCGCGGATTCGCTGGAAAAACTCCAATTCATTGCTTGTCATCAGGCGCTTGCGCTTGAACTGACTTGGGCGAAGGAACCCCAGGCGCGACAACAGAAAATAGCCAACAGCGATGCCCAAGACGGCAACAGCGATAGCGATTGGCAAATGACTCACTTCGACATCCTTTCTATGAGTACAAGGTGTTCCATTCCGATTCGTCGATGCCCAGGATTTCCTGCTCCTTACCAATGAGGTTGTGAGGCGACCCGTTAGGTGCATCGAAATGGTGAATCAGATCTTCAACGCCACTGATCGAGAGCACGGCAGCGCAAGCCGTTCCGGCCAACTCCGTGAAATTGATGACGTTCGTGAACATTCGCTTGGCGTAAAAGTCTGACGGTGTTTCGATAAATACCCGTTCCGGCTTCGTCTTCCCGTGCTTTTTTGTATAAACCACAAAGTTCTGGCGATGATGCTTTACGTTTCGTAGCGACATGACGCTTCCCCTTCTAGGATGCAAATCATCATAGGGAGAAGAAACACGACACGCGCCCTTCAGAAACCACGGAATCGATTGAACAAACCCGAAAAGGTGCTTAGGACAATGGTTTTCGCCATTGGTTGTTTTCAGGATAAAACGACAGACTGCGCTTTTCCACCGCGTTTTAAGACCATGCAAGCATCTTCTGTCTCGGCTTCTGTACTGGAAAACCCAGCGACCTCTTACTGGCTTCGCCAAGCGCTGACCTCCGCTCTAGCGCGTGATCCTGTCGATGCGCTCAATGACGCGGAGCAGCTTGTCGCACTGCTCACGCAGAACCTGGCGCAGTTGCAGAACAAACATCCCGGTAGCAGCTAAGGCGCCCGGCGCAAAAAAAAGGGCGGTTTTTCAACCGCCCTCAACGAATGTCTGGAGGAGACATGCTGCCCATTGCAGCGGGGATTTCTGCACGTTCCCGATCCCATCGGGGAAAATCACAGGGTCTTGCCAGACCAAATACCTCAAGCGCTGACGTGCTCGCAACTCGGTAACAGTGAGAAAACAACCTAACGAAGGAGCCTCCATTATTGGGAAGTCCAAACTCGTTGACGAGTTGCAAAAACCCGATATTTTCGCGGTTATTTGGGGGTCAGCTTAGAAAGGTGGGCGACCGCGCTCAGGAAAGCCTCTTCTTCTGCGCTATGGGTTTCCCAAAGTGTTGGCCAGCCAGAATCGGCGTTGATACATTCATGAACGACCTCCCATCCGCGCCCTTCAATCGGCGTGATCGACAAGAATTCACCTTGCGGGATGGTTCCGTTTGTCTTGCGCACCCAGAGGAAATCGCCTTGCTCCACAGCATTATGTGGGTCCACGACGGTGAAAACTTCCGGGAATCGTTCGGCTATGCGCTGGGAGAGCGGGTAGCAGGCAGATAGCTTCTCCATCCGATCTTCCGTGGAGGTCGAGATGAGCGTCAGACTCTTGGCCTTTTGGCGCAGCCAGGTGGTGCCCTCACTTTTTTGAAGCTCGGCGAGTTGCGCGACGAGGCGAACGATATCCATTTTAAGATCGCATGGGTGTAGCCAATCGAACGCTGGCGATACCACACGACCAGCCTTGACCGACACCGTACCATTCTCGGCAATCTCGACCAAGCCCCAGCCTTTTGGCAGGGCATCGAACGTGAGTGCTCCCGGTTTAGCGATCAGATAGCGCGTCTCGCCCAGTTTAACCGCCTCGGTCGATCGGGCGATCTCCCTTGCCGTGACGCTACTGCCGACTATCAGTGCCGTGACGCTATTGCCTTGAGCATCCCACCCTATCCATCCAGACAGGCGCTTGGCCTCATAAGCCTGGGTGACCACGCATGCCGGCCCTTTCCTCGCTTTGGGACGAGAGATCCAGGCGAGCGCGGCATTTTTCAGCTTCTGTAAACGTTCAGGCATCGATTATTTTCTGTGAAAGTCTTAGCGGGATTCGCGCCGTGCGTTCGGCGCTCAGTTGGCCGCACAGTTGGATTGCCATCGCCACGCATCGGCGCACATCGCATCGATCCCTTTTTCGGCACTCCAGCCGAGAAATACTTTGGCTTTTGTCGGGTCGGCGTAGCAGCTTGCGATATCCCCGGCCCGCCTCGGCGCGAACGTGAAGGGCACAGCACGACCACTGGCCTTTTCAAACGCCCGGACCATCTCCAACACGCTGTAGCCTTGGCCGGTGCCGAGATTGACTTCGGCCACCCCCGCCGTGCGCGAAATGGCATCGAGCGCAGCCAAGTGTCCCTTGGCCAGATCAACCACATGAATGTAGTCGCGAACCCCGGTCCCATCGGGCGTTGGGTAATCGTTGCCGAACACGGAGAGGGTTTCGCGCTGCCCCGCGGCGACCTGCGAAACATAAGGCATGAGGTTGTTCGGAATCCCATTCGGACTTTCGCCAATCAGGCCGCTTTCGTGGGCACCCACCGGATTGAAGTAGCGCAAAACAGCCACGCGCCACGCGGGGTCTGCCCGGCCAATGTCCCGAATGATTTCTTCGATCATCAACTTCGTTCGCCCGTAGGGGTTGGTGACCTGCAGCGGAAAGGATTCCTGGATCGGGACAGTATGCGGATCGCCATATACCGTTGCCGACGAACTGAAGACCAGTTTCTTGACGCTGTGGGCGCCCATGGCGTGAAACAAGTTCACCGATCCGGTCACGTTGTTCTCGTAATAGGCCCAAGGTTTCTCGACAGACTCCCCTACCGCCTTCAGACCAGCAAAGTGGATTACCGAATCGATCTTGTTCCGTTCGAATATCGTCAGCAGCGCTTTCAGGTCACGGATATCCGCTTCGATAAAACGGGGCCGCTTACCGGCGATCTTCTCGATGCGGTCCAATACTTCGATGCGGCTGTTGCAGAGGTTGTCGATGATCAATACCTCTTCACCCCGCGCCAGCAGTTCTACGACCGTATGCGAGCCAATATAGCCTGTGCCTCCCGTTACGAGAATCATGCTTTCCCCCTTAATCTCAAGTTGCGGTTACCCAGCGACAGGCGCAATCGGCTTGCGGGTAACATTTCGTGCGCCCCGCTGCCGGCCTGCCATCGTTTCCAATACGCGCCATTCCCCTATGCGCTGGCATTGAGGGCGATATCGTCTTGGGCGCGTAGCAGCATGTGCGCCCCAACGCGGTCGATCAGGTCTTCGATGTCGGTATGCTCCTCGCTGTCAGGGCGATAGCCGACATGCTCGCAATACCATTCATTTGCTCCTTCTCGCCCGACGAGTGTTGTTCGGCTCAGGAATGGCGCATCCATCGCGTCACTCGGAAACACTGACAGAACAAGCGTTTCCGTTTCCAAATTGATAGGCAACATACCGTTGCTATCAGTGATAACAACAATAACGTCCGGGGCGTCGTTTTCCGACACCAGCAGGCATTTGCGACCGTCCATCGAGCTTGTGAATATCATGGCAACCTCATTTGTTTGATAAGCATATGGTCGCAAATTACCCTGCTAAAACAACCGCAAAATAGGGGTGGGTTTTCCGGAAAAATGGCTGTTCATGATGGCGATTTTGTTCAGGCGCTATCGGCTTGGCGCCGCCGTTGTTTCCTGATGATGTAGCTCAACATAAGCGAGGCATCGGCCACGACAATTGCCCAGCAAAGGTAGTGCATCACTGGCGACTCAGCGGGCGGGTAAACGACGATTCCCGCCGACACGACCAACAAGGTCAAGACCCTAAACACGGTTGGCTTGTGGCGATCCGGGTTGTCTGTGAACTGAAATTGGTAGCGTTTTGCCACGGCTTACCTCACCTCGGAAAGCGTTAGCCTTGCCAGGAAGGCGCTACAACCCATCAGTAATATCCCCATGAGCATTGCCGGGATAGCAAACTCAGGCGGTGCATAGAAATAGGGCTTGATAACGGATGTTGCGGTCAGCGTGACGATCGTGCAGTACCCGCCTGCGGCTAAACCTGCCGTGGCGATAAATACGAGCATCACCATATAGGCAATTTCGGCAAAGGAAGTGCTGTTGCGGTAATTGGTCCCAGGTAAAGACGCGCATGGCTTAACGGATGGCATCCTAGATTCAGTCATTGTGTGCAAAGAAGACTTGACGATACTCGCGCCGCCATTTCGATGCGCCCTACAAAAATCCGTGTTTCTTCGATGCATTTGCGGTTGTTTCAGGAATTCGCCAAGGCGGCGTTGCTCGAAGTCATGCGCGACGGTGACCTTGCGCTCCGGAACGAAATCCAAGCGCGTTGGGATGAGGTTTTGCGAAGGACTAAGGCGCCCCGCGCTTCAATCTAGTCGGCCGGCGTAACCTTCAGCAGCTTTTGCTGCTTACGGAAGCGGTCGAGCAACGCGCCAATGATCGAAAGCGCCAACCCCAAGGCGCTAATCAGTGCCCAGATGATCGGATCTCGCGTTCGCACTGGCGTGCCGGCCGCCTGGGCGTGCGGCGTTTCATCCCAAGCAATTTCTGGCACCTTCTGACGCGAAGCATCGACCGCCCCGGCGCCCCCGGCTCCTTGAATGTGCATGGTGTTACCCGACTGGCTGATTCGATAGCTCGCCAGCAGGTTCATCCCCAGTAGTGTCGTTTCGTTGTTCTCGATGATGGCGACTTCTGTGTTGTGCGCGATGAACGGCCCGAAAGTCACTGCCTTGGCCATCCCCATACACCCCTTCACGGCCCCGCCTGGGGTCTGGAACATTGCAGGCGTTTGGCAGGCAATCCCGGCGCGTTCTGCTACGGCCGCCGGCACAGTGACATGGGTTGCACCCGTATCGACCATGAAATTCACCCCAACGCCATTCACTTGGCCAGGGGTCATGTAGTAGCCACCTTCGCTACGAGGGATGCTGATCCCCCCGGCGGCTGTAGCGAGGGTCAAGGGGAACGCATGAAAGTCAATCGCGGTGTTCGGCACCCCGTCCCGGTGATTGATGCGGATTTCCGTACCGGAATTCGGCGCGACCGATATGCCTCCGTTGATCTGGTACTTGATCCCATTTTTGAACCCGATATCGAGGTTGCACCACTCCTCGCCACGCATGACCGTCAGCCCGTAATAGCCGACCGGCATGCTGATCGATCCCTCGGTATTCGGGTTGATCACGACCACCTGATAATCCTTGCCCGATTGCGCGTTGCCCATTGTGGCAACAATCGGTTTTGGCGTCCGATTGCTGAAGCTTATCAAGCCCTTTTGGTTGCCAGTTCGCTGCAACATACCCCCGTCGAGCGCAGCCGTGCTATTGCTGACTGGCAGCGCATGGCAGACAGAGGCCATCGCGGTCGGCTGCTTTGGTGCGTCAATAACCCAATACCCCGCAATCCCTACAGCAATCAGGGCACAGCCAGCAAGATAGATGGGGTTAGGCAGCGATGACATGCGCCCGATCATACCGGAATGACCGGCGCTTGTTTAAGGTTCAGCGCTTCCTGGCGCTACGCGGCTTCCAGAAGATCGAACTCCACGGGCTGCCCGATGATCCATTGTGCGAATTCAGCCTGCCGTGACGGCGCACAGGCCCAGGTCTTGCGGTGGCCAACCCAAACTGCCCCGGCTGCTTTCGCGGCATCTTTCTCCGTGAACGGGACAGTTAGCGCAAGCAGTCGGTAGCTGATTTCCAACGTGGGAAGCGTATCGATCTGCTCGATTCCCTCCACCCGATCGCTGACGAAGGCCAACGTGCCATCCGGCGCGACCAGGGCGCGACTGTACGAAGCTGTGCCGCCGCATGCGCCAAATCCTGGCACAAGGCGATGCCACACCCAACCTGCCCTGACCTTGGCGGACACCTTCGAGGCGGATAGGCGCTCTGCGCTGATGACTTCCGGCGACAGATAATGGCGCATCTCGTTTCAGCCCTTCATGTCCGCAATTCTGGCTTCTGCAGCATTGGCAAACCATGCGGCGCCAAGCGCTGTCACGGTGACCTCTCTGTTGTCGCGCACCAGCAACCCCTTTTTCTCCAGACCGCTGACCGCTCGGCCTTCGGTATGGTCGAACGAGATACTGGTTCCCTCGACAATCGCCCCGCCAGATTCATCCAGCGCAGAATTCATGAACATCTTTTCGCCTGGTGCCAATTTGATTTTTTTGGCTGCAATTCGAAGCATGATATTGCCTATCTCGGCTTGGGGAACATGGTGCTTGGCCCATGAGGCGAAGGAAGAAAGGTTACAGGTTGTCTCACTGCCGATCAGTGAAACCATTTGCCCTTTAGTCCAACTGTATTCCTGCGTGATTTTTGCAGACAGCAGCCGATATTTGACGGTCGGAATCTTGGGGTCGATTGATACCACCTCACGAATGCCTTCCTTCCCGTCGAAGTAGCATTCTCCCGCCTGAATTTCCGATTGTTTCATGCGACACCCTTACTATTGATAGACAACTAGATGGATATTCCGGCGCCGCTTTTTGCTGCTTCCCCTCAATGAGTTACGGGCGTCTGTGGCATGTCACGCGCCCGGTTGTGCCGAGATTGTGACATTCATCTTCTGATCCACCACCGACGCATGAGTAGCGAACCTTTCAGGGGAGAGGTGCGCATACCGCAGCACCATCCCGTAATCAGCCCAGCCGCCCATCTCCTGCAACACATGGAGGGGTGTTCCCTCCTGCGCCAACCAGGAGGCCCAGGTATGGCGCAAGTCATGCCAGCGGAAGTTCTCAATTCCCGCCGCCTTCAATGCTGCCCGCCAGCCCTCCGCATAAATCTGCGTCTGGGGCTTGCCGCGCTTCCCGACGAAGACGAAGCGTTCATGCTTGCCTCGCTGCCGTTCCAGCACGGCCAGCGCCGTTTCGTTCAAGGACACGTGAATGTCCTTGCCCGCCTTGGCCTGGTCGCCGTAAATCCAGCACACCCGCCGCGCCGTATCGACTTGTGACCACTCAAGCCGCAGCACGTTGTTTCGACGTAACCCCGTCGCCAATGCAAAGCGTGCCATCTCTGCCGTCGCTTCCGGCAAATGCTGCAACAGCCTTTGCATCTCCGCCGGGGTCAGCCAGCGAATACGCCTTTGCACCTTCGGCGCTTGCGGACGCTTGGGCACGCGATCCAGCCATTCCCATTCGTCCGCCGCACGGTGAAGAATCGCCCCGAGTATTTCCAGGTTCCGCTTGATGGTTCCCGGTGCCCAGATGCCCGCCTTGGTATCCAAGGCGATCTGGATGGTTTCCCGCGTGATGTCGCGCAGGAGTTTTCCCCGGAAGTGCTGATGCCACCAAGCGATGACGACCTTCGTGTTCTTGTACGACCGCAGATGCTTCTTTTCCAACAACCACCGATGGGCTGCCTCATCCCACGTGTGGTCGGGACGATCCCCGAGCTTGAAGACGCGCCACGCTTCCGCTTTTAGCTTGTCGTGGTACTCCTGCGCTTGGTTCCTGTCCCTTGAGCCAGAAGTTTCTCTAACTCGTTCTCCTGCCGGCGTGGTGAAATCAACCCACCACGTCTTGCCGCGTTTGAAAAGTGCCATGTCGAAATCCCTTTCGATGACACTTGCAACGCTTGCCGTTCGGGAGCATAGAGCGAACGCAAATAGCTTGCAAGGTCATCCTCAATGAATACCCAGCGCCGTCCCGCCTTCGCCCCTGGAATCTGGCCCGCCTTGGCACGAGCGCGTAACTCTTCAGGGTGAAGTTTCAGGAACGCCGCCGCCTCAGATAGCGTCAGCGTCTTCATGGGAGCCGCCGCGCAGGAGGAAGGGAAGGAGCGGCACGAATCGCTGCGGGAAACCGCCTCGCATGATCTTCTTGAAGACGCGGTCCGCGTCCCGCTTCTCGACGTGGTAAATCAGATTGATCGCCTGGCCGTACTGCCGCCGCACGTGGCCGATAAGCGCGTCATATTCGACGCCAGCGGCCTTGATGGAGGTCGGTATCCTCTCGGGGCTTTCGGACAGCGTAGCGAGGCAGGGATACGCCCCGGCGAGGTATCGGCCGGGCTGGGTCAATATCTCCCACGGGATGAGGCGATTCTTGGCGAGCAGTTCGAGTTCGACGCGAAACCACGGGCTATCGGGATCGCCGAGTTGCTTGCCCTTCTCGTAGCCCCGCAACAGCTTGCCGGCGGCCCGGCTCCCGATCTGGTAGGTGCGGCCTTTGTCGAGGTTGTCGTAGTCGCCAATCAGCATCGAGGACGCCTTGCGGCCATTGGCACCGCTGAACCCGTCGCCCAGGTACTCAGCCCGCAGGCGCTCGATATTCCACACTTCGCCAGTGAAGTCATCATGCGCCAGGTCGATGCGGCTGATCTTGGCTTGCAATCCTGCAATCCATGCTTCGATGCCTGCCCAATCGGACGCCATCGCGCAGCCGTGGGCGTTGAGGCTCACATAGGCAGTATCGTTCTGCGACTTGCCACCCCAGGCCACCAGGCCGAATTCGCCCAGCATGGTGCGCCGGGTGTAGCCGTTCCAACCGTAATCACAATCCGCCGTGCGGCTGACCTTGAAAAAACGCTGGATGTCGGCGAGTAGTTGCGCCATGTGGTAGTGATCGGACAGGCGAACGGTGAAGGCCAGCCAATCGATGATGGCCGCTTGTGCCGATGCTGCGGCACAGGGGCGCGGGACGTAGATCGGAACGGCGTTGCCCTTCTTGCCAGGGCGACTATGAACATCCTCGCCGACAGGCGCGAAGCTGTCCAATTGCTCACGATCTTGGGGTGTCCTTCGGGTTTGCTCCCGTGTTACTACACGGGAGGCGACCGTCGCCTCCGCCGTGCGGTCCTCGCCGGCTCCCGGCTGCGGGCCTCCGGCGTCGGCGCGGTCTTTCTGGTGCTCGTTACTCGTTCGCATGGTGCGTGCCTTTCGCAATGGCGATGAAGGCATGCACATGGCAATGGCCTCATTCGCCGGTTAACGGGAAGAGGCACAGGCCCAAGCCGGGCAGGCGGGGAAGGAATAGCGATGCTGGCGGGCCTTCTGGTCTGCGGCTACTTAAAGCCTGCTAGACCCGGCTGATTCGCACTCGTCGCGGTAGGTTGTTGAAGCTGTGACGGGGTAAAGATTCCCACGCCGGAAGCACCGCGTCAAGCACTTTTTGATGCCATCGTACTTAATGGCGGTTTCGTCGGAACAGGAAGTCGGAAGCGTTGTAACGCCAAAGGCAAACCGTCGAGGGGCGACGGTCGGAGCGCCGACGCCATGTGCCCCGCGCCGGTCGGCGGCGCGGCCCTGCGGGTTCGGCACAGCATGGCGCGGTGAAACGGTGGCGCGCAGAATTCCGACTATAGTCTGCAAGGGAAAGGCGCTAAATGCGCTCTATGGCGCGGAGCCCTTTCAGGGAGTAATAGGCTTCATCCACCTGGTCGAGGTCCACGCCGATCTGCCAGCCGTCTTCGCCGTTGGCATAGTAGGTCTGAGTTCCGCATGCGTCTTCTTTGTTGAAAAGGCGACCACGGAAGAAAGTAAGCGCGACCGTGGGCCGTCCCTCACGCTCGAAGACCGCGTAAGTCGGGATGCTCGCCAGATCGTTCGCCTGGACGGCTGGTTCCTCCGGATCGCCAGCGACGAACGTGCGGCGGTTCGACTTCCACACATACACGCGGAAGCATGCCGCCGGCCGCATCGCCTCCGGTGCATGACTGTTCCACCAGTCGCATAGCATCTTGATGGCGGGGATGGCTTCGTAGTCGGTACCCGTGCCGCCATCATCCGGGGAGAGCAGCGCGAGTGCTTGATCGAGTACGTCATAGTCGCCGGGGATCGTCTGCTTTGCCTTCGCCACTTCAAGTTCGCCGCGAGAACGTCGCTTGGCCGCTGACACGCGGGTACCGTGGAAATCGGCCACGCTGGAAAGCTCCATTGGATAGGCGTGGGGCTTGGCTGGATTGTTCCATAGGCCCCACAGCCATTCCATCTGCCGGTAGACCAGCACATGCTTCTGACCTGCGTCCGACTCCGGTGTCAATGCAATGGCCGCATCGATGGAGTCCGCCGCGATATTGCAGTCCTTGTACCAGCCCATGAACTGCTCGTCCGGTGCAAGGGCCGTCAATTCCTCGATCATGTCTTCGACTTCGTGTGGTTCTGCATAGGCATTTGCGATTCGAGCATTGACGTTACCGCAATGCGCGTCACGCATCAGCACCCCGGTTACTTTGCCGTCCGCAGCTTCAAGCAATACCAACGAGGGAAAGTTGTTGAATGATTCCTTTGCCGTAATGCCCCATGGAATCGGCCAGCCGCCGCGCAGGTAGTCATGGAATTGCACTGCAAGATTCTTGTCCTTGTACGGCGTTTCATCAATCGTCGCCTCCAGGAGAGTCACGACATCATTGGGCGTACTGCCATACCCGGCACGTTCCCAGACCGCCGGCGCATAGGCGAAATGCACTGTTGCGTCTGAGTCACCGACGCCGCCAGGCTCGACGGCAAGGAAGCGGAACAGGCGTTCTTTCGGTTCGGTCTGAAACTGGCTGGCGAAGATGCTGTCCCGCAATTCGATGCATTCACTTTGGTTCATTCATTCTCTCCTTGTTATTCCTTGAGGTCGGCAGCAGTGATATTCCGCCACGTCCCGTCCATGATCTTGGCCCAATCGCTAGGATCGAAGCCGCCCAAGCGAAGGCTCCACCGTGGATCGCCCCACGCCGGTAGTCCTGGCCCCGTGAAAATCCACGTACCGGTTTGAAGTTGAAGACCGAGCGCATTGAAGTGTTCGATAGTGCGATCCTGATTGAATTTGCGCCCGGTATGGATCAGCGGGAAATCGTCGGGAAGATCGGCGATGGCTGCACGCAATTCGCCAACCGTCCGCACATACGCTCTCCGACAGTACCTATCGAATGCAATATCGTCGGCTGACTTTTCAGGCTCAACGCCGAAGAAGCGTTGAATGTCGTCGTGGAACGAGAACGTGCAGAATTCGACGTGTTCAGGCAACCCCAGATGCTGGCTCGGCTGCACGTTGAAGGGTTTCAGTGCCGCGAACGGATGCGCCGCCAGTACATCGTCCACCGCAACGCCTTCCACCTTGACCGTCACGAGATTCGGCAAGTCTTGCCCGCCGACGTCGTGATCGGCGTCAGTGTCATGGATGTCGATAAGCGTCAGCCGCATTTTGCTCCTTTCGTTCCCTGCCCTTCAAAGCTTCGTAACCTGTTTGGGATCGGTCCCGCCGTGCCGTATGGCCAGCCACACTTGCAGCCGCGTAGCACAGTCGTGCGCGTCAGCCCCGGCAAGGTCGACGCCAAACGGCTTGATGATGGCGAACACACCGGGCGCTACATCAAAGACCTGACCGATTTTCGGCGACTTGCCTATCGCCTCCCGCAGCATCGCCAACAGCCGTTGCCGATCCCACGGGCGTGGCGGATTGGGACGATACGGCAGCGTGCGCAAATGATCGAGCGCCGCATCGATGTCGGGCTCGGAAATCACCACGGGAAGGGCGGTGCGGAACATGCGTTCAGTGTTTCCGCGGCGCGGCTTCGATTTCCTCGGCAGTCACGAAGGCGGTACGGGTGGTGCCTTCGACTGGGATCGTGAGCTTGCCCTTATTCGGCCCGCTCTTGGCCGCGCGGAATTCAGCACCTATGACTTTCATCACGGTCCATTCCTCGGGCTTGTTGCCGAGCCAGCCGGCCTGGTACAGGCGGAAGTTCTCGGGCACCGCACCCATCTTGGCGAGCGCGATCTTGCCGTAAGGCTGTTCCGCGAAAAGGTCTCGGGTCATATCGGTCATCGTCAGTTCTCCCATGATGCGTTATAGGCACCTGGGCGCGATTGCAGATTACCGCCCAAGCGTTGCGTCAATTCAATCATCATTCCACGAGCGCCGCCAGTCTCGTTGCGCGTGAAAACGACAGGCGCATTCAATTCATCTACCGCAGTACCCGGCCCGAATAGCTCCGCGCCGTACCAAGTCGAACCACAGGCGACCTTGCCCCGGTACTGGCCGAGCGGCACTGTTGTTTCGGTCACTTCGCCGCTACGGACAAAAACCGCCAGCACCGGAGCGCCGCTTTGCCAGTCCTCAAGGCGGAACATGCAATGCTTGCCGTCGCGGTTGCCGAGCAGCTTGAGGGGCGCGTAGGCCGTGCCGGGCGGCTCTTGGCGCAGCCGTTCCACCGTGCCCGTAGGAGGTAACGCTTGAGAGGGCATGGAGGCTGACGCGGGCACCTGGGCGGCCGTTGCCGCATCGGTGGCCGCGATCCTCACCACGTCGCCACTCCATGTCATCGTGAAGCGCCGCAGTGCATCCATGCCGAGCAGCGCATCCCGAGCGTTCGGCATGATCGTGACGGCAATGTTCGTCAGGCGGAACGGGCCGAAGGTCACTTCGGCGGCGATGCCGGCGCAGGCTGAAATGATGCCGTTCGCCGTCGAGGACTGCCCTTGCTGTTCGCAGCGGATGCCCGCCTGTTGCGCCAGGGCGGCAGGCAGGGACACATGCGATGCGCCGGTATCCACCATGAACGACACCGGCACGCCGTTGACCGCGCCAGGTGTGACGTAGCCATTCGAGGATTCGGGGGTTTGCTGATAAGCCTCATGTGCCATTTCTAGTGCGTTCCTAGAAACGGCATCGTATATGCACGCGTGCATATCGTCAAGCTATCAGTTTGAGGCGCTTGAGCTTGGCTGTGAGGTTGGTTACGGCCCAGTCCGGGCATTCCCTGGCGCTGGGCAAAGCGGAATCGGCAAGCCAGGACTGGACGGCTCGCCAGCTACAGGGGCGCTTGGTTTCTTCCGCGATGTACTGCGCGGCCTCGGCACGGGTGATGTTCGCCCGCTTGAGCAAGGCCGCCAGCTTGTCTCGATTGTTCACTACTCGTCCACGATGCACTGCACGGGTGCATAGCTTAACATCGGCGAGGCAACGAGGAAACCGCGAAGGGGTGTGGCGAGGTTGTGACGCGCCCCGACTGAAACAGCCTGATTTAGCCTGATTCAGACGGGGTTTGCCACTGGCAAGCGATTGCAAGTTATTGATTTCACGTAGCGCCAAAATTCCATTTAATCGATTGACGTTTAGCATTGCATACTCGCTGGCTGATTCAACGCCAATTTGACGGCTTGCCGTTAAAACAGACTCCCCTGCCCGCTTGCGTCTTGCCCGGCGGCTGGTTGCGTCTTGCCCTGCAGCGTAATGCCGAGCGCCCGGAGCATGTCATCAAACCCCATCTTGCTCAGTTCGTCGCTCTTGGTTCTAGCCAGGTGCCGCCCGCTGACCTTCGTGGCATCGAGGTCCACGCCCGCTTGCTTCGCCAGATGGAGGCGATCCGCGTTGCAGCCGGTGACGAGGTAGTAATTCCCGACCGCAAACGACCAGAAATCCGGTTCGAATTCCACAGGCCTGAAGTGGTAGGCGATCCCGGTCGGCGTCGCCACCAGGGCTTCCGGCAACTCGCCCACGGAAACGATGCAAACAATCTCTGTTTTCCCGCCCCCAATGGGCAGGCCTGCCTTGGTCATGGCATCGATGATTGTGCCGGCGTCCTTGATTTCGATCCTGGAATCCCAAGTTGGCCGAGGACTCGCCTCGATCTTGGACATGACTTCTTCTGCCTCGATCTTGGAATGATCGATTTTGTCTTCCTTGGGCGTTTCAGCGTCCATTGCCAGTAGCCATGCTTCATCATGGACCGGAATACCCAGTTCGATTGCAGCGGCCAACTTACCCCCGGCTTCCGCCCCGGCAACAACCGCGAAGGTACGCTTTGACACCGACCCTGCCGCCTTACCCCCCAGGCTCTCAATAATCGCCTTGGCTTCATCGCGGGAGAGCGACGGCAGTGTTCCTGTCAGCACTACTGTTTTGCCCGTCAGCGGCCCTTCTGACACCTTGGCGACGGCAGCCGGCTGAACGATGGCGGCCAACTTCCGGCACTCCTGACCGAAATGCGGGTCGGCAAAGGCAGCAATCACGGATGCTGCGGTGGCCGGGCCAACATCGCGCAGCGCGACGAGATCTGCTTCTGTTGCGGCAAGCAGCGCATCGAACGTGCCGAATTGCTGCGCAAGCAGCTTGGCCGTCGAGCTACCGACTTCCTCAATACCCAAGGCGGCGAGGAATTGGCTCAGACCCCTGCCCTTGCTGCCAGCAATCGCCGTGATCAGATTTTGCGCAGAGCGCAGCCCCATCCCCTCCAGTTGGGCGACTTGATCGACCGTGAGCGCGTAGAGGTCCGAGATGGTGCTGATCAACCCCGCTTCAATGAGTTGTTCGACCCGCGACTCGCCCAGGCCGTCGATGTCCATGCAGCCCCGCGACCCGTAATGGGTAATCCGGTACAGCTTTTGATCCGGGCAGGAAACCCCACCCGTGCAGATGTGCGAGGACTTGACCTTGATCACCTGTGCGCCGCAGCTTGGGCACAGGTGAGGCATCTCCCATTCCGGCAGGCCTTCGCTGGGGCGATTTTCCTTGATGCTGCCCGCGATTTCCGGGATGACATCACCCGCCCGGCGAACGATCACCGTGTCACCGACCCGAATATCCTTGAGGCGAACCTGATCCTGATTGTGAAGGGTGACATTCGTCACGGTGACGCCCCCGACAAAGATCGGGCGCAGTCTCGCGACCGGGGTCAGGACGCCGGTACGGCCCACCTGAACGTCAATTGCTTCAACCGTGGTGGCTTGTTCTTCTGCCGGGAATTTGTAGGCGATAGCCCACTTGGGAAGTCGCGAGGTGAACCCGAGGGTGTCTTGGTCAGCCTGATCGAGCACCTTGAAGACGACGCCATCGATATCGTAAGGCAGTGAAGCCCGAAGTGCCGCCATCCGCTCAAAG
Organism: Azonexus hydrophilus; assembly: GCF_038368255.1. Taxonomy (NCBI): domain Bacteria; kingdom Pseudomonadati; phylum Pseudomonadota; class Betaproteobacteria; order Rhodocyclales; family Azonexaceae; genus Azonexus; species Azonexus hydrophilus. The sequence goes on from NZ_CP151407.1 coordinate 288,432, forward strand.
CCTGCCTGAATGCCAGAGGCACCTTGGACAACACTGGTTTCGTCGCAGATGTCGAAGCCTTGGCTCTTGAGCCACGCCAGCGTGCCTTCCTGGCTGCTCGGGCCATCCTCCATCAACAGGGAATACGCCTTGAATGTCAGGCCGCGTTTCGCGGTCACTTTCGGATCAAGACTGCGAAGACTGCCGGCTGCAGCATTGCGCGTATTGACGAGCTTTTTTTCTCCGCTTGCCTCGCGTTCGGCATTGATCTTTTCGAACTGAGCCTTGGTCATCAAGACCTCGCCGCGCACCTTGCACGACACCTTGTCCCGCAGGGCCAGCGGGACGTTGCGGATCGTCCGCACCTGGGTGGTGACATCCTCGCCAACCATACCGTCGCCGCGAGTACCCGCCTGTACCAACAGCCCGTTTTCATAGACCAGACTGCATGACGCCCCATCGAACTTTGCTTCAAGGGTGTAGCGTACGTCTTCCGGGTCTTTGCCGAGAGCGGCGGCAGTGCGCAGCGCGAAGCCATTGGCTTCTTCGGCATTCAGCGCGTTATCGAGCGAGAGCATCGGCGTGCCGTGATCCATCGGCAAAAACGCCTTGACCGGGGCGCCGCCAACTCGCCGCGTCGGCGAGTCGAGACGGGCAATCGCAGGATTGTCCGCTTCGATAGCCTGCACTTCCCGGAACAATTGGTCATAGACCGCATCCGGCACGCTTGGCGCATCGTGGATGTAGTAGGCATCTGACCAGCGGCAAAGCTGGTCAACCTTGAGATTGTAGGCGGCAATATCCGGCTGCATTTGGGCGGTGGGCTGTTTGTTGGACATATCCCAGTATCCCAAATGCCGCGCCGGATTCAACTGGTTTTACCGGGAAACTGCCTCGACGTTCATCCAGTCGCCTTGGGCTTCCTGGTAAGAAGCCGGCGTCGGTTCGGCCCGGTAATCGCGGGTCAGTTCTTCCCCTGCCTTGATGTCCCGAATACTATGGAAATACACATGCTGCCCGTGAATCGAGATGGCGCAGTTGGGATCTGCCGAGTGGTTGATGAAGGCAAATTGGGTTTTCAAGCCGCGCACCTGAACGTGCTGAGTGCTCAGTACCGTTCGATCCGCTTGCCGCTCCTGATCCCCATCGAACAAGGCAATATAGTCACGCCACAGCATAACCTGGCCATCGAGGCGCCCGATGATCCAGCCACGGCGAATTTCCTCAGTGGCAAAGACGCCATTCCCATGAATCTGACTGGGCCGAACTTCGCTCCATGACAAGTTATTGATGATGTTCATTGGCATAGCGCCATGCGTTGAGAGGTCGATGTGACTCATGTGACAAACCGTTAAAAATGACCCAGCAACGATAGCGCGGCGACCCATATCCGGTCGCCTTCCAAAACCCTCAATTTCCTGCATGTAAACGTTCTTTCCGGCACTTTTTCGGAAGGGTTTCTTGTGACCAGTTGCGCGACAAGCCCCGTCCAAGCGATTTGGTTGCGTAGCAACCTCTAGGCAAAGCCGCCGAGTTTGGGCGGGGAAGGATAGCGCGGACGGCCTCGCCGTTGCCTTAATGCGGGGTTTGCTGTTGTTCGATGTATTGGCGAATGATGCTGATCGGAGCGCCGCCACACGAGGAAGCGAAATAGGATGGCGACCACAGCACCCCTTTCCAGTACCGGTCTCGAATATCGGGCCGCTCCTTTCGCAGCAGCCGGCTGGAGACGCCTTTCAAGCTGTTCACCAACGCCGACACGGCAAGTTTTGGCGGATACTCCACCAGGAGGCGCACATGGTCGTCTTCGCCGTCCATTTCGATCAGTTGCGCCTCGAAGTCGGCGCAGACTTTGCCGAAGATGGTGCGTAGCCGCTGAATGGCATCGCCGTCGAATACTTTGCGGCGATATTTCGCCACAAAGACCAAGTGGACGTGCATCTTAAGGGTATCCGGAAATTTTTGTGGGTTTTGGGTCTGACGGCCTCCGGCCCACAACTTTATTCTCCAAAACATGCTGACGAAAACAAGCTTCATCGAAAACCTGGTTTTTGAAATCGGCCGTCAAATTTAACAACTATCATTAAGGTATCTAAAATGAAAAATCAAACTTTTGTTCTTGAGCTAACAAAGACAATCGTTATTGAGGTCGAGGCCGAAAACGAAACGGCGGCTAACAAGCTGGCTGAAAATAATGATTATGAAGATGATGGTGCATGGGACAGGGCTGAACCAAAGATTTCTGTTCTTGATGTTCGAGGACCTAAGAACTCAAAATGTCGTCCATAGGAAAACCCAACGGAATTCTAGTCCTTCAAGACATCCTGTACGTCCGTACAGTGGTTAAACATTCGCCCCGATGGGATCACCTCCCATCCGGGAAAGGTGTCTCGAAGGGGCTTCTTTTTTGGAGAGGCAACATGAGTGATACGCAAGAAGTTTGGACAAAGGAAGACTCGGCTGCTGCTGTTGAGCAAGGCTGGGACGTTTTCGACGCGAGCGTTGACGGCAAAATTGTGCCAGTCATCGAGCGGTGCGATGAAGCTGGGGTGTTTGCCGATGACTACGAAGCGTTGGAGTTCGTGCAGAAGCAAGCTACGGAAGGCTCTCTGTTGGCCGCCAAGGCGTTGCGCCTCGACCACGAACTCAACGCCGGCTCGGCTTCATAAGGAGTCAAGACATGAGCTTTGATCTTGAAGCTTACAAGATTCAGTGCTCTGCGATTGCAAATGCTTTCAAGGATTTGACGAACGCTAACAGCACCGATGCCCAATACGAGGAAGTTCTGGCTTCAAACGCCATGGTTCCACCTCAAGCTGTAGCCAAGATTGAAAAGGAAGTCATCGTGAAAGGCAGCAAGTTCCGCCCGATTGATGCCTACCAGTTCTAGTTGGCAAACTGAGCAGACAAGATATGCCGGGGTAACTCGGTATCTGTAAATCAATCACCCAAAGGGGAGTTCAATCGCTCCCTTCGGGGCGAACTCGCTTCTTGGGCATCATTCAAGGAGGAAATTTGAACAAAGAGCAAATCAAGCACTGGGCTGATGTGCTCAAGGAGGTAGCCACCGGGCAGTTTCTGTTCTTCGGCGGCAAGAACTTGTACCTATACTCGAAGTCGAACGACTTTGATTGGGTCATCCTGGGTTTGTCTGGCGTGCTTTACCTGACGCTGCATGGCATAATCCATTTCATCTTGTCTGCTTTGGAGGACTGAAATGCCTGCTGACTATGTAATCCTTGCAGTCGTGGCGGTGCTTTCGATTGGTGGTGGGTTGTTCTTGCTGCATCAAGCGAGGAACTATCGCCGTACCCATTCAGGCCCTGGCACGCATCTGCCGAAAATGACTCACTAAGGCTGAGTCGCTCGTAACTCCCGAACCCGCCCTGACCTCTGGTCTTGGCGGGTTTTTCTTTGCCAGGAAATCGGATGTCTTGAGTTCTGCGGTTTCCTGCCACTCATCAGGCGGCTAAGGCTCATATCAGGTTTTGGCTTGAATTCGCATCTTGAAAACTTTATGATGTATTGAAGCCGCTATATACAAGGATTCAATACATTGGCAAAGCCTCCGGTTGTTGAACCAAAGGACATCGAGCACGCGGTCAAAGTGGCTCGCGTATCCGGAGCTCACGGACTACGGAACGCGGCGCTGCTGTATTGCCTTTTCGCTACTGCTCTTACACCTGGCGAGATGGGCCGCCTAGTTGTTCACGACTACTGCGCCGCCGATGGCAAGACGCGGCGCAAGTGCCTTGTTCGCCAGGAAATCAGCTACAACGGCTATGCTCGGCCGCTCTACTGGGCGAACGCGAAGCTGGCCGGCGCGATTGATGCCTATCTGGCGTGGCGTCTTGAGCACAAGGTCGGACTGGGGACGCCTGACCGTTACCGAGGTCTCGACCCTCACAGCCCGCTATTCGTGAACGGACGAACTGGCGGAGCGTTCACTGCCACCACATACACCAAGGACGGGGTGCGGCGCGAAAGCGCGATGGTTCTCTCTGCTCTGTTTAAGAAGCTGCTCAAACAAGCGGGCGTTGAGGGTTCAGCCCTATCCGGGCGGCGCACATTCGCCGTACTACTTGGTCGACAAGGCAAAGACCCTGCTGTTGTGCGCGAAATGATGGGGCTGCGCAATATTTCGGATGCAAAAGCAATCATGGCCCATGACCCTGTGAGAATGGCCGATATCGTGGCGAGGGTATTTTGATGGCAGACCTCAACGCCAAGCAGTTCGAGACGCTGGCCCTACTACTGCGTTCCGCCGGGCCAACCAAGGAAGCTGCTCGACTCGTCCTGGTCGAAGGGAAAACCGTCACGGAGGCGGTGGCCGCAACTGGGGCGCTTCAGCCGAATGTGAGCCGGTCTGTAGCTCGGTTCCGCGAAAAGCATCGACTGATTGCTGAAGGATATGACTTGACAATATAGCCGCCAGAGGGTATATTTGAATCAAAGATTACATCGGCCTTGGGCCGGAAAGGAATGCAGATGGCAAATAAGGAATCGGTAGGCAAGCCAGCCCAAAAGCAAGCGGCGGATTGCCCTAAATGTGGTGCTACCCTGGAGTGGGTGGGGATGGAACGCCGGTTGATTACCCGAGGCAAGAACAAGGGGCAGTCAGTGGTGCGCCAGTTCTATGCTTGCTCCGCTAATTGCGACGGCAACTGAATCACCGGAAAGGGCGCATGTATGAGTATCGTATTTGAATCGGAAGATGCGCGACTGCGCTATGACCTAACTTCTGCGGCGATAGCAATGAAGGAGGCCGCCTCTCGCTTGCCCGATGGATTTCCCATGCTTTACAAGCAGCTTATGGTGGCTGCGGGTCGAGCAGAAGCGGCTGCTTCGCAATCCTTGGTTGGATGCAGCAATGGGGGTTAGGGCTGGCCAAGGTTTTGGAGCGAAGAAACCAAAGCGCGGCGTATGTCCTTCGTGCGCGAAAAAAGGCGTAAAAGGCTGGCGTGCAAACGGTGGCACCGGGATGATGATTCGAGAATGCCAATATTGCTTCTGGAATGAGTGCGTCACTCCGCAAGAATACGAACAACGACTGAAAAAATCTTAACGGAAAGGATGGGGCTTATGAGAAAGCCAAAGGCTGATGGCAAGCCAATTCGCCAAGGATGTTCTGTCCGGCTGATTTCCAAGCCGGATGGTTGTGCGTCACGCGATTACCCGCTAACGGTTGGCAACACCTATTCGGTTCTCGGCTTTGACGGCAGTAACGTGATAACGACAACTGATGAGCCTGGGCGTACCGCGGGGTATTGGCGCGGGCGAGTTGAGCGCATTACTTGACCGGAAAGGAAACGTATGTTGCATACAACCGAAGACCTGAAGGATTTACAGGCGAAAGCACTTGCTGGCGACACCCGCGCTGCCGCTCAATTCAGGGTGGAAAAGTGGAATTCGTCCACCGCAGTAGGCACGGAGGTGTTCTACGAGAAATCCCAGGTCGAAGGCAAGTGTCGCCTCAAAACTGTCAGTAACGCCTATGTTCTGGGAGACGACCAGCCTGTGGTGGACTTGGTTGGTGTCGGCATGGTCCTGCTCGACAAAATCGAGCCTGCATTCGCTTCGTAAACGAATTGCCGGAAAGGATTCTGAACATGCTAACAATGACCGTCGCGGCAGCTCAAGCTGGTTTGGCGCGGAAGTACAACCAGTTTTCTGACCAAGGACATGCTCTTGCGGGGCGCTGCTGCGCGAACTGTGTTCGGAAGCATTTTGGAGGGCCGATGACCTGCAACGATGGCTGGCCGTGTGGTGATCAGCAATGGCAGGATCGCGGCGCTCGCTGCATCAACTGGACGGATCGCGGCAACGCGCCTGTCTGACTGGAAAGGAACTGAGCCATGAAGCCCTATAGCCCCAAGACGAACAAGGGTCGCACTGTTGGCGGCCATGATGTGCATCACAAAACCGCTGACCAACCCAAAATCGCTGCGAATGCAGCGGCCAAGGCCCTGCGTAAAGCTGCTCGCCAAGACGGCAAGCAACAAGCTCGCGGTCAGTAGTCGGAAAGGAATCCGAAGATGGTTTTTATTGCATACCTGAGTCATAGCCCGGAAGACACAGCCATTGGCCTCGGCGCTACTGATGAAGAAGCGATAGCCGCATTGATTGCCGCCTATCCTGCCGCGCAAAGGAAAGCTATCGAGGTAACAACCTGTGAGATTGGTCGGGGGGTGTCGTCTTTGGAGAATGCCCCGTTGATTTGTCGCACCAGTCGATAACCGGAAAGGGCTTGACCATGGATGACCAGACACTAATTCAGCGGGCTGTGCCGGCCGGATGGCAGGTTGAGCCGTATTTCCGCCCGGGGCTTTGGATTCTGTCTCCTGGTTCCCATCAGGGCTTTGTCACTATCGACATGAAGAAACGCTGTTTTGGTTTGGGCATCTGCCAGCCGCGGCAAGGCAGCGATGCGCCGGTTTTTGCAGGCCGCAACTGGAAGGTTGAGTTGGTAGTGTCGGCCGTTGCTGCGCATCAAGCGGCAATGGCTTGATCTCGGAAAGGATTGATGATGGCTGGAAAGTATAACGGCATGAAGTACGCCAGAGACTGGGTAGGGAAAAGCGTAGTGCTGGCAAGAGACATCTGTACTGGCGCAGCAAAACACCCTGCCGGCCTCCGTGGGGTGATCGTATCGCAAAGCTCAAGGGGGCTCGATTTCGAGCGCGAGCCGTGTCCATGCTGCGGGGTGCAGCCAAGAATTACACGGCTCGGCTACTACGACGTGAACTTGGCGCCTAACATTGCTGGGTGTGGCAATAATCCTCCCGATCAGCAAGCCCGAGGGGCGTCGGCCCATGTCTAAGCATCTCCGTTACCTTGCTGCGGGCCTGCGGATTACGCTGGCCCCACTGACGACCCGGAAAGCCTGGCTTGTGCCCTTGGAGGGTTGCTTGATGTTTGTGGTTTCAGTTGTATGGGTTTCAGCGCTCATGGTTTTGGCCTACGGGGTTGCTTATCTCGTCATTACCGCCATGCAGATCGGGTTGCTGCCGCTGATGTTCCCGGATCCAGAACCTGGACCGATCCTGAATGCCTGGCTGGCATTTCGCTTGCCGCATGGTGAATATGCCGGCGCTGTCGTCGTCGTTGTAATCTGCGGGGCTTGGCTGAAAGAAATTTGTCGACGCGGGGAGCGGGCCATTAAAAGCGATCTCCAAGCGGGGTTGGTTGGTAGTGGAGATAATTCTGATCGTGAGCGAATATAACGGAGTCGCCGTGATCTCGGCGCCTGGCACTGATGGCGGCACTCACGACATGAGCTTTACCGAAACTATCTGACGCAGGACGGAAAGGATCAAGAAATGGCAAGCGTAAACGCATCTGCATTGAATGTTTTAACGAAGGAGCAGGCTGAAGAGGCTCGCCGAATCATCGACGAAATCGGTTTCGTTTCGAATGATCTCGCAGGGGTGCATATCGAGCTTGCAACCCGACTTGATCGGGTCAGAGTTGAACTGAAAAAGTTGTTTTCCGAAATTAATGATGATCGCTACCCAGTTGTCCAGTGACTGGGCGTGGGTTCTCATCAAAATGAAAATTCGCTGCTCAGTCGAATCGGCAATTCGCCATAATTAGCTTGAGATTTGACCATGGGGCGTTCTCCGGAGACTGGATCTTCCTTGCCGCAGCAAGTTGTCCGCCAGGATGGTCCTGTTCGTGTTGATCTATCCCTGGCAAAAGGACTACGCTCGTCAGTCCTAAATCAGATCGTATCTGCTCGAAATGCGGCCGATAGAGCGACCTCCGTAGCCTTTGGGCGCAAAGCCACAATGCCAACAACGCGGAAAGGATATTTGAAATGACGAACGCTTCAAAAATTGGACAAGACGCCGCAGGTTGTCTCGGTAGCGTCCCGAGTCGCGCCGGCATGAGCTACCTTGCTAGCAAGGTAGCTCTGGGCCAAGTTCTCGCTGGCGCGACTGTCACTGTTTTTGACAAAGGACAGAGTAGCGAAGGGATGATTGCCAGTATTGAAAATGCCAAACAGGAGCACTACGGACGAACGCTGCGTGTCGGTCGCAAGCGCAACGATGCCGCTGTTGCTGCGCCGAAAAACGAACCGCATTACCGCCAGTTCGACAAGCGGAAGTTCTGAGCGGAAAGGACAGCTCATGGGCAAGAAGATGCGGCAGGCCATCGCTCTCGGCAAAAAACTGGTCGAGGGCAAGCAGAGTGAGCCTTGTGTCGCGTGCAATGGCAGCGGGCGCTATGACACTGCCGGCAGCCCCAAGTGCTCAGCCTGTAATGGCTCAGGCCAACAGCCGAAGCGGCGCAAATAATCAAACCGGAAAGGCCGACGATGGTACTTACAAACGAACAAGTCGTGCTGCTCGAACGGGCCAAAAAAGCGTCCTTCGGGCAGCTTCGCCAACAGCATCTGACGGACCAAGAGAAGAAAGATTGCGTCGTCTTGGTGGCTCGTGGGTTGATGAAAGATGTCGTAGGTACAACTTTCATGCTCACCAACGCTGGCCATTCCTGCTGATATCGGAAAGAAATGTATGCAGAACGCAAAATCTCAAGCCGTGCATGACCTCATTTGCAACATGCTTCGTGGTCTGCATATCCGCAAGATGGCTGGTGCCGACCTCGCCCGCTATACCTACAAGGCTGGCGTGGCGCTTCACAATCTGCCTTTCGTGCTTACGGGTGACCAGGCGCTGACGGAAGGCCATCTGCTCGACGTAAATGAACTTGACCCTCATGCAACTTCTGGTGCGTGGGGGCCATGGACCTCTTCCTTGTCCGCTGCCTTTGGCCTCGCGCTCCCGGTAGCGCACTGACCGGAAAGGATACTGGATATGGAATTTGATGATGGTGACGTGGTGCTGGAAGCGGCCGCCAAGCTTTTCTTGATCGGACTTTCCTTCATTGTCTCGGCTGGTGCGCTTTACTGGACAGGCAGCAACGCTACCGCTGCGCTGGCTTTCTGTGTTTTCGGCGCCTCAGCTTATTTTGCAATGGCGAAACGACTCAATAAAATTGGCCTGAGCCTCCGAAGATGGTGCTTGGCGAGGCACGGTGCAGGTAGTGCGGGGTCTAAGCCGGATGGCATGCTATGAAATTCATTCAAAAATTAGCAAAACCGCTTAGCATCATCAAACCTCTGCTTTTTGCTTTTTTTGCTGGGGCGTCGGGTATTCGCCTGTTTGACACCGTAACCTTACTCGGCTGGGTGACTCTTGAAGTTGCTACGCTCGGTTTTTTCGTGGTCTTTGCATTATTCATGGCGGCAGTTTTCCAATGGGCGCTGGCTACAAAAACAATGCCAAGTAACGTCGCCAAGTGATCTCGACGGAAAGGATAGGTAAATGGTAAGCCCCCAATGGAAGGACGTATCCAGTTATAGCCAAGACGATAAGGTTCGGGAGCCGCGCACCTTTGAACTTCGCGTGGCGGGCACCAGGCTGGTAGTCACCCGCCATATCCACCATGCTCCCGATGCTTGGGTCTTGAACTTCTCTCCTTTTGTTGAGGGGCTTGAAGTCGGGCGAGGAACTGCGGAAGAAGCGAAGGGCGCTGCCCTCGAAGTTGTTCGCGCCAAACTCAACGAGGTTCTGGTGGCTTTGGCTACCTAACGCTGGAAAGGAATTGATGTAATGAGGATCGCGCCCGTGCAACTTGATTTTCAGGTTCGATATTGGGGAATTCCCTTTTTAGCAGCTATCGCGATTGGTGCATGTGTCTTTGCCTTGCCAATTATGGTGCTGTCTGAACCCTCCACCTTTAAGCCAGGGGTTGTGAGTGCTGCTGCGGTCGCTGGAGCCGTTGGCGCTCTGCTCGGGTTTTTGCTTGGGTTGGGCACTGGCGCACGTTTGCCGAATAGCCGGAAAGGATAGAAAATGAACTCGATTCGTCGCAAGAAAATCGCGCAGAATACCCAGGCGCACCGGATTTACAAACGCCCTTTCATGTTTGTTTTGGAGGGTATCCGGAAATTTTTGTGGGTTTTGGGTCTGACGGCCTCCGGCCCACAACTTTATTCTCCGGAAATTCTTGTGGGTTCGGCGATTACTACCCTGTGTAGTGCATCTCTCCCTGCATAGTTGAACGCCGGCATCTCGCCCGGTATGATGACCTTGCTCTCGGGTGCATTGAGCACCTTGCAAGGTGAGCTGTCACCGGGCTATTGCGGCCATCACAGCCTTTCAACATCGTGCACGACTTTTTATTGGGTCGTGTTCCGCCAATACAAGACGTAACGTCAAAGTTTCGACTAGAAACGAACAGCCAAGCGCTATACAGCGTAAGGCCACATCAAATTCAAACCCTGCGGGTAAGCTATGCCCGCAAGGGTATGGCTCCGCGCATTTTTTTCATCACAAGGAGCAAACAATGCAATTCAATGAAAAGGTTCAAGCGGCCCTGCGCCACGTCCACGGCCTGTTTCCGGAGGTAACCCAAGTTTTTTATGGGGCTGACGGTCGCTGGATGTTCTGCGACGAGGATTTCGAGGCGCCGAATTTCGATGAAGCATCGGGCAAAGTGGATATTGGTCTTCTGGAAGACGCCGCGGACGCTGCGGATAACTACAAAGGTTTCCCGTGCGCGTACCGGCTGCTCCAGCTGGCCGACTACTACTGGTGGTGGGACAAGCTCGGAAATATTCCGGTCTCCGAAGGTAACGATGAAGTCGAAGCTGACACCATCGAGGAAGCGTTCCTGCATTTCCCTGTCGGCACCCACCGCGAGGAAATCTGGCACTGGTTCGAAGCACAGCATCCTGAGTTCGTAGTCGGTGAAGTCATGCAAGGCATCCGGCGTACGAGCGCTGAATGCTGACCTTGCGTCGCGTACAAAATTTGATACAATGGCGCAAGGGAGGTGTATGGCAGAAAAACCATTGGCGTGGGCCGGGTCTTCTTACAAAGACTTGACGGATGACGACATCTTTTCTTTGGAGGCAAGGAAGGTTGCCGGAAAGCAACTTCGCAAGGTTCAACGCGGAGACGAGCCGGATGACTGGAAACCATTTGACGAGGTTGGCGCGGGAACGAAAGAAATCCGCATCAAGCTGCCAGATGGTGCTTTCAGGGTGATGTACGTCGCCAAGTTCCCTGAAGCGGTGTATGTCTTACATTGCTTCAAGAAGAAAACGCAAAAAACCAGCCCGCAGGATAAGGATTTGGCCAAGCAGCGTTACAAGGCTGTCATTCAAGAAAGGAGTAAGCCGTGAGTTCTGAATCCATCATCACACACGTCACTCCTGTCGGCGGAAACATCTTTGCTGACTTGGGGTTTGAACCAGATGAAGCCGCAAAGCTTCTTGCTGAAACGGATGCAATCATCTCTGAGAAACTGGCCATTAAGGATTCTTTGATGACCGAGCTTGCAGGATGGATTGAAGCGAAGAAGCTCAAGCAGGCTGAAGCGGCGGAAATCCTCGGCGTAACACGTCCGCGTGTTTCCGACGTAATCAACAAGAAGGCCATTAAATTCACCATTGATGCACTGGTGGACATGCTGGCAAGGACAGGCAAGCACGTTCGTTTGTCTGTTCAGTAATTCTCACCAACCCCCGCGCAGGCTGCCGGGGGTTTTTCACATCTGAAATCCGTAAATGACTGGCATCCTGAATCTCCCCGGCCTCCGAGAACTTGACCGGAAGGAGCTTGAGGACGAATACCACGTCAAGGCGGAGCCAGCGGCCATCTCCCGCCTCTGTCCGCATTGTGGCGAACTCCATCGCGTCCAGCGGCACGGCAGCCGCTCGATGTTCGTCCGCGACCTGACAAGCCATGGGAAGCGGGTCATGATTCACCTCGACGCGCCCCGCCTGATTTGCATGGTCTGCCGCAAGACCTTCATGGCCGTCATCCAGGAAGTCGATGAGAATTACCAGATGACGGAGCGCCTGGTGCGCTGGATTGGGCGACAATCACTGGAATACACCTACGCCGAGTTGGCCAAGCAAATCGGCATTGACGAAAAGAGCGTACGAACCATTTTCGACACCTATGTGGCCAAGCTGGAGAAAGACTTCCGGCGGGAGACGCCGGCCTGGTTGGGTATCGACGAAATCAAACTCGGACGATTCCGCGCCATCTTCACCAACCTCCAGGACAAGACACTGGTCGATATGCTGCCAGACCGATACTACACGTCCATCGTGAAGTTTCTGGAATCGCTACCGAACAGGGAGAAGATTGAGTACGTTTCGACAGACCTCTGGCGACCGTACAGGCTGGCCGTCCAGAAAGTGTTGCCGAATGCCAAACTGGTCGCCGACAAGTTCCATGTGGTAAGCAAAGCCAATGCTGCCGTGGATACCGTGCGCCGAAGTATTGCCAAGGCCGACCAGAAGAAACAAGGCAAGGGGCTGAAGAAGGCCCACAAACTGTTCGACAAGCGAGCCGCCGACCTGAATGACGAGCAATACCTGACCGTTTCTGGCTGGCTGAACTGTTTCCCGTTACTGGCCGCTGCCTACGACTTGAAGGAACGGCTCTACGCCGTCTATGAGGTTGAGACAAAGGAAGAGGCATGGGCCGCATACCTGAATTGGGAGGCGAGCATCCCGCCCGAGCTTGCCAAGCCCTTCAAGCCTGTGAAGACAGCTTTCCGAAACTGGAAACCTTACATCCTGAACTACTTCGATAATGAGCGTATCACCAACGCCTTCACCGAGAGTTTCAACGCTAAGGTGCGCCGGGTCTATCGCAATGGGCACGGCTACACATTCGAGCGCCTGCGGGCCAAGGTGCTCTTCACCGACCGATTACAGAAGCGAATTCCTATCCAGGAGAAGGTCAAGGTGAAGAAGCAGCGCTTCGAGGACATCTCGATGGGCCGCATGACCTACTTCATGATGGGCAGCTTCGACGACGATTACGATGTCAAAATCAAAACCCGGATGGGCAACGTCGGAACAGACCTCCCCACACTTCTTGAGCTTTTGGACACAGACGACTTTTAGCCGCTACCTACAAAAATTTCCGGATACCCGAAAAAGTTTATTGCGGCTTGGTGATGCCGTGTCGGGAAAGGATTTGCTCGGTGTTGCTCATGAAAGGCGCCAGCAGGCGAAGCGCGAGATCGATCACCCTCTTGCGTTGATCAAGCGTCAAAATGCCGCTGGCCAGCTTTTCAAGACCCGGCAGTTTGCCGATTTCAGAAATAAGGATGTTTTCCGCAGCAATGCGGAGATTTTCGGCTTCGAGCAACGGGCAGTTGTCTGGCCGAGATACTTTCAGTCCCGCCTCGTCTCGCGCCTTGAAGGTTGCCGCGAAAAACGTCTTGGCATCCTGGCTCGAAAGAAGCATCGTTTTTTTTCGGTCCAGGATAATCTGATCGGCGACGCCGTGTTCGATCCAGTGCGGGTCGATACGGAATTGACTCGCTTCCAGAATCTTTTCTTCGTAGCGCTCGACAATCGGACGAACGTAATCTTCATGCGCGGTGGCAAGAAGCAACGACTCGCCAATAGCGACGAGCTCTGGCGAGGGTTGAAAACTTTGGGTCATAACGGCTCCATCGTGAGTTGGGGCCGTTCCCTCAATGGGAAAGCCCCATTGGGTTTAAGGAAAGGCTGGGTTCGGCTTGCGCCACGGTGTCACCAGCTACCGCTCTTGAAGAGTTTTTATTCTATCACGCAGCAATAGCTGTCAGATGACGATCTGGTGTAGATTGCGGCAGTCCAATAACCATTCGTTCGGCTTCCGCCTGAAAGACAGAATCGGCAACGACGACATCACGAACGCCGAGCGCCTTCAGAAAGCCTTCCCAGTGGAGCAGAGATAGTGCCGCCTTGCTTTCTTGGTCGTGGCAGAAATCAGCGTGGCACAATTCTGCGGTGATGCAGCCAAGAATGCCATGTGAGGCCGGGCAGAGAACCATTCTAATAACGGGGGACTTGCGAAACCTCGCCTGCAAGTAGAGGTGGCAGCGCAGTGATGTCTTCTTGCCGGGCCTGGAAAGCTTCCCAAGCAATTCACGAAGGGTCTTTGTAGCACAGACGGGCGTTTCTGCCTCAACGTGATAGTGAATGTTTTTGGTCATCCGTTGTGACTTGTGTTTCAGACCAAGAGCCGCAGCGCGGCCCTTGGTCGAACGCGATTACGAAGCGTTGAAGACGATGGTGTTGGTGGAAGCGGCGGCGCAGTTCGTGGCGTTGGAGGCGGTAGCCGGCGAAATCGGGAAGGAGGTGATGGCGGCAGCCGTACCGACCTGCACGCTGTTCCAGCCCACGGCGGATTGGGTCAGCAGCGCAACACAGACATCGGTCGGGATGTTGGTGATGGTGTAGTCAACCGAGGTGCCGGCGGCAGTCGAGGCGATGGTGACGGTGCCACCCATCGGGTTGGCCAGCGTGGTGCCGTTGTAGTTCCAGGAGGTCGGGAGCTTCTTGGCGGTGTTGAGGGTCGGAACGAGGTTGGTGGAAGCACCGTAGCCGCCCTGGCCGCGGAACAGGCCCTGGACGGCCGAGCGGGCGGCGGTCAGGTCTTGCAGCATCTGGTTGCTGTTCTGCGAGGACGAGGCGGAACCGAACAAGGAGACGGCGCCGGCGACGACGAGGCCCATGATCAGCAGGCCGGAAATGATTTCCATCAGGGTGATGCCGCACTGGCGCTTGAGTTGCTTGAGGTTCTGTTTGAAATGCATGAAAAACTCCTAAAGATGTTTGTGATCACAAATAACCGTAACTCGGTTGATCGCATGTTAGGGAGTTCGATGCAACTAATCCCCTTGCAAAAGAGCCCGCTTTTGCATGGGAAATTGGGGGGTGCCCCGGATAGGCCGAATTTGTGGGCGAAAAAAAGCCCCGGACCATCGAAGGTCGCGGGGCTGTGGTTTGGTGATGCACCGATTAAGTGCGGGACGAACTCCCGTTGATTTGGTGTGTAGCGATATAGGCTTCGATGGCCGCAAGGGCATTAGCTTCTACCGCCAGGGTTACGGTAGCGAGGGGTGTTAAACCCGCTCGAAACAGGCGCGGTTGGTGTGGCCAGAATCCGAAGTCGAAGGAACAAAAACCTCCCGCACAGAGATGTACTTAATCGTTGCCGTAGGGGTCCGCTATGATGAAGCGGAACCCCATATTGTCGCTTGGCCAGAGGTCAAACATACGCTTAGCCAACGCAACACCTTTGGCTGTCTCGCCCACGGCCAGATAAGCCAATACGAGTCCATGGGCCAGGCGATGAAATGGCCTATTGGATACATACGTGTACGGAATCAGCATTTCCTTCTTGTTATGCTCGATGGCGCATTTGGCAATCATCTCGAATATCCTTGCCACCAGCGGCTCCGCAAGATTGATTGCTTTTCTGTTTTCGCCTGTAGTGACATAAGCACCTACCTGAAAGGCGTATCCATCAACGAATGCCGGTTCCTGCTTGGTCAATTTGACAGCGAGCCGAAGCAGTTTTTTGAGCGATTGCGGCGAGTAGTCCTCGAAGTCGCCGGTGAGCCCGCCTTCCATGTCGCAGGCTTCGTCGAATTCTTCTGAAATCGGGGCGATGGTATCTTCCGGGGAGTATTCTGCGGCAGGTAGTAGCAACTCGCCATATGCCATCTTTTTGGACATCTTCGGATTGCCATCGAGGTCATACATCGCCCATGACTCGACTCCCTGGTAAGACACACACAAAGCCCCCAGTCCAAGGGTCTCATGGCGCTCGTGATTGGTTGCCTGGTGCGCTTCCGACATTGCGTGAAAACTGGGGTAGCCGTGAGTTCTGGCTACCAACTCCTGAAAATCGGCGAGCTTGCCTCCATCGGGGTGCGCTGCGATGAAGGCAGGGAGGAGACGGCGAAGATTCTTCGCCTGCTTTTTGGCTTGATCAATCGACATGATCCATTCCATAAACTATGGCGGTGACAAGGTAGTAAGCCCGCTTTCTACGCCACATATAACGCCAAGGTTATGAACATGGAGAGAGAGAAATCGTTGCTCCCGGAACCCATCAGGTTTCGCCGTTGCGGGCGGCGGGCAGTCCGTAATGCCTTCTATCAATTATGTGCTTTCTGGACGGAGAGTCAAGGCAGCCATCGAGGAAGCCTTTGCGGCTCGACTTTTACGCGGGGAATCCCCGTTATGTGAGTTCCTATATGGGTTAAGTAGGGTTAAATAGAAAACCCCCGACTGTCTCTAGGACAAGCCGGGGGCGGGTTTGATTCCCGTTGAGGAATCCAATTTCAGTCAAAGCTCAGAATTTGCGCTGAACGCGCACGTTCGTACACCCACTGGAAGTAGTTGTCGTAGGGCACATTGATGCGCAGCCCTTCCCCGGTGACCAACTTGTAGCCGTACGGGTTTGGAGCACTATCACGCACCAGGAACAACTCCCCTGCTTTCCCCGGCCGGCTTTCGCGGGCGAAAAGGTACAGCGTTTCAGGGGCACCATTGTTGACCAGGGTTTGCATCAACGCCCGGCCTTGCTCCGCGCACTGGCGAACCAGGGTCGAGTATTCGGCTTCGGTTGCGGTTTGCATGGCAATCTCTCCTAGCCGACCTGGGTCAGAACACCGTTACAGAAGGTGTTTTGAACGCCGTTGATGGTCATGTTTCGCACCGCCAGGCGAACCTTTGCAGGCAGGCCAGAGATGGCGTGAACGCCCGAAAACACCGTCTGATTGAGTTCTTCCAACTGTGTCAGAAATTCATCAGCAGGGGCTTGGTCGGTCAAAAGCCGGAAGGTTGTCCAACCCTCCTTGGTGCGACTGTCGTAACCGCTCATGGATTCATGGAGAGTGACGGTCAGTCCGAACGACGCGGCCAACTTGATGACTGCTTTCTTGAACTTGGTTTGAGGCTTCATGGCATTACTCCTTGTGGAATGCGGAGAAGCCACCCCAACGGGGATGGCCCCGCTGGGTTGGTTAATAGGAAAAACGAGCCAGCTTGTTTGCGGAAGCCGGGCGGCCGCTGAAGAAAATCCCAGCGCCAGCAGCGGCAACCACGGCGCCGAGCCAGAACTCGCCGGCTGCAGCAGCCATCTCGACATGCCCACTTGCGTAGGTGGCGATGATTGCGATGCCGCTTACCAGAAGTGCGGTCAGAGCGATGAGCAGAACAGTGTTTTTCATTTTGGATCTCCGAGTTTCACGCGCAGCCACCCCAGCGGGATAGACCCGCATGGGTTGATGGATGGAACTAAGGATCAGTTGAAACCACGGCCGAGAAAGCCGTCGTACTTGGCCGTTGTCTTGAAGACGCGGCACGGGATGTCGAAATAGACCCCGCGGCCAGCGCCGGGAATGTCGTGGCTGAAAAACCAGAAGGCGCCGGGAAGCATTTCATCCGTGACTTCCAACTGGTCAGTTGGGGTCGCTGGATTCAAGCCGCCGCAGGTCAGGCTGGCATCGCCGTCTTCGAGAAGGTAGAACGACCCTCCGGGCGAAGTTTGGATATCGTCACCCCAGTCATGACTGAAACGCTCCACTTCCCCCGTGGGGAAGCGAACGAAATCGCCAATACAGGGGGTGGTGATCAGGGAGCGGGCTTTCGTCCGCCGCGCCAGAATTTCGGTATCGATAGCATCGAGGGTTTGCATGGGGGGGTTCCTTCAGAAGCGACCCTTGAAACCCGCCCCCACGGGAGCGAGTCCCATGGGGCTTGTTGAGAAAGATCAGGTTCCTTGATGGAACATGAGGTAGCCCACGTTTTCTGCGCGGGCTTTGGCGATGATGGCGGCCAACTTTTCCGGGATGTTTTCCAGATTACGGCCGAGGTTGATCATGAACTCCCAGATGCCATCCTTGCCATTGTCGGCATGGTGGAAACTGGCGTTCTGTTCGACCCAGGCCCATTCCGGCACGGTGTCGGGGGTGTCGTAGTCGCCCACGACATCCTGCATCATGACTTCCTGGATGGCCGATTGGGGGGCGGCGTTTGCCGTGATTTCCCAAAATTGAATCATGGTGATGCTCCTTTGAATTGCCCGAAGCGTCACCGGCCCTACGGGCGGGTGACCCGTAGGGCGTTGAGGAAAATTAAAACTCGACGATGAAACCTTGCGAGACGGCGAACATGCTGTTACGCATGGACTTCAACTTCTCGTAGTTGGCATCGCGACGAGCGTCGATGTGAAAGGCACCGACCCCGTTATCCGCCTGAACCGGGTAGAGGTTGTTGGCGGGATAGGTGGCACCGGCCCGTTCGCCCGCCATGTAACGGGCGATCGACTTGCAGTCCAGTTCGCGGTCGAACCGATAACCGAGTGCGTGGGCGTTGTCTTCGAGGACTTCCATTGGCACACAGATCATGCCAGAGCGGACGCGGCTTTCGATTTCTGCTTTGAGAGCATTGGACATGTATTTCTCCTTGGATGCGATGCGGTTGTCTCTGTGAGGAGAGGTTCCGCTGAATTGAGGGTCAGATGAGCCAGCGCCAGATGCCGAGGATGCTTGTCAGCGTGAAGCCAACTTGCATGACCAGAAGGCCGTAGGCGCGGGTTTTGTACCCGAAGATGAACCAGCACAGATTGGAAGCAAGGAATGCAACAAATCCGTAACCGGAGAGCGGTGAGTTGGTGGCGAGCAAGCCCGCGCCAACGAGGCCGGTAATCGAACCGACCCACTCGATTGCCTTGAGACTCATTGCGGCACGTACAGGGAGCCGGCAATGCTTTCCCCGGTGAGGGCGAAGCGCTTGACGGCGATGTAGTGGCAGGAGTATCTGGTGTGCTCTTCGCATACCTGGCCAGTTACCGTGAAGTAGTGGTCGAGGTACTTGTCGAGCTTTTCGATACTGCGATCCGCTTGTGCATCGAGGAATTCGATGGCGCACTTGGCGGGGTTCGGCAGGTAGCGATAGTTTTCCGGGCCGCGCTTGGCGGCGAGGATGGGTTCTGATGGCATTTTGATCTTCCTTGAAGATGCGGCAGGCCCCTTGGGAGCCGCCGCTTGTGGTTCGCTCAGGCAGCCATCCGCAAATCGCGGTTGCTGCGCAGCCGGCGCATCATGGCGATCAGGCGTTCGGCCTCAGCATCTTTTCCGCGTGCGCGGAATTCAGCATAGGCGTCGACCAGATCCTCGTAGTCATCGCCAAGGATGTCAGCGTCGTACGCTTCCTCGAATTGGGTTGCCCAATCGAAGATGCGGGTCTTGATTTTCGGACGATCTGCTTCGGGGATTTCTCCCTTGGCGAAGAAGACGCCCGCTACAAAGGCGATGTCGCCGATGATTTGTTGCTGTTGCATGGCACGACTCCTTGTGAAAGAAGCGGAACGACGCAACCCCTTGCGGAGAAGCGTTCCCGCAAGGGTTTTGTTTAGTGAGGCAGGGTCCAGTGCGTACCGGCAGCACCTTTCGGGCCGTTCGTTGCAAGCTGGCGGTGCTTGACCGACAAGGGCACGCCGTAGGAATAGATCCGGGGCGAGGTGTCGGTCTTGATTGCCGGGAGGATATCTTCCGGCACTTCGATTTCCTCTGCCGCAAACAGCACGGGCAGGCCGGGTTCATTCTCGGCGAAAAGGGTCGGTTCAGACAGGTTCATGATGGCGCTCCGTGTGAATTGGGGCGCCACGCCCTACGGGGTGTTGCCCCGAAGGTTGAGTTGAAGGCTGGCTTTGGGTAAGACCCCGGTATGACCAGCTACCGTTTTCGCCTGCGCAATGCGGGCTGAAAGAGCCTCTATCTTATCAATAAACGCGTGTGTTTTTACGGTTTTTATGAAGTCCAACTGCTTTTCCTGTATTGGCGATGTTTCATGCGCTGATTGCCTGTTTTAGAGAGTTCATTCGATGTCGATCTGGTGCCAGACTGAGCTTTTAATCCGAGTCCCTACCAATGATCTCTCCGCAAAGCTCAAAACTACTCAAGGAAGAGGTGATTAAGCACCTCTTCCCGTCGATGAATATCCAGCAGTACCTCATGGAGCGTGCGTCATTCTCCGAGCCTGACGCCCTCGCAGATGCTGACACCCGTCTGCAAATCTGCAGACAGGTTCACGATCTGATTGAGTCGGGGAAACTGGAGCCAGCGCACGTCCCCTGGATCATCAGTTGCTGTGCGGAGGGCGCAGATCTTGCGAAGCTAAATGCGGAACTCGCAGGATTGCTGTTCCGCAATGCGATGGATGGAGTATGGGATGCTGTCACAAAACCAGAAGTATCCCCCTCTTCCGAATTGAAGCCCGACCACATTCCTGACGAGAATCTGATCAAGCGCTTCGTGCTCGGCATCCCTACAGGGGTTGGGCCGCTCACCAAAGAATTACTTGCCACGAAAGGCGAAGACGAATGGAGCGACTACATCGAGGAAGCGAACATCTACGAGTTTGAATGGGGGTTCATTGCCGAAACCGCGAATCACGACGGGGGCGCCTCGTATGACCTGTTTGTCGCCAAGGCTTGGCGCGAAGCCGAAGAAAGCATGTTTGCCGACTTGATGTGGCCGCTCTTCCTGCTGTCCATGCTGGATGACCCTTTGCCGACCGACGTTCCGCCGCCGTCCGCTGAGCCTGGCGAGGCTTACTATACCTGCCTCACCTTCTCCAGCAACGGGAGGGTCGGCCCGGCACAAACACGCACCTGGATCGGGAAGTTCCTGATGCATGGCTGGCCGATACTTCTATCGCGTACATGCATGTGCGTCGAATTCAAGTTCCAGCACGACACTATTGCCTGACCCTCTTCATGCCAAGGCCAGAAAATCGGCTTGGCGTAGCAATGGGCATCGGACTGCTGGCTGAAAGTGCCTCTACCTTATCAATTGTTGGGGATTACGCTGAGGCGTTATTCGTCGTCATCGAGGGTGCTCCCGCTACTGGAGCGTGCGGAGAACACGCCGTTGAGCATGTCTTTTTCGATCTGATTCCAGACCCAGAGTTTTTTTCTGCCACCTGGGCCGCGAACGTAGTGCACCCCTTCGATCATGGATTTTGCGAGATGGGTCCGGACGGAGCGCACGTCGTAGCGGATGCGCTCGGCGAGTTCTTCGGAGGTCAGGTAGATGTTCTCGCTGGATTGAGCGGCCTGGCATTGGGCGACGCGGAGTGACTTGAGATCGTCCAGCAGGAGTTGGATGGCGGCGTTGGCGGTGGCTTCGGCTTCTTCGGCGCGGCGCTGGGCGTCGGCAATGCGCGCTTCCGCTTGGCGGATGCTGAGTTCTTCTTGTGCGATGCGTTCGCGGGCGGCGTCGATTTTCTTTTGGGCTTCGCTGGCCAGCTTGTCGGCCGCGGCGGCGAGATCTGTGGCTCGCCGCTGTGCAATGGTGTAGGCGGTGTGTTCGGCGGAGCGAATGGAGCTATTGGGGGCGAGTACGTCGCAGATGGGTCGTCCATTGAAGGTGAAGTCGAGTTGTTCGACGGCGGCTTTGTGGTTGGGAAGCAGCTTGCCTTTGCGTGATTTGGTGACGAGGTGTTCGATGAATCGATAGCAGCGTTTGATGTCGGGATTGGAGGCGCAGTCGGCGAAGGCGACGTTTCGGGTTTCGCTTTGGGCGAGCAGATTGGTAAGTGCCTTCAGGTTGAGGCTGAAGGCTTCGTCTTCCAGGCCGGGGGCTTTGGTGGGCATGTCCATGGTTCGTTTTTAGGTGGTGGTGATGGGGGAATGTTATTGAGGGGGTTGGAAGCGCGCCATGGTTAAAAGAGGCTTGGATTTGCCCCTAATTTTGGCGGGGCGCTCCCCCCTCCCTTCTGGCGTGTTGCGGAAAGCAACGCGCCATTGGGGGGTGGTGTTGTGTATTGCGACGGCGCTAGTCTGTGAGCGGGTCGTTGAGCCAGTCGTCTTTGCTGGGGGGTGTGAGGTTGAGGATGCTGGCGCGGATGGCGGTGGCGGAGGTTGGGTTGATGAAGCCCATGGTGGTGGCGAGGGTGTCGTCGTCGTAGCCGAGGCTGATCAGGGTGGCGGCGTAGGAGTTGCGTAGGGTTTGGCCGCCGCAGCGGGGGCCGGTGATGCCGGCCTCGTTGAGGATGGATTTGACGGCGCGGAAGACGCTGGAGGGGTGCATGGCTGGGGTTGCGGTGAGGTTGCTACCCCGAGCGTTGGTGTGTGCGGGGAACATGGTGTTGGCAGTGTTTTGTAGGGTTTGGCGGATGGGTAGCCATTCGTTTAGGGCGAAGGATGCGATGGGGAGGAGGAAGGCGTCGTAGGTATCGTTTGAGTGACCTTCTCTTGGCCAGCGGATGGTATTTGCGAAGTGATTTGTGCAATTAACGCTCAAGCATTCAATCGATCCAGCGCCCCCGTCATCCTTTGCAAGCTCGGCGCCTAACTCAGGCTGAAGCGTATTTGGCGGGAGGGATTCGCCAAGCGTATTCGTGCAATTAACGCTCAAGGCGATGACCGAAGAAACCGATCCCCCTCCCCCCAGCATCGCTGCCGCAATGGCCGCATCGCGCACTGACTTCCAGGCTGATTTCTTTTTTCCCTTTTTTTTCTCTTTTTTCTCTTCACCATTGCCCAGGTGGTAGGCCGCAAAACGATTCCTGATCACCTGTTCGACTGACTTGATTTCATCTTCATTCAAGTAAGCCATCTTGTCATTCTTGCCCTTCCCCAACCGCTCATAGGCAGCAGTTCGGCCGGGGTTCTTCATATTCAGGCCAAGAGAATAGAGGTGAACATAGACCGCCTCGATCAGTCGGATGTACCGATGCCGGTGGGCTTTGATCAGGTGGTTCTCGACGAAAAAGAGATCAATGTGCTTAGATTCCACAGCCGGGATAGCCACTTTTTGTTCGCTGAGAAAGCGGCAGAACTTGCCCCACATCGTTCGATACACGGTCTTGGTCGAGTTCTCAGACGGCCGGTCGCTGATCCAATTGGAATAAGCTTGCTCAGGGAATTCAAGCCAGTGATCCAGCGTGTCGAAGAGGTTTTTTCGAAGCGGTTGGGCGGTGTTTACCATGGTTGTTAGGCTCTGTGTTAATTGCACTAACTAAATCGTATCTCCTTTTTTTACTTTTTCAACTCCCTTTTCTCTTTCCCGGCACGCGCTGATCGGGTGGATGGGATCGCTATCTTTAACTGCCTTGCGCGTTAATTGCACTAATTGCTATCCAAATAAAGCGGCTCCCTGGCCGAACTACCCTTCCCCCTTCGGTCGGTAACCGGCCTCTCCCTGGCTACCACTATTCGCGTTAATTGCACAATATTGTGCGTGAGCGCAAATAGCCCTTGAAATCCCTTCCCCTCCCGTTAAAGTAGAACCACTACCACCGTCAGCGAACCACCATGCTTCTCGAAAAAGTCTCCCTCCCCCAAGCCGCCATCGGCCCCTGGCGCATCGAATCCTTCACCACCAACCAACACGACATCCACAGCCTACTTCGAGGCCGTGGCGTCCCCATCGGCCAAACCTACACCAGACTCATGCGAGGCAACACCGTCGTCATGAGCGACACCCCCGCAGAAATGCGCGACCACCTCCCCGCCTATTTCGCCGCCCAAGGTTCATGCCTGATCAACGGCCTCGGCCTCGGCATGCTGCTCAAATCCATCCTGAAAAAACCCGAAGTCACCGACATCACCGTGATCGAACTGTCCAAAGAAGTCATCGACCTCGTTGCCCCACACTACACCGACCCCCGTATTCAGATCATCCACGCAAGCGCCTTCGACTACCAACCGCCCAAAGGCAAGCAATACGGCATGGTCTGGCACGACATCTGGGACTACATCTGCGAAGATAACCTGCCAGAAATGCACACCCTGCACCGCAAATACGGCCGGCGTGCGACATGGCAAGGATCATGGTGCAGAGCGCAATGCGAACAACAGCGCGACAGATGGCCGTCTCGCCTACGCTAATTCGGCAACAAGCCCCACCGGGCTTGTCACCCTTCAACCCCCGGAATTAAACCCAGGCGATCGGATCACGGCCTAATTTGGCCAAGGCCTCATTGACCTTCGAAAACGGCTTGGAACCAAAAAAGCCACGACGCGCCGACAATGGCGACGGGTGCGCAGAAGACACAATCACGTTGCCTTCCCCAATCAACGGCGCAAAAGCCTTCGCATCCCCACCCCACAGCACCCAAACCCGTGGCGTCCCATCATTACCCAGTGCCCGCACCCACGCCTCAGTGAATTCCGCCCACAAACTGCTGTGCGCCTTCATCTCCCCCTCAACCGTGGTCAGCGCTGTATTGGCCAGCAAAACCCCTTGGTCTGCCCAGCGTGTCAAATCCCCACTGCGCGGCGCCTCGACCCCAAGATCCTCCGACAACTCCTTGTAGGGGTCGTCTCAGAAAACGGAAAATAAAGCACGCTAAGCGTGCGTGGAGGCTGGCACCCAGCGGTACAGCGTCGGAATGGACACGCCGAGGTTCTTGGCCACGTCCTTGGGCGGCACCCCGCTGGCCAGCAGCTTCTTGGCCGACTCGATCTTGCTGTCGGTCATCTTCGGCTTGCGGCCGCCTTTGCGGCCGAGCTGCTTGGCGACTTCCAGCCCGGCGCGGGTGCGCTCGACGGTCAGCTCGCGCTCCATTTCGGCAAGGCTCGCCATGACGTGGAAGAAGAACCGCCCGGATGGTGTGCCGGTGTCGATGGAGTCGGTGAGGCTCCTGAACTGGACACCGTGCTTGTGCAGATCGCCGACCAGATCGACCAGTTGCTTGACCGACCGGCC
Organism: Azonexus hydrophilus; assembly: GCF_038368255.1. Lineage (NCBI taxonomy): Bacteria > Pseudomonadati > Pseudomonadota > Betaproteobacteria > Rhodocyclales > Azonexaceae > Azonexus > Azonexus hydrophilus. The sequence continues at coordinate 312,945 of NZ_CP151407.1, forward strand.
CAGCCGGTCGAGCTTCCAGACGACCAAAGTATCGCCTTCGCGCAGCATTTCGAGCGTCTTGGCCAAGCCAGGCCGGTCTGCCCGCGTGCCACTCACCTTGTCCTCGAAGACCTTTTTACATCCGGCCTTGCTCAAGGCTTCGCGTTGCAGCTCCAGGTTCTGATCCTGCGTCGAGACGCGCGCATAGCCAATCAACATGGCTTGTCTCGCGCCCGGTCGATGCGTTCCTGCATCGCCTGCATCACTTCTTCGTGGGTGTACGATCTGGCGTTGGCGTCGGTGGCTTGCCGCAGGGCTTCCTCAACCTCGCGCGTCATCCGCTCGTAATCCTCCGGCCACAGCGCTTGCTCCATGCGCAGCGACGCCTGACCCAGCAGGTGCAGCAGGCTGAACAGCCGCATGTCGTTGGTGGCGACGATGCGCTCCCGAATCTGCTCCTGAATAGCTTCGCTAGCCCGATGCGCTTGTGGTGTGGCAGTCCCCTCGTAGTCAGCGGGGAATTCCGCTTCCTCGGCAATCCTTGCCCAGGCGCTGGCCAGCGCCTCGATGGTTGACGTGCTCATTTCCGCCGCTCCTGTGCTCTTTGGCGAATCAACCGGCCAAGGGGCCTCGACGCGAAAACCAGCAGCATCACGCCTATCGGATACCAGGTCGAGAAGACCACCAAGGCATCGAAGGCTGGCCGTCCGGTGTTGGTAGGCAGTACGGCGGTCACAGCCATCAACCCGCCGACCGTCCAGATGATGCGCCACACGTAGGGCATCACGCGGGGCACGTAGCCGTCATCGAAAGCGGTCTGGTAGTAGCGGCGCAGGCCGCGCTCGGCAAGCGCCTGGCGCTGCCGATCCGACAGCGCATCCGTCCGGCCATACCAGCGCCGGAATGGTGGACAGCGCAGCAGCAAAGGGGTGAAGAGGATCATCACCGCCACGATCGCGACACCCCACGCCATGACGGCGCCGGCATCGGGCCGCTTGGCGTTCTCGATCACGGGCGCGAAGACGCCCGGAGCACCGATCATCCAGAACAGCGCAATGTGCTGATGGAAGGAGAGCTTCATTTGCTCATCCACTTGCGCAGCAGGCGCTTTTTCAGGGAGGCGCGTTCTTGCGGGTTGCGTCCCTTGTGATTGGCGATGCGATCCGCCGTGGCGGCCTGGCGCTTGACGGGCCAGTAGGAGCGGCCATCCTTGCCCATCGACCAGACGCTGCTGGCCTGGTTTTCCAGCAGGGGCAGATGGGCGCTCAGGGCTTCGGGCGACGCGCTGGTCAGCGCCGTGCGCTCACGGGTGCGCCAGCGCTGATGCCAGAGCTTCTTGTCCTCGCGCTCGCTGCCGCAGGTCGTGTGCCCGACGATGGGTGTTTTGCGGCGGCTGCGGCTCATAACGTAGTGGTCTCCAAGAACATTCAGGACTGATCCCAGGCGTCGATGGTCAAGACCTGATCGGCAGGACAGGCGGCTACGCGGTCGGGAACTGGATGGTGTTCAGTCTCATGCCGACCCCATTCGATTGATCGCGTCGCTTGCGGCACGCTGCGACGCAAGGAGGTTTGCGACCTGGTTTAGCAGCCGTGTCCGCTGCATGTCTGTTACCTATCTCCCCGACCGCTCATTGGACCAACTCCAGAGATTGGGCTCTATCGCTCAGCCAATACGAAACCGGCATTGGCTGATGCCACAACCGAGACGAACACAAATGGCTCGGTACCTGTATTTCGCGCCCCGTGCACTTGGCCCGGTCTTGCCACGGCTATCTCACCTTCCCTGAGGGCACGAACAATCCCATTGCCCTGAAAGTAATCAGCCATTCCCGACAAAACAGTCCACGTGTCTTGGCCGTGAGGATGAATGTGAGCCGCAATTTCCTGCCCGGGATGGACATGCCAAACCACGATAATTGAGTCTCGGGTTTCAAGCACAACGGAACGAATAGGCTCGCCTTCGGACGGCTGAACATACTCGGCTACAGAAAATATTCTCGATTCAACAGTCATCGGAGATCCCTCTTTCACAGTTGTCGTTACGGTCTTCATCGTCGGCATCCTGACGCACGGCGGGCAATTGCTGGAGCAACGCCGGCAGCCATTCCTGTACCGTCTCCCACACCACATCGAGGTTGATGTCGAAATAGCCGTGAGCCATGCGATTACGCATATTGCGCATGCTGCGCCACGGCACGTCGGCATGCGCCTGGGTGAACTCGACGTAGCCATCCATCACCTTTGTGGCCGCCTCGCCGATGACGATCAGGCTCATGATGACGGCCTGCTGGGTGCGCTTGTCGGCCAAGAAGTCGTCCTTGGCCATCCCTTCCACGAAGCTGCGCGCATCGGTTGCGGCCTGCTGAATGTGGTCGAGGTAATCGGGCAGGCGGTTCTCGCTCATATCGGTTGCGCCTCCGCGAGCACCTTGGCCCGGAACTTCGGCGGCAGGTCGCCGGGAGTCAGCAGATCGACGTCAACGCCGAGCAGCGATTTCAGTTCTTCTTCCAAATCGCCCAAGTCCAACAACGTGGCACCGGGCAGCGCATCGACCAACAGGTCGAGGTCGCTGCCATCCCGGTCGGTGCCATGCAGCACCGAGCCGAAGACGCGCGGGTTCGCGGCGCGAAAGCGGCCTACCGCTTCACGCACTGCGCTTCGCTTCATGTCAAGCACAACAGACGGTCGCATGCGCATCCTTTCTTATCGAAACTCGTTGAGATGATATGCAATCAAGAATAGAATTTCAAGAACTATTTTCGAGAATCGCAATGCCTTGATTCCCGTGCCGCGCCGGTTGCCTTGGCGGGCTTGTCACAAACCTACGTTTTCAAGAAGAAGGAAACCGCATGCCCCGCCGTTCGATCCTCTCCGCCGCCGAGCGCGAAAGCCTGCTGGCGTTGCCGGACACCAAGGATGAGTTGATCCGTCACTACACGTTCAGCGAAAGCGACCTCTCCATCATCCGGCAGCGGCGCGGCCCGGCCAATCGGCTGGGCTTCGCGGTGCAGCTCTGCTACCTGCGCTTTCCCGGCGTCATCCTTGGCGCTGATGAGCCACCGTTCCCGCCATTGCTGAGACTGGTCGCCAACCAGCTCAAGGTCGGCATCGAAAGCTGGGACGAGTACGGGCAGCGTGAGCAGACCCGACGCGAGCACCTGGTCGAGCTGCAAACGGTGTTCGGCTTCCAGCCGTTCACGATTGGCCACTACCGGCAGGCTGTCCAGTTGCTGACCGAGCTGGCCATGCAAACCGACAAGGGCATCGTGCTGGCCAGAGCCTTGATCGAGCACCTGCGGCGGCAGTCGGTCATTGTGCCCGCCCTCAACGCCGTCGAGCGGGCGAGCGCCGAAGCGATTACCCGCGCCAACCGGCGTCTCTACGACGCCTTGGCTGAGCCGCTGACGGACGTGCATCGCCGTCGCCTCGACGATCTGCTCAAGCGCCGCGACAACGGCAAGACGACGTGGCTGGCCTGGCTGCGGCAATCCCCGGTCAAACCGAACTCGCGGCACATGCTGGAACACATCGAACGCCTCAAGGCGTGGCAGGCGCTCGACCTGCCCTCCGGCATCGAGCGGCTGGTTCACCAGAACCGGCTGCTCAAGATCGCCCGCGAGGGCGGCCAGATGACGCCCGCCGACCTGGCGAAGTTCGAGCCGCAGCGGCGTTACGCGACCCTGGTGGCGCTCGCCATCGAGGGCATGGCCACCGTCACCGACGAAATCATCGACCTGCATGACCGCATCCTGGGCAAGCTGTTCAATGCCGCCAAGAACAAGCATCAGCAGCAGTTCCAGGCATCCGGCAAGGCGATCAATGCCAAGGTGCGGCTGTTCGGGCGCATCGGCCAGGCGCTGATCGAGGCCAAGCAAGCGGGCCGCGATCCGTTCGCCGCCATCGAGGCCGTCATGTCCTGGGATGCTTTCGCCGAGAGCGTCACCGAAGCGCAGCGGCTCGCGCAACCCGAGGACTTCGATTTCCTGCACCGCATCGGCGAGAGCTACGCCACGCTGCGCCGCTACGCGCCGGAATTTCTCGACGTGCTCAAGTTGCGGGCCGCGCCCGCCGCCAAGGACGTACTCGACGCCATCGAGGTGCTGCGCAGCATGAACAGCGACAACGCCCGCAAGGTGCCCACCGACGCGCCGACCGAGTTCATCAAGCCGCGCTGGCAGAAGCTGGTGATGACCGACACCGGCATCGACCGGCGCTACTACGAACTGTGCGCGCTGTCGGAGCTGAAGAACGCGCTGCGCTCCGGCGACATCTGGGTGCAAGGCTCGCGCCAGTTCAAGGACTTCGAGGACTACCTGGTGCCGCCCGCGAAATTCGCCAGCCTCAAGCAGGCCAGCGAATTGCCGCTGGCCGTGGCCACCGATTGCGACCAGTACCTGCATGACCGGCTGACGCTGCTGGAAACGCAGCTCGCCACCGTCAACCGCATGGCGCTGGCCAACGAGCTGCCGGACGCCATCATCACGGAGTCGGGCCTGAAGATCACGCCGCTCGATGCGGCGGTGCCCGATACCGCACAGGCCCTGATCGACCAGACGGCGATGATCCTACCGCACGTCAAGATCACCGAATTGCTGCTGGAGGTAGACGAATGGACGGGCTTCACCCGGCACTTCGCCCACCTGAAGTCAGGCGACCTGGCCAAGGACAAAAACCTGTTGCTGACCACGATCCTCGCCGACGCGATCAACCTGGGCCTGACCAAGATGGCGGAATCGTGCCCCGGCACGACCTACGCCAAGCTGGCCTGGCTGCAAGCCTGGCACATCCGCGACGAAACCTACGGGGCGGCACTGGCCGAGCTGGTCAACGCGCAGTTCCGACATCCCTTCGCCGAGCATTGGGGCGACGGCACCACGTCATCGTCGGACGGCCAGAACTTCCGCACCGGCAGCAAGGCCGAGAGCACCGGCCACATCAATCCGAAATACGGCAGCAGCCCAGGGCGGACGTTCTACACCCATATCTCCGACCAGTACGCGCCGTTCCACACCAAGGTCGTGAACGTCGGCGTGCGCGACTCGACCTACGTGCTCGACGGCCTGCTGTATCACGAATCCGACCTGCGGATCGAGGAGCACTACACCGACACGGCAGGGTTCACGGACCACGTCTTCGCGTTGATGCACCTGCTGGGCTTCCGCTTCGCCCCGCGCATTCGTGACCTGGGCGACACCAAGCTCTACATCCCGAAGGGCGATGCCACCTACGAGGCGTTGAAACCGATGATCGGCGGCACGCTCAACATCAAGCACGTCCGCGCCCATTGGGATGAAATCCTGCGGATGGCCACCTCGATCAAGCAGGGCACGGCGACGGCCTCGCTGATGCTCAGGAAGCTTGGCAGCTACCCGCGCCAGAACGGCCTGGCCGTCGCCCTGCGTGAGCTGGGACGCATCGAGCGCACACTGTTCATCCTGGACTGGCTGCAAAGCGTCGAGCTGCGCCGCCGCGTGCATGCCGGGCTGAACAAAGGCGAGGCGCGCAACGCGCTGGCCCGCGCCGTGTTCTTCAACCGCCTGGGGGAAATCCGCGACCGCAGCTTCGAGCAGCAGCGCTACCGGGCCAGCGGCCTCAACCTGGTGACGGCGGCCATCGTGCTATGGAACACGGTCTATCTGGAGCGGGCCGCGAACGCCTTGCGTGGCCACGGTCAAGCCGTCGATGACGGCCTGTTGCAGTACCTGTCGCCGCTCGGCTGGGAGCACATCAACCTGACCGGCGATTACCTCTGGCGCAGCAGCGCCAAGATCGGCGCGGGCAAGTTCAGGCCGCTACGGCCGCTGCAACCGGCTTAGCGTGCTTTATTTTCCGTTTTCTGAGACGACCCCT
>NZ_CP151408.1:0-29869 GCF_038368255.1 Azonexus hydrophilus
GTATTCCGCTGTAGACTTGTAAATTGTAGTATGTAGTAGTATTATACAACCTACTACAACGCTACATTTCATACAGGAGCAACCGCTATGGCAGTCACGAAAGAGCAGATTTTTTCCGCCGCCGACGAGCTGGCCGCCAGCGGTCAGCGCCCGACGCTTGAGGCCATCCGCAAGATCACCGGCGGCAGCTATACGACGATCAGCCCGGCCCTGAACGAATGGAAGGCCCGCCAGGTCACGGCGGCCGCGCCCCTACGCGAGCCTGCGCCCCAGGCCGTCGCCGACCGCCTGGCCGAGCTTGGCAGCGATCTATGGACAATCGCCCTCGACCTGGCGAACGCCCGGCTTGCCGCTGAGCGGGAAGGGCTGGAGAAGGCCCGCGCCGAGCTGGAAGCCGACCGCAACGAGGCAACCGAGCTGGCCGACAAACTGGCCGGCGACGTGGAAGCCCTGCAATCCCGTCTGGCGTCCATCGAGGCCGCCGAAGCGGCCGCACGCGGCGAAGCCGACGAGCTGCGCGGCCAACTGGCCGCCGCCCAGGAACAGGCGCACACCGCCGAGGCCCGCGCCCAGGAGATCGAGCGCCGCGCCGGCGAGCTGCGCACGGAGCTGGACAGGGCGCACCAAGACGCCGAGCAGGCGCGCGAGGAACTGGCAGGCGTCCGCGAGGAAGCCGCGCGCCTGGCCGGGCAGCTCACGGCGCACCAGGAACAGAACGCCGCACTGCTGGCCCGCATCCAGCCGGCGGCCGACCAGGACAAGCCGAAGGGGCGCAAGTGATGCGGGCAGGGCTGGCCGCGTTCGCGGTCATCCTGGCGGCGACAACCGCCCACGCCGGCGAGCTGCGCGGCCGGGTGGTGGCCGTCGCCGATGGCGACACGCTCACCATTCTGGACGCCAGCCGACAGCAGCACCGTATCCGGCTTGCCGAGATCGACGCGCCCGAAAAGCGGCAGCCCTTCGGCCAGCGGTCGAAGCAATCGCTTTCCGATCTTTGCTACGGCCGGGATGCCGCCATCGAGGACGGCGGGCGCGACCGCTACGGCCGCACCATTGGCCGCGTGAGCTGCGCGGGCATTGACGCCAACGCCGAACAGGTGCGGCGCGGCATGGCATGGGTTTTCGACCGCTATGCGACCGACCGGAGCCTCTACGCGATCCAGGACGAGGCGAGGGCGGCCCGGCGGGGCCTATGGAGCGATCCTGCGCCGGTTCCGCCGTGGGAATACAGGGCGAAACGATAGGAAATGCACTGTTTTTAATGTTAAAAACAGTGCATCAATCGGGCTGATATTGACACTTGAGGGGCGGCTTTAGCCGCTGAAAAACTACTGGCCGCCGCGCCGCCGCCGGAAGGCCGCTAGGTCGATCACGTCCGCCGTGCGTCGGCCTGCGGCCTGCATCGGAGTGGCCGGGGCAGGTCGGCCGGGTTCCGCCAGGCGCTGCCGCCGGCGGAACAGTTCGACCAGAAACGACCCCAGGAAGATACCGGGGATGAACGGCAGCACGATCAGGACGCCCAGGGCCGAGGCCAGCGCCCGGAAGGGCTTGGCGAGCCACCGCAGCGGCCCGCGCAGCAGATCGGCCAGCAGGCCATCGAGCAGCCAGAGCGCCACGGCCAGGACGAAGCCGCCGGCGGCGACCGTCATCACCGCGCCGCCGCCGAACCAGGCGGCCAGGCCGACCAGCAGCAGATAACCGATGACGACGAAAACCCACATGGCCGCGCCCGTCAGCTATGGTAGGGGTTGGCGTCGAACCGCCCGGCATACTCGGGATCGGCCAGGTAGTTCAGCCGGTCGAGCAGGTAGGGATATTCGCCCTTCACCAGCACGATGGGCTTTTCCGGCCCCAGGCGCATGACCTCATCCGGCGTCAGCAGCTCGCGGCCGGCGAACTGCTGGCTTGAGCCGCTGGACTTGCCCCGGTTCAGGGAACCGCCACCGCCGGAAACGCCGGTGCCGCTGTTGCGGCCGGTGTTCTCCGTCTCAAACTCAATCGTGGCTTTGCCCAGGCTGTCGCTGATGTACTTGGCCGTGTCGTAGTCGTCGGTGCCAAAGAACGACTTGGCGCTGTTCGCCAGGAAGGTTTGCCACTTCGGATAGACGCCCTTCAACTGGCTCAAGTCCTGGATGAACACCCAGAAGGCTAGGCCGTAGCCGCGCATCAGGCTAACCGCGTCCTCGATCTGCTTCATGTAGCCGAGCTGGCCGAACTCATCGAGCAGGAAGGCGACCCGGTGCATGGGTTGCGTGGTGCTCGACGTGATGGCCGCGATCACGGAGCCGATGAAGGCCCGGACAAAGCGGGCATTGGGGCCGATCTTGTTGGCGGGCAGCACCATGTAGACCGTCATCAGTTCGGCCTTCATGTTCGCCAGGTTGAAATCGGAGCGCGATACGGCCGCCGCGATCCGTGGATCATCCATAAAGGCCGTGCTCTTCTGCGCCGTCGAAATCACCGAGCCGCGTTCACGGTCGGGCATCCCCATGATGGTGTTTGCCGCCCGCGCCGGAAGGCCGAAAGCGGCCTTTTCGTCGGCGGCCATTTCGGCCAGGGTCTCAAAAAGCACTTCCTCGCCGGCGGTCAGGATGCGCCGCACTTCCGGCAGATTGCGCCGGCCTTCATCCAGTCCGGCAACGTGCAGCATCAGCCCTTGCAGCAGCGTCCGGGCCGACTCGTCAAAGTGCGCCTGCCCCTTCGGGTCTGGAATGACCAGGCAGTCAGCCAGCACGGCCGATTCACCGACGCATTCCGGGTCACTCGTATCGAGGCGATCCAGCAGATTGAAGGCGTGCGCCTCGCCCTTGGTCACTCCGAACGGATCGACCACGAAAACCTTATGCCCCAGCTCGCGGCGGGCGCGGGCCGTCACGGCCGCGTTTTCGCCCTTCACGTCGAGCACCAGGGCCGAGCCGGGATAGTCCAGGAGGTTAGGGATTACCGCGCCAATGCCCTTGCCGGAGCCGGTCGGGGCGACAGTCACGACGTGGCCGGTAAAGCGGAAACGCTGATCGAGGCCGGCGGGCGCACCGGCTACCCTGCCCAGGGCGAAACCGGCGGGCTTGCCGGGCGCGACCAGGTGCCCGGCCTGGCGGATTTCCGCGACCGTGCCCCACCTGGCCGACCCATGCGTGACCGGCTGCGCGCCGGGCGCGGAAGCGGCCTGAACAGCGGCCGCGCCGATGCTGGCAGCGCCGCCAGGTTCGCCCTGCAAACCGGCCCGCAGGTTGTCCAGCCAGGCCCCCAGGACGCGCAGCCGATGGCCCAGGGTGGAGCCTTCGCCGAGCTTGGACGCCAGCGCGCCGCAGATGCGGCCGCCCTGCGCATACATGGCATAGGTGCCGACCAGGGTTGCCGCGATCATGGCCCAGGACGGCAGGAAGGGAACCAGCACGAACGCCAGCACCATTGCCGACCCCGGCAGCAGGTAGGCGAGGGCGGCCGCGCCCGCCAGCGTGACCGGGTTTTGCTTGCGCTTCACGGCCACCACGACCGCGCCGAGCATCAGCACGAAAAGAACGAAGAAGAAGATGCCCCAAACCTCGGTGATGCGCCGGGCGAACCCGCCGAAATAGCCGCTTGCCGTGCTGCCGGAAAGCTCCTCCCGGCGCGTCGCGGCCTTCTGCTCAACCTGGCCGCGATACTCCGCTAGAACCTTGTCGCCTTCCGCCGCTGCCAGCCCCTTCACGAACTCAACGCCCCGCGTCACGGATTGCTGCACCACATTGACGCCGGCGGTTGCCGCCGCCGCCGGGCGCTGGCCGTCCAGGCCGCCGGAAATCCGGGCGCTGAAATCGTCCAGGTTCGCCGCTGTTCCAAGGCCGGCATTCTGCAAGAAAAGGCCAAGATCGGAGCGGTACAGGCTCAACAGATTGGCCGCGCCCGCCGCCGTCCGGTTTTCCAGGGCGGCCGCTTCCATTTCCTTCAAGACGGGCAGCAATTCGGCCCACTTGGCGCGGTAGGCGTTCCAGTCTCCGGCGTTCGTCGCCATCGCCAAATCCTGCTGTCCAATGTCGAGCTTTTGCAGGTTCGCTTCCCACGTCCGGTAGGTCGATTCCTGCGCGTCACAAATGCGCTTCACCCAGGCGTCAGCATCCGCCGCGCCGTAGAGCTTTCCGGCTTCAACCGCCGGGTTGCACTCAGGGAAAACGCGGGCGTGCGCCGTTGTCGCCAGAGACAGGCAGAACACGCCGAAAAACACCGCCGCCACGGCGGCCCACAATCGCGCTGCTAGAGCTTCAAAATCCATCATGCTTCACCTCTCTGTCAGGTAGAAATTGACGGCTAGGAACGGTTGCCGCCGTCCTCTCCATCATCGGAAAAAGCCGCGTCACCTGCCGCCTCAAACCGCGCTTTGGTGGCGTCAGCGTTCGGCCCTTTGAGCGCGCCGGCCGCGAGGGTCAAAGCGCCCAAGATCACGGAAGCCGGATAGTCCGCCATGCCGGACTTGATGACCAAGCCGCCAAGCTGAATCTTGCGGCGTGCATCTTCTCTCCTGGCGTTCATCCGAAGGCGTCCTAAATCACGTTCAGTTCGCGCCAGGCGCTGCCGGAACCGGAGCAGCTTGCTTGGCTTCGCCTTTGCGAAATTTCGAGGCGATAGCCTCAAACTCCTTCCGCATGGCGGCGTCATCGATGTCGAGATCGCCAAGACCGGCGGCAATCGCAATCTTGCCGATGCGTTCGGCGGCCTTGCTTTCGAGTTCGGCCAGTTCAGCCTTGATGCGGTTCAGCTCGGCCAGCTTGTCGGCCTTGCGTTCGGACAGGGTTTTTCGTGCCATCGTTACAGCTCCTTTCGTGATTGCGGGTTATGCCCGCGTGATGTTAGCACCTTGCGACGCTGGCGGGGAAGGCACGGCGCTGGTATAGTCATGCAGCGAAGCGAAATGCGCACTTACGGGTTGCTGCGCAACCCTCCTGCGGCCGGGGATACCCCGGCACCCCTTTTTAGCGGCTAAAACGCCAAGGGAAGAAATGGCGATCTACCACCTGAACACGCACACGATAGGACGGGCGGCCGGGCATAGCGCCGTGGCTGCTGCCGCCTATCGATCCGCGTCGAAGCTGGTAGATGAGCGCACCGGGGAAGTGTTCGACTTCACCCGGAAAGGCGGCGTCCTGTCGGCCGAGATCGTCACGCCCGCAGGCGTTCCGGTTCCCGAGCGCGCCGCCTTGTGGAATGCCGCCGAGGCCGCCGAGAAGCGCAAGGATGCGCGAGTGGCCCGCGAGTGGCGGGCGGCCCTGCCGCACGAGCTGAACGAAGCCGACCGGCGCGAGCTTGCAACGCGCATGGGGCAGGCTATCGCCGACCGCTACGGCGTGGCCGTGGATGTGTGCATCCACGCCCCGGACAGGGAAGGCGACGACCGCAATTTCCACGTTCACATGCTGGCGACCACGCGCACCATTGGCGCGGATGGAGCGCTAGGCGCTAAGGCCGTCATCGAGCTGGCGAACAAGGACAGGCAGAAGGCGGGCATTCCTGGCACCAGCCAGGGCGACATTACCGACATCCGCCGCGAGTGGGCGGAGCTGACAAACGAGGCATTGGAGCGGGCCGGAATCAGCGCCCGTATCGACCACCGCAGCTATGCGGATCAAGGCGTTGAGCTGACGCCAACCAAGCACATCGGCAGCGACGCCGTGGCGATGGATAGGCGCGGCCTGGAAGCCGACCGCATCGACATTCACAACGCCGACCGGCAGGAGCAGGCGCGGCAGATCGCCGAGCGGCCGGAGATCATCCTAGACAAGATCACGGCGACGCAGGCCGTATTCACGCGCCGCGACATTGCCGCCGAGCTGAACCGCTACATTGACGACGCCGGGCAGTTCCAGGGCTTGCTTGCCAAGCTGGAAAACTCGCCGCTGCTGGTCGAGATGGAACCGGCGAACGGCCGCGATCCGGCGAAGTTCTCCACCCGCGAAATGATCGAGACTGAGCGCGGCATGGTGGAGTGCGCCGAGCGCCTGGCGCGCACCGGACGGCATGGCGTTTCCGGCCCGATCACGAACGCCGCGATTGATGGCGCGGGCACCCTGTCGGCCGAGCAGCAAAACGCTGTCCGGCACGTTCTCAAGCCGGGCAGCCTGGCCGTTGTCATCGGCGACGCCGGCACGGGCAAATCCTTCTCCATGAAGATAGCCCGCGAGGCGTGGCAGGCCCAGGGCTTCAACGTGCGAGGCGCGGCGCTGGCAGGCAAGGCGGCCGACGAATTGCAGGCTGGCAGCGGCATCGAAAGCCGCACGCTCGCCAGTCTTGAATTTGCGTGGAAGAACGGAAAGGACAAGCTCACTTCCCGCGATGTTCTCGTGATCGACGAGGCGGGCATGATAGGCAGCCGCCAGCTTGGCCGCGTGCTGAAAGCCGCCGAGCAGGCCGGGGCAAAAGTCGTCCTGCTGGGCGATGACAAGCAGCTTGCCGCCATCGAGGCAGGCGCGGCGTTTCGTGCCGTCGTGCAGCACGTCGGAGCGGCCGAAATTACCGAGGTGCGCCGGCAGAAACACGCCTGGATGCGCGAGGCCGGCCAGCAGCTTGCGCGGGGTTCCGTGGCCGATGGCCTGGCGGCCTACGCCGAGCGCGGCCACGTCCAAATCCACGGCAGCCGGGAGGCAGCGCGCGACGCCCTGGCGGCGTCCTATGTCGGCGACCAGGGCAAGGGAAGCCAGATCATCCTTGCCCATTCCAATGCGGACGTTCAGGCGCTTAACCAGGCCGTGCGCGATGCCCGGAAGGAGCGCGGCGAGCTGGCCGGTTCCGCCCGGTTCGTGACCGAGCGCGGCGGCCGCGAGTTCGCCGCCGGCGACCGCATCGTGTTCCTGAAAAACGACCGCGATCTAGGCGTGAAGAACGGCACCCTTGGCACCGTCGAGCGGGCCGAGGATGGCAGCCTGGCCGTTCGGCTGGACAGCGGCGAAGCGCGCCAGGTGCAGGCGTCCCAATATGCGGCCGTCGATCACGGCTATGCAGTCACGATTCACAAGGCCCAGGGCGTCACCGTCGATAGGGCTTACCTGCTGGCGACCCCCGGCATGGATAGGAGCCTGGCCTATGTCGGCATGACCCGGCACCGCGAGGCCGCTACCCTGTTTGCCGGGGCGGACGACTTCACCGACCGGCGGGCCGGGCGGCTGGTCGATCACGGCGCAGCGCCCTACGAGAACAAGCCGGAGAACCGGCCGAGCTACTTTGCCACCCTGGAGAACGACAAGGGCGAGCGGCACACCATTTGGGGCGTCGATCTTGAGCGCGCCATTGCCGCCAGCGGCGCGCAGCGCGGCGACCGCATCGGCTTGGAGCACGGCGGTTCGCAAACCGTGCGCCTGCCGGATGGCACCACGGCCGAGCGCAACACTTGGCACGTTCGCGGCGCGGCCGAGCTGGCCGCCGGGAAGCTGGCCCAGGTGCTGGGCCGCGAGCGGCCGAAGGAAAGCACGCTGGACTTTGCCGACCGGCGCGGCTTCGACGGCGAGAACGTCATGCGCCGCTGGCTCGAACGCGGCCGGGCCAAGGTGGCCGAGCTGGCCGGGAAGATGCAGCGCGCCATGCGCCGCAGCTTGGAGCGCCACGGCCGCCCCGACCTCATGCCCGCGACCGACATTGCCGGCCGTCCGGCCGTGCAGCGGCCGCAGCAGATCGAGCAGCCGGCAGCGCCGCAGCGGCCCCAGGCCGAGCGCCCGGCCCCCGACCCGCTGGCCGGGTTCCGCGCTGGCGTCGAGCGTGCCGAGGCGGCCGGCGGCGGCTTGGCGCTGGACGTGGCGAAGGCACAGCTTGCCGTCGCCCAGGAGTTCCAGGCGGCCGGGAAAGACCCCCGGCACCATGCGGCCGCGATCATGCAGGAAGGCCAGCAGAGGGCCTTTGCGGGCCTGGCGCAGCCGTCCCAGGCCAAGGCCGAGCCGGAGCGCCCTGCGGCCGTCCAGGTCAGCGAGCAAGACCGCAAGCGGGCCGAGATGTACGCCAAGCGAGAGGCCGACCAGTTCAAGGCGCTGGCCGTGAAGCGGCAGGCGGGCTTTGCGGGCTACACCGACCGCAACCCGAGCGCCTGGCGCGAGCTGCCGGCCGAGCTGCGCGAGCGCATCGAGCGGTTCAACGCTCTGCCGAAGGAGCGCCAGGCCGTCGAGCTGGACAAGATGCAGCGCGAGCTTGCCGACAGGTATGCACGCGACCCGAAGGAGATCGAGCGCAGCCGGCAGCGGCAGCGCGAGCAGGAACGCGGCAACGGCGGTTTGAGCCGGTGACGCGCCGTTTTCAACCAACCAGGAGCACGCACCATGAGCACAGAACCGACGAACGACGAGCTGGCCCAGGGCTACGCCAAGCAGATCGAGCAGGCGCAGCAGCGGCGCGAGGCGAAAGATCTTGAGCGGCTGGAACGCCACGGCCAGGCGGCCGCGCAGCAGTCCCAGGCCATCGAGGCCGAGCAGAAGCAAGGCCAGCAGGGCCAGGGCTTCGAGCTGGACGCCAGCCAGAAAGTCGAGCTGAACGAGATCAACGGCCAGCAGGCAAAGACGCTGGCAAAGGAATTAAACCGGGACAACGAGAACGGCGACCAGGTGAAGCAGGCCCGCGCCCGCGAGATCGCCGAACGGTTCAAGGAGAAGGCGGCGCGCGACCGGGAGCAGTCCCGCAGCTTTAGCCGCTGAAAGGCGGCGCCAGGGCGGCGGCAACCGGCCCAGGCGCCTAACCACAACCCCATCCGACAGAGGGATGAAATCATGGCTGAAACCAATGTTACCGGCGGCGCCCGCCGCGAGCTAACGAAATACCGCGTGACCTTCGCGGCCGCCGTCATCGGCCTGGCCGGGGCCGGCTGGATGTTCCAGGCGGCCTATGAGCAGCACATCAAGGTTTTGCAGATCGGCGACGACACCGGCCTGCGCCTGCAAATGCGCGGCCTCAACCACGACCAGGAGGGCGCGGAGCATGGGCAGCGTTGAATCCTGGCGGCGCGCTGCCCTGGCGGCCTACGTCCTGGCCGGTGTCGGCCTGGCCTCGGGCGGCTATGCCCTTGCCACCACGCAGGCGAACGTGAACGCCATCGCGGCCGCGCAGAAGCGTCTTGATGACGACGAGTGGAGCAAGCATCAGGCGCACGCCAAGACCGACAGCGCCCGCAGCGCCGCCGGCGAAGGCGTGGCGCTGGACGCCCGCCCCTACCCTGCCGCCGCCGATTGGGCGGCTGTGGCCGGCCAGGTGATGCCGTCCGTTGTCATGGTGGCCGTTATCGAGCGCGCCAAGGGCGACGGCAGCCGTAACCGGGCATGGCTTGTCCCTGGCGTTCAAACCAACCTGGCAACCGAGCTGCTGACCCGTTACCGGGCCTGGCAACACGAATGGGCGAAGGCCGACCAGGAACGCGAATGGGTGACGCTGGGCGCGGGCTTCCTTGTCGGCGACGGCCGCACGGCGCTGACGGCCGCGCACGTCCTGGCCGGCATCGAGGGCGTGCGGGTGAAGCTGGCAAGCGGGGAATGGCGCAGCGCCCGCGTGGCGCGCATCGACCATGTGCGCGACGTGGCCGCGCTGCTGATCGACGGCGAGCCGGGCCAGCCGGTGCGCGTGGCCCCCGCCCTGCCACGCCAAGGCCAGGCCATCGCCGCGATCGGCTCCCCGAAGGGCTTGGACTTCTCCATGAGCGCGGGCATCGTCAGCCGTCACGGCCAGGTCGGCGGCCTGATTGGCGCGGCGGGCATGTTGCAGATCGACGCGCCCATAGCGGGCGGCAACTCCGGCGGCGTTGTCGTCAATGGCCGGGGCGAGGCCGTGGGCCTTGTGAGCCACAGCGCCGGGCCATTCACCCAGGCCGTGCCCATCGGCCGCGCCTTGGCCGTGGCGGGCTTGTAGAGGCAACCAGGAACAGCAAGGGCGGCCAGGTCGCCGCCCTTTTCGCTTCCGGGCCTGCACCGTCAGAAATGGCGATGCTGGCCAGCCCTACCCGTCCAGGCCGTGCATGGCCCTGGCCCGCGCCGCGACTTCGCAGGCGTGCTGGATATAGGCCGGGTCGGCCGTAGCTTCGGCGTCGGCCAGGAATGCGGCCACGGCCTCGGCACTGGTCAGGAACTCGGCCGGGTCATAGGGCGTCAGCACTTCATGGCCGACCGCCGGCGCATCCACCCATTCGCGTTGCTCGGGCGGCAATGGATACTGGCCGGATGCTTCGGCTTCGGCCAGCAGCTCATCGAGCGTGCGGCGTACCTGGTCGGGCGTGACGGCGCGGGCCGGGTCGGCCTTCAATGCGTCGTAGGCTGGGCCGGCCTTCTCATGCAGCCAGCTTTCCAGGTTCTCCGGCGTGTCGTCAGCTTTCAGATCGGCCAGCAGCTCATCGACCGAGCCGAACGGCCCGGCAACGCGGCCGACGCGGCTATCTGCAATCGCTTCTTCGGTTTTCTTCCTGCCCATGTCCTATTGCCCCTTTCCGGCCAGGTGCGGCGGCCCTAGGAAATCTAGCAGGGCTTGGCGCGTGGCCTCATGGTTCTTGGTTTCGCACTCCCAAATCACCAGCACTTCCCACCTAGCGGCGGCGAGCTGCGCAAGCGCGGCCTTGTCGCGCTCTATGTTGCGTTCGAGCTTGGGAAGCCAGTAGGCGGCATTCGACTTGGGCGGCCGCCCTTCCCTGCACCCCGGATGCTGATGCCAGAAACAGCCGTGAATGAAGATCACTTTCCGGCGGCCGGGAAACACCAGGTCGGGCTTGCCGGGAATGTCCTTGCGGTGCAGCCGGTAGCGGTAGCCCAGGCCATGCGCCAGGCGGCGCACGGCCATTTCCGGGGCGGTGTTCTTGCTGCGGATGCGCCGCATGTTCTCGCTGCGGTTCATCCCCATGCGCGCCGGCCAGCGGGCGATCTCCAGCGCCAGCGGCAACCGGTCTGCCCGCAGGTCGCGCAACACCTCCTCGACCGCGGCCTCGTACTCGCGGATCAAGGCCCGCTCGGTGCGCCGCTCCTCCGTGTGGCCGAAGGGGTCGAAGGCGGTGCCGCGCAGCCCCTTGAGCCGGGCCAACACACGGAACGCCCCCATCACCCAGGGGCCGTATTCGCGCTTGACGAGTTCGCCCTTGTCGTTGCGCCGGGCCAGCAGCGGCGGCGCCAGATGAAAGCGCAGCGTGAAGTCGCCGTCGAACTGCTCGCGCAGACGCTGCAGGAAAGCGCCGTCGGTGTACAGGCGCGCCACCTCGGCAGGCCGTTGCCAGCGAACCCGCGCCGCCCGGGTGGCGCCGCCGGGCGGCGCGCACAGGCAAAATCGACGTGTTTATGGATTGACGCCGTGCGGCGCGGGCGTGACCCGCGCCGCATCGGCAGGTGGCCCTCAGCCCATCAGGCCTTCGGCCTTCATCGTCTCGATCACCGCCGGGCGGCTCATCACGCGGCCGGCGTAAGCGCCGATGTTCGGCCAGGCCGACAGGTCGAGCTTGGCGTACTGGCACCAGCCGAGCATGGTGGCGAGGTAGCAGTCGGCCACCGTGAAGGTGTCACCGAGCAGATACTGCTTGCCGGCCAGCTGCTGGTCGAGGTAGCCAAGGCGCTTGCCGATCATCTCGATGGCTGCTTTCTTGGCGTCGTCGCCGGCCGCCGGGTTGAACAGCGGACCGAAGTTCTTGTGCAGCTCGGTGGAGATGAAATTCAGCATCTCCATCAGGCGGTAGCGCTCGAGCGTGCCGGCGGCCGGGGCCAGTCCGCTGCCCGGCTTCTGGTCGGCGATGTATTGCAGCACCACGCCGACCTCGGTCAGCACCTGGCCGTTGTCGAGCTGCAGCGCCGGCACGTAGCCTTTGGGATTGATGGCGGTGAAGTCGGCGCCCGATTCGGTTTTCTTGGTCATCAGGTCGACCTTTTCCAGGTCGAATTTCAGGCCGGCTTCGCGCAGGGCGATGTGCGGGGCCATGGAACAGGCGCCGGGGGTGTAATACAGCTTCATGGAACGCTCCTTGCTCTTGAATGTGCCAACGAGGAAAGGGGATAGGAAATCCAACCGCATGAGCACAAGTATAGCACACGTTTGGGGCGTCTCAGGCATGCACACAGGGGACTGCTGGGTTGATTTCTCAAAGCCAGTTGCCCGAGATTTTTCGGTATGACCCGTTTTTGGCGGTGACAGGCGCAGCGCTGCCTCGCAACGTTGGCAAAACCACTGTTAACCGCTGTTGCCACCCTACCAACTGACGCGCTGATCGACCTCGAAGTCCGGGGCCGGTTGGGTCGCTTCATCCCAGTCTGGGGCTGGCTCCACGCCCTCTGCGGCTTGCGCGTCGCACTCGTCCCACAGTGGCGGCCCGCGTGCCGGGGTGATGTGCGGCGGCTCCGTCTCCACCCCGATGTGCTCCAGTATTTGGCGGATATCGGCACTGTGTGTGATGAAGGCGATGATGTGCATTTGCCCGCCGCAGATGGGGCACAGCAGCGGGAACACCTCGTAGATACGGGCCATCAGCACCGCCCACAAATAGTGCGCCGGGCGCTTGGGTGGCACCGGCTGGGCGGGCTCGGTCTGGGTTGGCAGTGGGCTTCTTACCCCAAGTGCGCCCTCGCCTGCAGCCGTGCTGGCTGGCTCGGCTTGCACCTGCGCCGGTTTCACCGCTGCATCACGCGCCAGCGCCGTGACGGCAGGCCTCAAGGGTGAGTTCGGTGCCAGCACGCCAAAGTAGCGGTGGCGGTGCGTGCGCGGCGGGGGCACCAGCTTGGCGATACGTTCAATCAGCTCCAGCGGGGTGAGGGTGATCTCATCGGCCTTTACGCCGCGCTTGTTGTGAGGCAGGCTGCCGGGCTCGCTGTGCTGCTTGGCGCAGCGGTAGACCAGCTCGCTGCCCGCTTTGCGCAGCCGCTCCATGGCAAACGGCGGGCGGGCGCAGTAGCGCAGCAGCCGCTCCAGCCCGGCGCGGTCGTGCGCCGCTATGCACACGCTGGTGTCCACCGAAAACCCGCTGTGCTTGTAGCCCAGCATCTCTTGGGCCTCGAAACTCTCCAGCAGGCCCCGTCCGACAAAGGCGCGCAGGATGCGTTTGCGTAAGCTGGCCTGCACCTGACCCACGGCATCCGCAGTCACGCCGGTGGCGGGGTGGAAGATGATGCGCGATGGTGAGCTTTGAGAAGCTGCATCAGCAGCATCGCCCTCCTCGCCCGCCACTTCCTCAAACACGCCATCGACTGCGCAGACATGGAAGTGCACACCGTGCGGTTCACGCTGAAGTAAGGGGCCGGCGCCGGCCGCTGCTCACCACTGGTTGCGCAGCTCGCGCAGCTTGGTGAACACGGTCTTCGCGTCGGGCTGTTCCGGCAGCTCGGGAAAGCTCTCGCGCAGCTTGGCGATCACCTCGGGGCTGGCCAGGCGGAAGAAGGTGTTGAAGCGCTTCTCCTCGGCCAGCGTGGTGACCACCGAAGTGGCCGGGTCATGCCCGGTCACCCGCGGCAGCAATGCCTGCGCGGCCGCGTTGCCGGGCTCGCGCGCGAGCGTGAAGCGCAGGTTGTTCTCGATGTAGTCGTGCCCCGGGTAGACGCGGGTGTTCTCCGGCAGCTTCGCGAGCTGCTGCACGAAGGTGGTGTAGAGCTCGTCCACGCTGCCGCCGTAGTGCACGTTGCCCGCGCCCGCGTTGAACAGCGTGTCGCCGGAGAACAGCGCCGGCTCGTCGGTGTGCGAGCGCAGGCAGATGTGGCACATCGTGTGGCCGGGCGTGTCCAGGCATTCCAGTTCGATGTGCCGGCCGACCTTGATCACGTCCCCGGCCTTCACGCCGCGGTCCATGCCTTCGATCTTGCCCGCGGCCTTGTGGTGCGCGATCACCTTGGCGCCGGTGGCCGCCACCACGGCCGCGTTGCCGCCGGTGTGGTCGTGGTGCTCGTGCGTGTTGAGGATCTGCGTGATCTGCCAGCCCTTGACCCTGGCCGTGTTCAGGGTTTTTTCATGGTCCAGCGGATCGATCGCCAGCGCTTCGCCGGTCTCGGGGCAGGCGATCAGGTAGTTGAAGTTGCGGTACGAATTACCGGTCCAGATGCGTTCGACGAGCATGGGGGCTCCTGGGGAATCGATGGGGGGGATCGTGGGGGTCGGGCCATTGTAGGAACCCGCGCCCGCCTTCGTGGGCGCAGCGCCGCGCTACTCTGCCAGCGCCTCGCCGTCCTCCGCGCGCCGTGCCGGGGATAGGAAATCCAACCGCATGAGCACAAGTATAGCACACGTTTGGGGCGTCTCAGGCATGCACACAGGGGACTGCTGGGTTGATTTCTCAAAGCCAGTTGCCCGAGATTTTTCGGTATGACCCGTTTTTGGCGGTGACAGGCGCAGCGCTGCCTCGCAACGTTGGCAAAACCACTGTTAACCGCTGTTGCCACCCTACCAACTGACGCGCTGATCGACCTCGAAGTCCGGGGCCGGTTGGGTCGCTTCATCCCAGTCTGGGGCTGGCTCCACGCCCTCTGCGGCTTGCGCGTCGCACTCGTCCCACAGTGGCGGCCCGCGTGCCGGGGTGATGTGCGGCGGCTCCGTCTCCACCCCGATGTGCTCCAGTATTTGGCGGATATCGGCACTGTGTGTGATGAAGGCGATGATGTGCATTTGCCCGCCGCAGATGGGGCACAGCAGCGGGAACACCTCGTAGATACGGGCCATCAGCACCGCCCACAAATAGTGCGCCGGGCGCTTGGGTGGCACCGGCTGGGCGGGCTCGGTCTGGGTTGGCAGTGGGCTTCTTACCCCAAGTGCGCCCTCGCCTGCAGCCGTGCTGGCTGGCTCGGCTTGCACCTGCGCCGGTTTCACCGCTGCATCACGCGCCAGCGCCGTGACGGCAGGCCTCAAGGGTGAGTTCGGTGCCAGCACGCCAAAGTAGCGGTGGCGGTGCGTGCGCGGCGGGGGCACCAGCTTGGCGATACGTTCAATCAGCTCCAGCGGGGTGAGGGTGATCTCATCGGCCTTTACGCCGCGCTTGTTGTGAGGCAGGCTGCCGGGCTCGCTGTGCTGCTTGGCGCAGCGGTAGACCAGCTCGCTGCCCGCTTTGCGCAGCCGCTCCATGGCAAACGGCGGGCGGGCGCAGTAGCGCAGCAGCCGCTCCAGCCCGGCGCGGTCGTGCGCCGCTATGCACACGCTGGTGTCCACCGAAAACCCGCTGTGCTTGTAGCCCAGCATCTCTTGGGCCTCGAAACTCTCCAGCAGGCCCCGTCCGACAAAGGCGCGCAGGATGCGTTTGCGTAAGCTGGCCTGCACCTGACCCACGGCATCCGCAGTCACGCCGGTGGCGGGGTGGAAGATGATGCGCGATGGTGAGCTTTGAGAAGCTGCATCAGCAGCATCGCCCTCCTCGCCCGCCACTTCCTCAAACACGCCATCGACTGCGCAGACATGGAAGTGCACATGCTCGTTCAGACTGGAGCCAAAGCGGTGGATGAAGGCGACTGCGCCTATGTGCAGTGCTGCCTTGTCCACATTGGCCGCACCAGGGCTGTTGGCTTGCAGCGTTTGCGCGATGACGCGTAGGAAGATGCGCAGCACCATGCCCAGCACCGGGCCCTCTCGCTGCATGTAGTACCGCAGCCGTTTGGGCACCGACAGCACCCACTGGCGCACCGGCAGGCGGGGAAACACATGGTCGGTGAGGTGTGCCGCCGTCTCAGCCATGCGCCGGGTGTTGCATGAGGGGCAGACACCCCTGCCTTTGCACGAGAAGGCGACCAGGAAGTCGTGTCCGCAGTCGTCGCAGCGGGCGCGGGCAAAGCCGTGGGCGAAGATGCCGCACTCCAGATATTTCTCGAACGCTTTGCGCACGTAGGGCCTGGGGCTGTGGTGGTCGCCCTGGCCCTCAAATTGACCCTCGCAAGCCAGCTCCAGCCAGCTCTCGTAGTGCTCGGCCACGGTTTGGTAGAGCAGAGTGCGTTCGGGGTGGCGGGGGTTGTAGCGCTTGGGTTTGGCGGTGGCTGGCATGAATACTGCGCAAATACACAGTATTTTGCAGACTTCTCCTCAGCCGTGTGAACGCTGGTCAGGAACCGCCTCTATTCGCCGGTGAGGTGGCGGTTTTGATGCGCGGCGGGTTCAGCTGAGCAGCGCCTGCTGGTCTGGCCTGGCTTTGATCGGGGTGTACTCTCGGCGGTTATTCGCACCGGTTACTCGCGCGACGGCTGACCGACCAGTCCCATGTACTGGTCGGCAAACGAGAAGCGCGCGCCGACGCGGTTGCCGTAGTAGAGGTCGTGGTGCCAGAGCGTGAGCGTGGTGCCGCCGTCGTACTCCGCCTGCTGCGGCTCCCACGGTTGGCCGCAGAAATTCAGTGCGCTGAAGCGCATCGGGGCCAGCGCCGGCTGGCCGGCCATGAAGGTGGCTTCGTAGGCGCGGGTCGCTAATGCACCATGGACTTCAGGCGTGAAGCTTTCGCGGCCCCCACTAAGCTGAACCCGTATCGCCCGACGTTGCGCCAAGAATGTTGATTGTCTCGCCCCGTTTGTCCAGCACGTACTCAAACAGATTGCCAAGAAGTTGCATGGCCATATCCTTGAAGGCCAGGGTCGGCCCATTGGTAACGCGCCACCGACTGCAGCGCCGCCGGATACTCGGGCAACATCAGTGGCGCGACGAACACCAGCCCCCACAGGGCCCCGGCAGCCAGCGCCCACGCGACGCCGCCGCCGATCCCGCCCGCCGTTGCTGCCCCACCGTCTGCACTGCCCGCTGCGGCCATCGCCACTCCCTTGCCTGCACGAAAAACCGCGCAGTGTACGCCGGCCAGCCCACCGGCGGCAGCGCGCTGCGTCGGGGCGGTGACAGCGCGGCCCGCGCACCGGGCAGGCGCGCGGTCGGGTGGCGCGCCTGCCCAGCCGGTCAGGCGAGGCGCGCGGCCGACGTCGGCGCGGCGGCGGCGTCGCCCGCGCGCCAGCGCCGCAGCAGGTCGTCCCACAGCGGGCGGGCTGCCCGCAGGTTGCGTTCCTTGACGTGGCCAAAGCCCTTGACCCGCTGGCCCCTACTTGCCCCGCTTCACGACCCACGACCAGCCGAAAGACTCGACCAGCTTCCGCGAGCGCAGCAGCTCCCAGCCCAGGCGCAGGGACTCGGCCCGGCTTTCGGCCGTCACGCGGCCGATGTACTTGGTAACGGTCTTTCCGTGGGCCTTGAATTGCAGATAGCCGTACAACTGATGCGAGCGGGAATAGTGCCGGGCAGCTACCGAGGCCGTGACGACCGTTCCATCGGCTAGGCGCAGCTCGCGCCGCTCAGGCCCGCCGGCGGCCTCGTCCTGTTCGCGCTGGCCGGCCGTCATGGCTCACACTGCCAGGTCAAGCGGCAGGTCTGAAATGTCCTTCAGGCGCTTGCCATCGACCATCACCGCCAGGAGGTCGGCCGCATCGTCCATGCCCAGGTCTTTCACGGTAGCTTGCAGCTCATACAGGGCGAAGTGATACACGCAATCAATGTCCCCCGTGCCCAGGGCGATAGATGCCAGGCGGCTCGGTGTTGGTTCGGCCGTGACGACCACCACATGCGGCAGACGGCCCTTGCGGTTGCGTACCAGGTTCAACGCTTCGGAACGGGCGTTTTGCGCCCGGTCGCTGCGGATCGTCCACTTGCAGGAAATGCTTGCATGCAGCAGCGGCAGGCCGCCGTTTTTCTTCCGCAGGCTGGCAAGCGTGGTCACGGTGTCATCGACCAGGCACGCCGGCGCATTGATGGTGCCGTCGTCCTCGGTGTCGCGCACGACCACGATATCCGGCGTGATGGTGTAGTCGCTTCCCAGGGCGGCGGCCAGTTCGGCATCGGCCTTGGCAGCCCGGTCAAGGGCGACCAGGTGCGCGTATTGCTCATACCGGGCGATTTCCAAGCGATTGCGGCCGGAGACTTGATGCACGTCCCAGGTGCCGGGGCGGAGGTGCCCCAGCTTGAGGAAGGTTTCCTGCACGAAGGCCGCGCAAATGCCCTCGAACTGGTTGCCCGAGGTCTGGCCCGCGATCCGCTCCCCGATGGTTTCGGCCTTGAGCAGATCGGCAATGCCCTTGGCAATCGCCTTGCTCGTCGTGTTGCTGCTGTCGGCGTTGCTGACCACCCCCGCGCTGTTGATGGTCAGGGTTGATTGAAGCAGCGAGGCATGGAACGCCTTGCGGGCTTCCACGAAGCCGGCGGCCGTCGTCATCACGCCACCTTGAAAATGCGCTTCACGGACAGGGCCGCGAATATCTGACGGGCCACGGCCGCAGCGACCGGCGGCGGGAAGGCGTTGCCGATCTGGCGATAGGCGGCCGTCTTGCGCCCGTAGAACTGCCAGTCATCGGGGAAGCCCTGAATCCGTGCCGTCATGCGCGGCGTCAGGCGCGGCATGCCCACGAAGTCACGCGGCGGGGCCTCGTCCCACAACCCCATGCCATCTACGCCGAGGGCGGCCCAGGCGCGTTTTGCGCGAGTCGGGCCGAGGTCTGGCCCGCCGTGCTTCTTGGAGCCGCCTACCAAGGTCGGGGCAATGGTGCTGGCCTGTTCGCGCCAGCGGTCAGCGCCACGCCAGCCGTTGGCGGCCATGAGATCGTGCAGCAATTCGCCCACAGTCGGCGGTTCAGTCTTGAGAGGTTCCGGCCAGGAGAACCCGGCGGCCAGGTCTTTGCGGATGCCCACGAACACCACACGCGGACGGAGCTGGGAAACGCCATAGTCCGAGGCATTGAGCAGCCGCCAACCAGGCACATAGCCCAGCTTCTTGAGCTGCTTTTCGACCTTGTTCCGGTAGTCGTCAAAGACGGCATCGAGCAGGCCGCGCACGTTCTCAAGCATCACGGCTTGCGGGCGGCACTCATCGACCAGGCGGATAGCTTCGGGGAACAGGTCGCGCTCATCCTTTGCGCCGAGCTGCTTTCCAGCCTTGGAGAACGGCGGGCACGGCACGCCGCCGGCCACCAGGTCAATGCCCTGGTAGGGGCGGCCATCGAAGCGGCGTAAGTCTTCCTCAATGACGTTCCAGGCCGGGCGGTTGAGCCGCAGCGTTGCACATGCTGCCGGTTCCAGTTCGACCAGGGCCGCATGATCGAAGCCAGCCATTTCCAGGCCGAGCGCCTGGCCCCCTGCCCCTGCGCACATTTCCAAAGAATTGAATTGGCTCATATCGCTTTTCTCTTGGTTGATTGACGTGGCTTTCTGGCTGCCGGTGCCGCGAACATATCCGGTTGTAAGCCGCCTTGGTGCCTGTCGGCGAACGCCTGCATGAACTCGCGCAGCACTTCCGATGCATTCCGGTTTTCAGCCAGACAGGCCCCTTGGAACGCCTCGCGGAGTTCCCTTTCAACACGGATACGGAGGCCAACGTCTTTGCTCGACATAGGGCGACAGTATCGCATGGATACACGTTTGTGTATCCAAAAAGTTAGCCGGCGTGTCGCATAAGTCCTAATTTGTGCGACACGCCCCGCCCTGCCCTTTTCTCTGGCGTCATCGCGTTGCAAAAGTCAGTCGCAAATGGTCTATTATTTGCGACGATATTTGCAACGAAGGGCGCACCATGAAAGACAAGCCGATGATCGGTTACGCCAGGGTATCGACTGACGACCAGGATTTGACGAACCAACGCGCCGAGCTGCACGCCGCCGGCTGCACGCGCATCTTTGCCGAGAAGATCACCGGCACCCATGCCAAGCGGCCGGAGCTGGGCCGGATGCTCGACCACCTACGCGCCGGCGACGTGGTGACGGTCACGCGGCTGGACAGGCTGGCCCGTAGCACCCGCGACCTGCTAGACATTGCCGAGCAGTTGCAGGCGAAAGGCGCGGGCCTGCGCTCGCTGGCTGAACCGTGGGCAGACACCACCACCCCGGCCGGGCGCATGGTGCTGACCGTGTTTGCCGGCATCGCCGAGTTCGAGCGTTCCCTAATCATCGACCGCACCAGGAACGGCCGCGAGGCGGCCAAGGCGCGAGGCGTGCAGTTCGGTCGCCGCCCTACCCTCACCCCCGGCCAGGTCGAACACGCCCGCGAGCTGCTGGCCGCCGGCCGCACGGCGGCCGAAACGGCCGAGCTGCTGGGCGTGCATCGGGCAACCCTTTACCGGGCGCTGCGCGGCCAGGAAACCAGCCAGGCCGAGGCCCGCCGGCGCGGCGCGTTTGTTGAGGACGCATTGACCGAGGCCGACGCGCTGGCCGCCGGCGACCAGGAGGGCATGAAGGCATGAGAAACGGACACTATCCCTTGCCCCCGCTTCGGCCCGAGCTGCAAGCAGCCCACGACGAGATGGACGCCAAGGGGGATTACTTCGCCTATGCCGTGTGCCGCACCCATGACGGCCAGGCTTGGGAAGTGACCACCAGGCAAGGCGGTATGTATGCCGCGCTCGATGGCCGGTATCTCGACCACGACGAAGCGATGGCCGCCGGCGTGGCCTGGCTGCTGGAACAGCTCGACCGCGAGCCGACCGCCGACGAGGCGGCCTATCGGGCGCTATGGGAGGCGCAGGACTTTAGCCGCTAAAGACCGTTTTTAACGGTCGCTTTTAATATTAAAAGAACGTTCAAAAAGTGCGCTAACCCTATTGACGCAACCGAGCCTGGTCGGCACAATTAGGCACTGTCAGTTAATATTCTTCTGAGGTGCCAATGTGATTATTACAGTAGGAAACACCAAGGGCGGCGTCGGCAAGACGACGTTGGCCGTTCAGCTCGCCATCGCCCGCGCCTTGGCAGGGCGCGACGTGTGGCTGATCGACGGCGACCGCCAGGGCACGGCAGCGGCGGCCATCGCCGCGCGGGCCGAGAGTGGCCGGCAACCGGGGATTGCCTGTGCGCAATACGCGGACGGCCCGACCCTGCGCGGCCAGGTTCAGCAGCAGCGGGACAAGTGGCAGGACATCATCATCGATGCCGGCGGCCGCGACTCGACCGCGCTGCGGGCGGCGCTGATCTTGTCCGATGTGCTGCTGGTGCCGTTCGCGCCGCGTTCCTATGACGTGTGGGCGCTCGATGACATGGCGGCGCTGGTGGATGAGGCCCGGAGCGTGCGCGACGGCTTGCGCGCCTTCGCCGTGATGAACCAAGCCGACCCCGGCGAGCACTCGGCCGACAACGCCGACGCGGCGGCAGCCGTGGCCGAGGTTCCACAGTTCGAGTACCTGGCAACCCCGATCCGGCGGCGCAAAGCGTTCAGTAATGCCGGCGGCGCGGGCCTGGCCGTGTCCGAGCTGGCCCCCCGCGACCCGAAGGCGATAGCCGAGATTGATAGTCTCGTTTCATCGCTTTTTAATATCCAACAAATCGCCTAACGGGAGTTTTTAGCATGTCAATACAGCGCAAACCCAAGACCGCCACGGCAACCGCCGCCCAGGATGCTTTCATCCAGGGGGCACCCGACGCCAGCAAGGCCGAACCGGCGGCCGCCTATGAGAAGGGCATCCCCAAGGGGCACAAGCGGCAGATCACCTTGACCATTGCGCCCGAGCTGCTGCGCAAGGTCGATGAGGTCGCCAAGCGCACCGGCCAGGCCCGCGCCGCCGTCATCAACATGGCGATTTTCCGCGCCTTGGAAGGCGATATTTTCCAGAGCTAAACGACATTCATAAAGAATGAAATTAATATCCAAGGGCAACCCATGAGCATTTGCGCCGCTTTAGCGGCTAAAACCAGGGCGAAGAAGGCCGAGCGGATAGCGCAGAACCTGGCCCAAGCGGCCCGCGAAAACGCGCAGCTCGGTTTGCCGGCACCGTGGCGGCTCAATGGCATTTGGCTGGTGCCGCTCGAATCCGGCCGCGTGAAGCCCATAGGGCCGGCACCGTGGCGGCGGCCCAGCAGGTAAGGGGAGAACACATGACCAAGCGCAACAACGGCCCGCAGCAGATTGGCGACCTGGTGGGCGGCCTGATCGTGAAGGCGCAGGCCAAGGCAGAGGACAAGACCAGGAAGCCCCGCGCCGGGGCCAAGATCACCCCGGCCGGCATCATCCTGACCGAGCAAGACCAGAAGCTGATCGAGGCCGGCGCAGAGATCGCCACCAACCCGCCGAGCGGCGAGGACATGGCTTTCACCCATGCCGTGCTGTGCCAGGTCGGTTTACCTCGCTCGAAGGTCGATGGACGCGAGTTCATGCGCCAGTCTGGCGCGGCCTGGGTCAATGTGCAGGCCGGCTATTTGGACGAGGGCAGGGGGCCGGTGCTGCAACCTATCCCCTATGGCGTCATGCCACGCCTGGCCCTTGCTTGGGTGTCCAGCTACGCCAAGCGCGACAACACGCGGGAAATCCCCATCGGTGACAGCGCAGCCGAGTTCTTGCGGCTCATGGGCATGGATGACCAGGGGGCGCGTTACACCACCTTGCGCCGTCAAATGCACGCCCTGGCCGCTTGCCGACTGCAACTTGGATTCAAGGGGCGCACCTACAACGGCCAACCCGTCGAACAGTTCGATGCCTGGCTGGCGAATGGCGGCACGCAGCAGAAATCGCTTTGGCCCGGCACGATGGTTCTATCAGAGGGCTATTTCAACTCGCTGATGGATAGCGCCGTCCCGCTGGACAATCGCGCCCTGATGGCCCTGAAAGGTTCCGCGCTTGCGCTGGACGTTTACACCTGGCTGGCTCACCGACTGCACCGCATCGAGGGCAGGGGCGTAACGCTGCACTGGAAGTCCCTGCGGGAGCAGTTCGCCCAGGAATACACCGGGAAGGATGCAGACAAGGACTTCAAGAAGAAGTTTGTGCCGGCACTCAAGAAGGTGCTGACCGTCTATCCGCAAGCGAAGGTGAAGCCCGTCACTGGTGGCCTGCTGTTGCTTGGCTCCCCGCCGCCCATTGCCCCTAAGAACGGCGGGAAGTTTAGCTAAACTCCGATAGATCAGACCCCCCCACACGCAGCACACCGGCCGCCCGAGATCGAGGCGGCCGCGTCGTTTCTGGCCGGCGCCCCTCTTGGCGGCCAATCTTGGGGATAAACCCTGTGGATAGCCGCACTTATCCACGATAGATCAGACCCCCCCGCTCCGATAGATCAGACCCCCCCACCCCCTGTTTTCTCCGATAGATCAGACCCCCCCAGGGTCGTTAGATCAGACCCCCCCTAAACCGGTACGGTTAAGCCTTTAAGTTTTCCTATAAATATTTGCCTGTAATTGGCAGGCCAAATCAGTGGAAAACTCAACCGACAGCGCGAACCGAAACGCCGTAGCGCCCTACGGGCGCGCCTACCCTCCGCGCTTCGCGCTTCGCCCCGCCGCCTACGGCGTCGGCCTGCGCCTTCGGCGTGGCACCCCTGCGGGGTTCCCCCGGCTTCGCCGGCTCCCCCTCCGGCTATCGTGCTGGCCTACGGCCAGGCGGCTTACCAAGGCGCGGCACGCCGCGCCGGTGGCAACTCCACCGCCTGCACCCTCATCCAGCGCCGTGCCCGCTGAAAGGCCGCAAAAAGCGGTTTAGCAGGGAAAAGCGGCTTGCCGAGGCCGTGCCTCACATCGAGCGACAGCGCGGGCGGAAAGGCCGCAGGTTGAACGCCAAGAGAAGGGCCAGCAGCCAAGCGGCCGAGCTGGCCAGCATCGTCATTCCAGACGAGGCAGGCCCGGAACCACGGCCAAGCCGCGCAGGAGCGCCCAGGAGGCCCGGAACCGGGCAAGGGTAGGGCAAGGTGCTACCGACCCCGGAAAACGCCACCACGGCCCGCACAGGGCCAAATTTCGATCCCGCCGCGCTCCCGGCCGGGCTGACCCAGGCCCGGCGCGTAGTAGGGGTCGTCTCAGAAAACGGAAAATAAAGCACGCTAAGCCGGTTGCAGCGGCCGTAGCGGCCTGAACTTGCCCGCGCCGATCTTGGCGCTGCTGCGCCAGAGGTAATCGCCGGTCAGGTTGATGTGCTCCCAGCCGAGCGGCGACAGGTACTGCAACAGGCCGTCATCGACGGCTTGACCGTGGCCACGCAAGGCGTTCGCGGCCCGCTCCAGATAGACCGTGTTCCATAGCACGATGGCCGCCGTCACCAGGTTGAGGCCGCTGGCCCGGTAGCGCTGCTGCTCGAAGCTGCGGTCGCGGATTTCCCCCAGGCGGTTGAAGAACACGGCGCGGGCCAGCGCGTTGCGCGCCTCGCCTTTGTTCAGCCCGGCATGCACGCGGCGGCGCAGCTCGACGCTTTGCAGCCAGTCCAGGATGAACAGTGTGCGCTCGATGCGTCCCAGCTCACGCAGGGCGACGGCCAGGCCGTTCTGGCGCGGGTAGCTGCCAAGCTTCCTGAGCATCAGCGAGGCCGTCGCCGTGCCCTGCTTGATCGAGGTGGCCATCCGCAGGATTTCATCCCAATGGGCGCGGACGTGCTTGATGTTGAGCGTGCCGCCGATCATCGGTTTCAACGCCTCGTAGGTGGCATCGCCCTTCGGGATGTAGAGCTTGGTGTCGCCCAGGTCACGAATGCGCGGGGCGAAGCGGAAGCCCAGCAGGTGCATCAACGCGAAGACGTGGTCCGTGAACCCTGCCGTGTCGGTGTAGTGCTCCTCGATCCGCAGGTCGGATTCGTGATACAGCAGGCCGTCGAGCACGTAGGTCGAGTCGCGCACGCCGACGTTCACGACCTTGGTGTGGAACGGCGCGTACTGGTCGGAGATATGGGTGTAGAACGTCCGCCCTGGGCTGCTGCCGTATTTCGGATTGATGTGGCCGGTGCTCTCGGCCTTGCTGCCGGTGCGGAAGTTCTGGCCGTCCGACGATGACGTGGTGCCGTCGCCCCAATGCTCGGCGAAGGGATGTCGGAACTGCGCGTTGACCAGCTCGGCCAGTGCCGCCCCGTAGGTTTCGTCGCGGATGTGCCAGGCTTGCAGCCAGGCCAGCTTGGCGTAGGTCGTGCCGGGGCACGATTCCGCCATCTTGGTCAGGCCCAGGTTGATCGCGTCGGCGAGGATCGTGGTCAGCAACAGGTTTTTGTCCTTGGCCAGGTCGCCTGACTTCAGGTGGGCGAAGTGCCGGGTGAAGCCCGTCCATTCGTCTACCTCCAGCAGCAATTCGGTGATCTTGACGTGCGGTAGGATCATCGCCGTCTGGTCGATCAGGGCCTGTGCGGTATCGGGCACCGCCGCATCGAGCGGCGTGATCTTCAGGCCCGACTCCGTGATGATGGCGTCCGGCAGCTCGTTGGCCAGCGCCATGCGGTTGACGGTGGCGAGCTGCGTTTCCAGCAGCGTCAGCCGGTCATGCAGGTACTGGTCGCAATCGGTGGCCACGGCCAGCGGCAATTCGCTGGCCTGCTTGAGGCTGGCGAATTTCGCGGGCGGCACCAGGTAGTCCTCGAAGTCCTTGAACTGGCGCGAGCCTTGCACCCAGATGTCGCCGGAGCGCAGCGCGTTCTTCAGCTCCGACAGCGCGCACAGTTCGTAGTAGCGCCGGTCGATGCCGGTGTCGGTCATCACCAGCTTCTGCCAGCGCGGCTTGATGAACTCGGTCGGCGCGTCGGTGGGCACCTTGCGGGCGTTGTCGCTGTTCATGCTGCGCAGCACCTCGATGGCGTCGAGTACGTCCTTGGCGGCGGGCGCGGCCCGCAACTTGAGCACGTCGAGAAATTCCGGCGCGTAGCGGCGCAGCGTGGCGTAGCTCTCGCCGATGCGGTGCAGGAAATCGAAGTCCTCGGGTTGCGCGAGCCGCTGCGCTTCGGTGACGCTCTCGGCGAAAGCATCCCAGGACATGACGGCCTCGATGGCGGCGAACGGATCGCGGCCCGCTTGCTTGGCCTCGATCAGCGCCTGGCCGATGCGCCCGAACAGCCGCACCTTGGCATTGATCGCCTTGCCGGATGCCTGGAACTGCTGCTGATGCTTGTTCTTGGCGGCATTGAACAGCTTGCCCAGGATGCGGTCATGCAGGTCGATGATTTCGTCGGTGACGGTGGCCATGCCCTCGATGGCGAGCGCCACCAGGGTCGCGTAACGCCGCTGCGGCTCGAACTTCGCCAGGTCGGCGGGCGTCATCTGGCCGCCCTCGCGGGCGATCTTGAGCAGCCGGTTCTGGTGAACCAGCCGCTCGATGCCGGAGGGCAGGTCGAGCGCCTGCCACGCCTTGAGGCGTTCGATGTGTTCCAGCATGTGCCGCGAGTTCGGTTTGACCGGGGATTGCCGCAGCCAGGCCAGCCACGTCGTCTTGCCGTTGTCGCGGCGCTTGAGCAGATCGTCGAGGCGACGGCGATGCACGTCCGTCAGCGGCTCAGCCAAGGCGTCGTAGAGACGCCGGTTGGCGCGGGTAATCGCTTCGGCGCTCGCCCGCTCGACGGCGTTGAGGGCGGGCACAATGACCGACTGCCGCCGCAGGTGCTCGATCAAGGCTCTGGCCAGCACGATGCCCTTGTCGGTTTGCATGGCCAGCTCGGTCAGCAACTGGACAGCCTGCCGGTAGTGGCCAATCGTGAACGGCTGGAAGCCGAACACCGTTTGCAGCTCGACCAGGTGCTCGCGTCGGGTCTGCTCACGCTGCCCGTACTCGTCCCAGCTTTCGATGCCGACCTTGAGCTGGTTGGCGACCAGTCTCAGCAATGGCGGGAACGGTGGCTCATCAGCGCCAAGGATGACGCCGGGAAAGCGCAGGTAGCAGAGCTGCACCGCGAAGCCCAGCCGATTGGCCGGGCCGCGCCGCTGCCGGATGATGGAGAGGTCGCTTTCGCTGAACGTGTAGTGACGGATCAACTCATCCTTGGTGTCCGGCAACGCCAGCAGGCTTTCGCGCTCGGCGGCGGAGAGGATCGAACGGCGGGGCATGCGGTTTCCTTCTTCTTGAAAACGTAGGTTTGTGACAAGCCCGCCAAGGCAACCGGCGCGGCACGGGAATCAAGGCATTGCGATTCTCGAAAATAGTTCTTGAAATTCTATTCTTGATTGCATATCATCTCAACGAGTTTCGATAAGAAAGGATGCGCATGCGACCGTCTGTTGTGCTTGACATGAAGCGAAGCGCAGTGCGTGAAGCGGTAGGCCGCTTTCGCGCCGCGAACCCGCGCGTCTTCGGCTCGGTGCTGCATGGCACCGACCGGGATGGCAGCGACCTCGACCTGTTGGTCGATGCGCTGCCCGGTGCCACGTTGTTGGACTTGGGCGATTTGGAAGAAGAACTGAAATCGCTGCTCGGCGTTGACGTCGATCTGCTGACTCCCGGCGACCTGCCGCCGAAGTTCCGGGCCAAGGTGCTCGCGGAGGCGCAACCGATATGAGCGAGAACCGCCTGCCCGATTACCTCGACCACATTCAGCAGGCCGCAACCGATGCGCGCAGCTTCGTGGAAGGGATGGCCAAGGACGACTTCTTGGCCGACAAGCGCACCCAGCAGGCCGTCATCATGAGCCTGATCGTCATCGGCGAGGCGGCCACAAAGGTGATGGATGGCTACGTCGAGTTCACCCAGGCGCATGCCGACGTGCCGTGGCGCAGCATGCGCAATATGCGTAATCGCATGGCTCACGGCTATTTCGACATCAACCTCGATGTGGTGTGGGAGACGGTACAGGAATGGCTGCCGGCGTTGCTCCAGCAATTGCCCGCCGTGCGTCAGGATGCCGACGATGAAGACCGTAACGACAACTGTGAAAGAGGGATCTCCGATGACTGTTGAATCGAGAATATTTTCTGTAGCCGAGTATGTTCAGCCGTCCGAAGGCGAGCCTATTCGTTCCGTTGTGCTTGAAACCCGAGACTCAATTATCGTGGTTTGGCATGTCCATCCCGGGCAGGAAATTGCGGCTCACATTCATCCTCACGGCCAAGACACGTGGACTGTTTTGTCGGGAATGGCTGATTACTTTCAGGGCAATGGGATTGTTCGTGCCCTCAGGGAAGGTGAGATAGCCGTGGCAAGACCGGGCCAAGTGCACGGGGCGCGAAATACAGGTACCGAGCCATTTGTGTTCGTCTCGGTTGTGGCATCAGCCAATGCCGGTTTCGTATTGGCTGAGCGATAGAGCCCAATCTCTGGAGTTGGTCCAATGAGCGGTCGGGGAGATAGGTAACAGACATGCAGCGGACACGGCTGCTAAACCAGGTCGCAAACCTCCTTGCGTCGCAGCGTGCCGCAAGCGACGCGATCAATCGAATGGGGTCGGCATGAGACTGAACACCATCCAGTTCCCGACCGCGTAGCCGCCTGTCCTGCCGATCAGGTCTTGACCATCGACGCCTGGGATCAGTCCTGAATGTTCTTGGAGACCACTACGTTATGAGCCGCAGCCGCCGCAAAACACCCATCGTCGGGCACACGACCTGCGGCAGCGAGCGCGAGGACAAGAAGCTCTGGCATCAGCGCTGGCGCACCCGTGAGCGCACGGCGCTGACCAGCGCGTCGCCCGAAGCCCTGAGCGCCCATCTGCCCCTGCTGGAAAACCAGGCCAGCAGCGTCTGGTCGATGGGCAAGGATGGCCGCTCCTACTGGCCCGTCAAGCGCCAGGCCGCCACGGCGGATCGCATCGCCAATCACAAGGGACGCAACCCGCAAGAACGCGCCTCCCTGAAAAAGCGCCTGCTGCGCAAGTGGATGAGCAAATGAAGCTCTCCTTCCATCAGCACATTGCGCTGTTCTGGATGATCGGTGCTCCGGGCGTCTTCGCGCCCGTGATCGAGAACGCCAAGCGGCCCGATGCCGGCGCCGTCATGGCGTGGGGTGTCGCGATCGTGGCGGTGATGATCCTCTTCACCCCTTTGCTGCTGCGCTGTCCACCATTCCGGCGCTGGTATGGCCGGACGGATGCGCTGTCGGATCGGCAGCGCCAGGCGCTTGCCGAGCGCGGCCTGCGCCGCTACTACCAGACCGCTTTCGATGACGGCTACGTGCCCCGCGTGATGCCCTACGTGTGGCGCATCATCTGGACGGTCGGCGGGTTGATGGCTGTGACCGCCGTACTGCCTACCAACACCGGACGGCCAGCCTTCGATGCCTTGGTGGTCTTCTCGACCTGGTATCCGATAGGCGTGATGCTGCTGGTTTTCGCGTCGAGGCCCCTTGGCCGGTTGATTCGCCAAAGAGCACAGGAGCGGCGGAAATGAGCACGTCAACCATCGAGGCGCTGGCCAGCGCCTGGGCAAGGATTGCCGAGGAAGCGGAATTCCCCGCTGACTACGAGGGGACTGCCACACCACAAGCGCATCGGGCTAGCGAAGCTATTCAGGAGCAGATTCGGGAGCGCATCGTCGCCACCAACGACATGCGGCTGTTCAGCCTGCTGCACCTGCTGGGTCAGGCGTCGCTGCGCATGGAGCAAGCGCTGTGGCCGGAGGATTACGAGCGGATGACGCGCGAGGTTGAGGAAGCCCTGCGGCAAGCCACCGACGCCAACGCCAGATCGTACACCCACGAAGAAGTGATGCAGGCGATGCAGGAACGCATCGACCGGGCGCGAGACAAGCCATGTTGATTGGCTATGCGCGCGTCTCGACGCAGGAT
Source organism: Azonexus hydrophilus (assembly GCF_038368255.1). Classification (NCBI taxonomy): domain Bacteria; kingdom Pseudomonadati; phylum Pseudomonadota; class Betaproteobacteria; order Rhodocyclales; family Azonexaceae; genus Azonexus; species Azonexus hydrophilus. Next base: position 29,313 of record NZ_CP151408.1, read on the forward strand.
CAGAACCTGGAGCTGCAACGCGAAGCCTTGAGCAAGGCCGGATGTAAAAAGGTCTTCGAGGACAAGGTGAGTGGCACGCGGGCAGACCGGCCTGGCTTGGCCAAGACGCTCGAAATGCTGCGCGAAGGCGATACTTTGGTCGTCTGGAAGCTCGACCGGCTGGGCCGGTCGGTCAAGCAACTGGTCGATCTGGTCGGCGATCTGCACAAGCACGGTGTCCAGTTCAGGAGCCTCACCGACTCCATCGACACCGGCACACCATCCGGGCGGTTCTTCTTCCACGTCATGGCGAGCCTTGCCGAAATGGAGCGCGAGCTGACCGTCGAGCGCACCCGCGCCGGGCTGGAAGTCGCCAAGCAGCTCGGCCGCAAAGGCGGCCGCAAGCCGAAGATGACCGACAGCAAGATCGAGTCGGCCAAGAAGCTGCTGGCCAGCGGGGTGCCGCCCAAGGACGTGGCCAAGAACCTCGGCGTGTCCATTCCGACGCTGTACCGCTGGGTGCCAGCCTCCACGCACGCTTAGCGTGCTTTATTTTCCGTTTTCTGAGACGACCCCTA